>NZ_JBHSBN010000004.1:0-322946 GCF_042650605.1 Micromonospora zhanjiangensis | reverse complement strand
GCAGAACCGCGTCACCCAAGCCGAATTCCGGTGCGTCGCCTGCGGGCACACCGCCCACGCCGACGTGAACGCGGCCAGCAACATCCTGCGGGCAGGGCTTGCCCGTCAGGCCGCACCCGCGGCCTGAAAAGCCGGTGCCTTCAGGCATCGGAGGAGTCACTGTCGTGGTCACCGGACGACATCAGTCCGTCTCGATGGTCGCCGAACCGGCCGGCGGGACCGCCCACCCGGCGAGCTTCTCGGCCAGCGCCGCGCCGCCGACGTTCTCCCGGGCCACCACGACGACGGTGTCGTCGCCGGCGATGGTGCCGACCACCTCCGGCAGTCCCGCCCGGTCCAACGCGCTGGCCAGGTACTGCGCCGCGCCCGGCGGGGTACGCAGGACGGCGATGTTGCCGCTGGCGTCGGTCCCGTTGAGCAGTTCGCGCAGCAGCCGGACCAGCCGGGCCGGTGCCTGCTCGGCGTCCCGCAGCGGCCGGTGGCCGTCCTCGGGGATGAGGTAGACGGCCGGCCCGTCGCCCCCGCGTACCTTCACCGCGCCGAGTTCCTCCAGGTCCCGGGAGAGGGTTGCCTGGGTGACCGCGACGCCCTCGGCGGCCAGCAGATCGGCCAACTCGGTCTGCGACCGGACCGGGGTGCCCCGGATCAGCTCGACGATCCGGGCGTGCCGGGCGGCCCGGGTCGACGGGCCGGTCACCGGGCACCCCCCGACTCGCGCAGCAGCCAGGTCAGCACCGCCTTCTGCGCGTGCAGCCGGTTCTCCGCCTGGTCGAACACGGCGCTGCTCGGCCCGTCGAGCACGTCGTCGGTGATCTCCTCGCCGCGGTGCGCCGGCAGGCAGTGCAGCACGATCGCGTCCGGCGCGGCGCCGGCCAGCAGCTCCTTGTTGACCTGGTACGGCAGGAACGGGGTGAGCCGGTCCCGGCCGTCGTTCTCCTGCCCCATCGAGGTCCAGGTGTCGGTGGCGACGACCTGCGCGTCGGCCACCGCCGCGGCCGGGTCGCGCAGCAGCCGGACCGATCCGCCGGTGCCGGCCGCGATCTTCGCGGCCCGGGCCAGCACCTCCAGCGCCGGGTCGTGCCCGACCGGCCCGGCCACCCGTACGTGCATCCCGGCGGTCGCGCCGGCGAGCAGGTACGACTGGGCCATGTTGTTGCCGGCGTCGCCGACGAACGCCAGGGTCCGGCCGGTGGTGTCGCCGAACCGCTCGCGGACGGTGAGCAGGTCGGCCAGTAGTTGGCACGGGTGGAAGCCGTCGGTCAGCGCGTTCACCACCGGCACCGTGGCGCCGGCGGCGAGTTCGGTGATCCGCTCGTCACCGTGGGTACGCAGCACGATCGCCGCCACGTACCGGGACAGCACCCGCGCCGCGTCGGCCAGGGTCTCGCCCCGACCGAAGTGGGTGAGCTGGGTGTCCAGCACCATCGGGTGACCGCCCAGCTCGGCGATCCCGGCGTCGAACGAGACCCGGGTGCGCAGGCTCTGCTTGTCGAACAGCACCGCCACCGATCGCGGGCCGGTCAGTGGGCGGTGGCCGAACCGGTCGGCCTTCATCCGGGCGGCCAGGTCGAGCACGGCCGCCTGCTCGACCGGGTCGAGGTCGTCGTCGCGCAACAGGTGTCGGATCATGACCTGCCATCCGGTACGTCGTGGGTGTTCCCGGCCGCCGCGCCCCGGGCCGCCGGCACGCCGGCCTGGCGGGTCGGAGTGCCCGGGGTGGCCTGGCCGGCATGGGTGACCTGGCCGGCGCCGGTGGCCTGGCCGGCCGGGGTGGCCGCGTCCAGGGCCGCCGGCAGGGCGGCCAGGAAGGCGTCGACCTGCTCGGCGGTGAGGATCAGCGGCGGGGCCAGCCGGATCACCTCCGGCTTGACCGGGTTGACCAGGAAGCCCGCCGCGCGCAACGCGTCGGCGGTGGCGCCCGCGACCGGCGCCCGCAGCACCAGACCGAGCAGCAGGCCGGCACCGCGGACCTCGGCCACCAGCGGATGGCCCAGCTCCTCGACACCGCGCCGGATCCGCTCACCGACCCGCTTGACGTGGTCCAGCAGGCCCTCGCCGGCGATGGTGGAGACCACCGCCAGGGCCGCCGCGCAGCTGACCGGGTTGCCGCCGAAGGTGCTGCCGTGACTGCCCGGCCCGAGCAGCTCCGCCGCGTCACCGAAGGCCAGGCAGGCGCCGATCGGCAGGCCACCGCCGAGGCCCTTGGCCAGCGTCACCACGTCCGGCTCGACCTGGTCGGCCTGGTGGGCGAACCAGTGTCCGGTGCGACCCATGCCGGTCTGCACCTCGTCCAGCACCAGCAGCGCGCCGTGCCGGGCGGTGATCCGCCGGGCCTCGGCCAGGTAACCGGCCGGCGGCACGACCACACCGTTCTCGCCCTGGATCGGCTCGACGATCACCATCGCGGTGCGGTCGGTGACCGCGTCGGCCAGCGCCGCGGCGTCGCCGTACGGGACGTGGGTGACCTCACCGGGCAGCGGTCGGAACGGATCGGCCTTGGCCGGCTGCCCGGTGAGCGCCAACGCGCCCATCGTCCGGCCGTGGAAGCCGCCGTCGGTGGCCACCACGTGCGAGCGGCCGGTCCGCCGGGACAGCTTGAACGCCGCCTCGTTGGCCTCCGCGCCGGAGTTGGCGAAGAACACCCGCCCGGGCCGGCCGGCCAGCGCCAGCAGCAGCTCCGCGAGCGCCACCGGCGGTTCGGCCACGTACAGGTTGGACACGTGGCCGAGGGTGGCGACCTGCCGGCTCACCGCCGCCACCACCGCCGGGTGGGCGTGCCCGAGCACGTTGACCGCGATGCCGCCGAGCAGGTCGACGTACTCCCGGCCGGTGTCGTCGACCACGACCGCGCCGCGGCCGGAGACCAGCGCCAGCGGCGGCGTGCCGTAGTTGTCCATCAGGACCTGCGACCAACGTTCCACGAGCGCGCTCATGCCGGCCCTCCGCTGCGCTCCGGGCCGCCATGAGGCACACCCGCACTGAGCCCGATGATTCGCTCGCTCATGCTGGGACAACCATCGTGCCGAATCCCTCCGAGGTGAAGACTTCCAACAGGATCGAGTGGGCCACCCGACCGTCCACCACGTGTGCGGCGGGCACCCCGCCGCGGACCGCCCGCAGGCAGGCCTCCATCTTGGGCACCATCCCGGCGCGCAGGTCGGGCAGCAGCTTCGCCAACTCGTCGGCGGTCACCTCGGAGATCAGGCTGTCGGCGTCCGGCCAGTTCGCGTAGAGCCCGGGCACGTCCGTCAGCACCACCAGCTTTCGGGCCCGCAACGCCACCGCCAGCGCCGCCGCGGCGGTGTCCGCGTTGAGGTTGTGCAGCACCCCGTCGGCGTCCGGGGCCACCCCGGCCACCACCGGGATCCGGCCGGCGTCGATCAGGTCGGTCACCGCGGAGACGTCGACGGCGTCGACGTCACCCACCTGTCCCACGTCGACCGGCTCGCCGTCGACGTACGCGGGGCGGCGCACCGCGGTGAACAGCCGGGCATCCTCGCCGGACAGCCCCACCGCGTACGGGCCGTGCTCGTTGATCAAACCGACCAGTTCCCGGCCGACCTGGCCGACCAGCACCATCCGGACCACGTCCATCGCCTCGGCCGAGGTGACCCGCAGGCCACCCCGGAACTCGCTGGCGATGCCGAGCCGGTCCAGCATCGCGGAGATCTGCGGTCCGCCGCCGTGCACCACGACCGGCTTGAGCCCGGCGTACCGCAGGAACACCATGTCGGCGGCGAACGCCCGCTGCAGCTGCGGATCGACCATCGCGTTGCCGCCGTACTTGACCACCACCGTGGCCCCGGAGAAGCGGGCCAGCCAGGGCAGCGTCTCGATCAGCGTGGCCGCCTTGCGCTGCGCCTCGCTCAGATCCCGGGACAGGGCCGCCGCCGTCACTGTGCCTGCCTTCCGTTCGCGACTGCGGGACTCCGCTTCGCTGCGTTCCTCGCGCTCACGATGAATACGCCGAGTTCTCGTGGACGTACCCGTGGGACAGGTCGTTGGTCCAGACGGTGGCGGTCTCGGAGCCCGCGTGCAGGTCGATCCGGATGGTGACGTCCCGGCCGGACAGGTCGACCTTGGACCGGTCCTCGGCCGCCGCGCCGGAGCGGCAGACCCACACCCCGTTGACCGCGACGTCCAGCCGGTCCGGCTCGAACGCCGCCGTGGTGGTGCCGACGGCGGCCAGGATCCGCCCCCAGTTCGGGTCGTTGCCGAACAGCGCGGTCTTGACCAGGTTGTTGCGGGCCACCGACCGGCCCACCAGCACCGCGTCGTCGGCGTCGACCGCGCCGACCACGTCGATGGCGATCCGCTTGGTGGCCCCCTCGGCGTCGGCGACGAGCTGCTGGGCCAGGTCGTGGCAGGCTGCGGTGACCGCCGCGGTCAGCTCCGCCTGGTCGGGTTCGATTCCGGAGGCGCCACTGGCCAGCAGCAGCACGGTGTCGTTGGTGGACATGCAGCCGTCGGAGTCGACCCGGTCGAAGGTCAGCCGGCAGGCCGCCCGCAGCGCCTCGTCGAGCGCGTCCGGCCCGGCGACCGCGTCGGTGGTGAGCACGCAGAGCATGGTGGCCATCGCCGGCGCCAGCATCCCGGCGCCCTTGGCCATCCCGCCCACCGTCCAACCGGCGCCGCCCACCACGGTGCTCTTCGGCCGGGTGTCGGTGGTCATGATCGCCTCGGCGGCGGCCGGACCGCCGTCGCGGGACAGCCCGCGCACCGCGAGCCGGATGCCGGGCAGCAGCTTGTCCATCGGCAGCCGCTCGCCGATCAGCCCGGTGGAGCAGACCGCCACCTCGCCCGCGCCGAGCAGCAGCCGGGCGTTGCGGTTGCTCAGCGCGGCGGCGGTGTGTTCGGCGGTGGCGTGGGTGTCCTGGAAGCCGGCCGGCCCGGTGCAGGCGTTGGCCCCGCCCGAGTTGAGCACCACGGCGCGGACCACCCCGCCGCGCAGCACCTGTTGGCTCCAGAGCACGGGCGCGGCCTTGACCCGGTTGGCGGTGAAGACGCCGGCCGCGGTGGCGTCCGGTCCGTCGTTGACCACCACCGCCAGGTCCGGCGCACCGCCGCTCTTCAGCCCCGCGGCGATCCCGGCCGCCCGAAATCCCTTGGGCGCGGTGACTGTCACTGTGTCAACCTTTCGTTCGCGACTGCGGGGCTCCGCTTCGCTGCACTCCTCGCGCTCACGGATGCCCCCTCGTTCGCGACTGCGGGGCTCCGCTTCGCTGCACTCCTCGCGCTCACGGTGCTACTCCGTAGGGGGAGAGGCCGGTGGTTTCCGGGAGGCCTGTCATCAGGTTGGCGCACTGCACGGCCTGGCCGGCGGCGCCCTTGCCGAGGTTGTCCAGCGCGCTGACCACGATCAGCCGGCCGGTGTCGAGGTCGACGGTGGCCTGCAGGTGGCAGGCGTTGGAGCCCAGGGTGGCCGCGGTGTGCGGCCACTGCCCCGCCGGCAGCAGCCGGACGAACGGCGCGTCGGCGTACGCGGCGGCGAGCACCTCGCGGGGGTCGACCGGGCCGGTCGGTCGGGCCGTCACGGTGGCCAGGATGCCGCGCGGCATCGGCGCCAGCACCGGCGTGAAGGACAGCCCGGTGGCCCCGGTCGCCTGCTTGATCTCCGGCACGTGCTGGTGGGCGCCGACCTTGTAGGGCGACAGGTCGCCCATCACCTCGCTGCCGAGCAGGTGGGCCTTGGCCGTCCGGCCGGCCCCGGACGTACCCGAGGCGGCGACGACCACGACGTCGTCGGCGGCCGCGACGCCGGCCGCGATCAGCGGGGCGAGGGCCAGGGTGACGGTGGCGGCGTAGCAGCCGGCGGCGGCGACCCGGTCCGCGGCCGCGACCGCCGCCCGCTGGCCGGGCAGTTCGGGCAGCCCGTAGGTCCAGGTGCCGGCGTGCGGCCCGTCGTAGTAGCGGGCCCAGGCGTCCGGGTCGGCGAGCCGGTGGTCGGCGCCGAGATCCACCACCTTGACCGAGTCCGGCAGCTCCGCGGCCAGGGCGGCCGACCGGCCGTGCGGCAGCGCCAGGAAGACCAGGTCCGCGTCGGCCAGCGCCGCCGGTCCGGTCGCGGTGAACGTCAGGCCGAGACCGGTCAACTGCGGATGTACGGCGGATACCGGCTGGCCGGCGTGGCTGTGCGCGGTCGCCGCGACGAGATCGAAGTCGGGGTGTCCGGCGAGCAGCCGGAGCAACTCACCACCCGCGTAGCCGCTCGCTCCGGCCACCGCCACTCGAATTCCCATACCGACCTCCGTATGATTATGCGGTCATAGTAATGGAGCCGCTCGACCGGCCGCAAGTTCATCCAGGCCCCGCCCACCGTGAAACGGGGGTTCACTCCGTTCACTCCCCATCGATGAACCTGAAACTCTCATTGCTGAGGGTTACGTTCCAAATACATCGAATAGCATAACTACGTTCGCTCGCCGCGCCGCGCTGGACCGGCTGCGCGAACGGCGGGTCCGGGCCGCGGAGGGATGGTTCACCGGCACTGCTGCACCCCCGGCAGCGGCGGCGCGGCCCCGCGTACCGGTTCCGGGCCGAACCCGCCGACGGCCCGGTCGCTGTCTCACAGCGGCGGCGCGGTCCCCCGCGCCGAACCCCTCCCACCCACGGCACCGCGGGCAACCGGGTCGGACGACGCCGCCGCGGGCCGGCGGCCGGCGACGCCGGTACCGCACGAGCTGCCGCCCGCCCCGGCGGTGTTCGTCGGGCGGGCCGGCCAGCTGCGCCGGCTACGGACCGCGCTGGTCGGCGCGGGCCACGCCGGCGCGCCGGTCGCCGACGACGTCACCGTGCCGGAGCCCGGCCAGCGGCACCCGGCGGGCCAGCACCCGGTCGCCGGAGCGGAGCGTCGGTTCCATGCTCCGGCCGACCACCGCCACCCGCAGCAGCCGGCGCCGGGCCCAGAGCAGCAGCGCGGTGGCCGACGCGAGGACGCCGGCCACCGCGACCACCAGCAGCGTGTTGCCCACCGGCGGCTCAGGCGCCGCGCAGGGTGGCACCGTACCGGCGGGCCGCCTCCGCCACCGCGGCGTCCCGGGCGGCCACCGCCTCCTCGGCGGTGAGCGTCCGGTCCGGCGCGCGGAAGGTCAGCTTGTACGCCAGCGACCGGCGACCCGCGCCGAGCTGCTCCGAGGCGTACACGTCGAACAGCCGGACCGACTCCAGCAGGTCACCGGCGCCCTCGACGAGCGCCCGGCGGACGTCCTCGGCGGCGACCGTGTCGGCCAGCACCAGCGCGACGTCGATCAGCGCCGGCGGGAACCCGGAGACCCGCGGGGCGGGCACCACCGGGGTCGGCGGCAACGCGTCCAGGTTCAGCTCCATCGCGCTGGTCCGCCGGGGCAGCTCCAGCGCCGTGACCACCGACGGGTGCAGCTCACCGGCGTGGCCGACGACCACGCCGTCCACCACCAGCTCGGCGCACCGGCCCGGGTGCCACGGCGCCCGGTCCCCCTGGCGGACCACCAACCGGTCGTCCGGGACGCCGGCGGCGGCCACCACGAGCCGGGCGGCCTGCACCGCGTCGGCCCAGCCGGCCGGCCGACCCGCGCCCCACCAGCCGGCCGGTTCGACCTCGCCGGCCAGCACCGCGGCCACGTGCCGGGGTTGATCCGGCAGGGTCGCGTCGGCGGCGGCCAGCTCGGCGTCCGACGGGCGCCGGTCGACGCCCATCGGCGGTGGGCTGCCGGCGTCCGGCCGGGGCCGGAACACCACACCCGTCTCGTAGAGCGCCAGGTCCCGCAGGCCGCGGCCGAGGTTGCGGCGCAGCACGCCGAGCAGCGGCCCGAGCAGGTTGGTCCGCAGCAGCGGGTCGGTGTCGGCGAGCGGGTTGGCCAGCCGCACCGCCCGCCGCCACGGGTCGTCCGCCGGCAGCCCCAGCGCGTCGGACGTCTCCGCCGACATGAACGGGTACGCCAGCACCTCCACGTACCCGTGCTCGGCCAGCGCCCGGGCGACCGCGCGGCGGCGCAGCTGGTCGGCGGTGAGCCCGCGGCCGGCCGGCGCGGCCGGCAGCACGCCCGGGATCCGCTGGTAGCCGTCCAGCCGGGCGACCTCCTCGACCAGGTCGGCCGGTTCGGTCAGGTCGGGCCGCCAGGTCGGCGGGGTCACCGCGAGGCTGACCCCGGCGCCGGCCGCCACGGCGACCGAACCCGGGTCCTCGGCGAGCCGGTCGGCGCCCTCGGCCACCCGGCAGCCGACCCGCTCCAGCAGGGCCACCACCCGGGCCGGCGGGTAGTCGACGCCGATCCGCCGGGACGGCAGCCCGGCGTCCATGCTGATCGGGGTACGCGGCCGGACGTGGTTGACGTCCAGCACCTCGGTCCCCGCCGTGCCACCGCCGTACGTGGTCAGCAGCTCGACCGCCCGGTCCAGCGCGACCAGCGGCAGGGCCGGGTCGACGCCGCGTTCCCACCGCTTGGCGGCCTCGCTGAACAGCTTGTGCCGGCGGGCGGTGCGGCCGATCGTCACCGGGTCCCAGTGTGCCGCCTCGAACAGCACCTCGGTGGTGCCGGCGACCACCTCGCTGGTCTCGCCGCCCATCACCGCGGCCAGCGAGATCGGCCCGGTGTCGTCGCAGATCACCAGGTCCTCGGCGTGCAGCGTGCGCTGGACGCCGTCCAGGGTGGTCAGCTTCTCGCCCGCTTCGGCCCGGCGCACCACCAGCGGCCCGACCAGCCGCTGCGCGTCGAACGCGTGCATCGGCTGGCCCAACTCCAGCATCAGGTAGTTGGTGATGTCCACCGGCAGCGAGATGGCCCGGATGCCGGCGGCGAGCAGCCGCCGCCGCATCCACTGCGGGCTGGCCGCGGTCGGGTCGACGCCGCGGACCATCCGGGCGGCGTACCGGTCGCAGCCGACGGTGTCGCGGACCTCGACCGGGTACGCCGGCGTGGCCGTGGCCCCGGGGGCGGGCGCCAGGGCCGGGTCCCGGAACGGCACCCCGAAGGCGTGCGACAGCTCCCGGGCCAGACCGCGCACCGACATGGCGTAGCCGCGATCCGGGGTGATCTCCGGCTCGACCACGATGTCGTCCAGTCCGACCACCGGCCGGGCGTCGTCCCCGGGCTTGGCCGGGCTGTCCGGGGGCAGCACCAGGATGCCCGAGTGGTCGTCACCGAGGCCGAGTTCCCGGGCCGAGCAGATCATCCCGTTGGAGTTGCGCCCGTACGTCTTGCGGGCGCCGATGGCGAAGCCGCCAGGCAGCACCCCGCCGGGCAGGACGACCACGACCCGGTCGCCGGGGGCGAAGTTGGTCGCCCCGCAGACGATCTCCTGCGGCTCGCCGGTGCCGTTGGCGGCGCCGACGTCCACCCGGCAGAACCGGATCGGCTTCTTGAAGCCGGTCAGCTCCTCGACCTCGACCACCTCGCCGACCACCAGCGGCCCGGTGACCGTGCCGGCCAGGTCCACGATGGACTCGACCTCGACGCCCAACTCGACCAGGGCCGCCTCCAGGTCTTCGGCGGCGAGGTCGGCCGGCAGGTCGACGTGTTCACGCAGCCAGGAAAGCGAAACTCGCATGACTTCAGATCACCGTACCCATTGCTCGATTCCCCATCCCGGTCACTGCCCCACGCCGAAGGCGCGGGTGAACCGCGCGTCGCCCTCGACCAGGTCGCGCATGTTGCCGATGCCGTGCCGCAGCATCAGCGTGCGTTCGATGCCCATGCCGAAGGCGAATCCGGAGTAGGCCTCCGGGTCCACGCCGCAGGCCCGCAGCACCCGCGGGTTGACCATGCCGCAGCCGCCCCACTCCACCCACCGCGGGCCGTCCCGGTGCTCGGCGAACCAGACGTCGAACTCGGCCGACGGCTCGGTGAACGGGAAGTAGTGCGGCCGCCAGCGCACCCTGGCCTCGGCGCCGAACATGGTCCGGGCGAAGTGCTCCAGGGTGCCGCGCAGGTGCGCCATGGTGATGCCCCGGTCCACCACCAGACCCTCCACCTGGTGGAAGACCGGGCTGTGGGTGGCGTCCAACTCGTCGGTCCGGTAGACCCGGCCCGGGCAGATCACGTAGATCGGCGGGGTGCGGGTGAGCATCGTGCGGATCTGCACCGAGGAGGTGTGCGGGCGCATCACCAGGCCGGGCACCTCGGTGTGGAAGGTGTCCATCAGGCCCCGGGCCGGATGGTCCGGGTGGATGTTCAACGCGTCGAACGCGGTCCACTCGGTCTCCAGCTCGGGGCCCTCGGCGACCTCGTAGCCCATCCCGACGAACAGGTCGGCGATCTGCTCCATCAGCGTGGTCAACGGGTGGCGGGCGCCGCGCGGCCGGCGGTCGTAGGGCAGGGTGACGTCCACCCGCTCCTCGGCCAGCATCCGCTCGGCCCGGGCCCGCTCGGCCTCCTCACGGCGCTGCGCGAACGCCTCCTCGATCGCCCGGCGGGCCTCGTTGACCCGCTTGCCGGCGTCGGACTTGGCCGCCGGGGGCAGCGCACCGATCTCCCGGCGGGCCAGCGAGACCGGAGCCCGGTCGCCCAGGTGCTGGTGGCGCAGTCCGGCGAGCGCGTCCGGATCGGCCGCGTCGGCGAACGCCTTCCGCGCGGTGTCCACCGCGTCGTCGAGGGCGCTCTGGTCGAGCAGCGCGACCTGCTTCGGGTCGTACGGATCATTGCGGTAGGTCATGACTTACGGGCACTCCCTGCCTCGCGGCGGAGTCGGTCTGGCGACTGGGGCGCCAGCGACACCGTGGTGGGTCAGCGGTCGGCGGCCATGGCGGGGCACTCGTCGCCCGGCTTCAGGAACCGGGCGCGGTGCGGGACGACATCGGCGCCGGCGACCGGCACAGTCTACGGACGCGCGGCTGCGCCGCTGCCCGCCGGTGGGAGGCTCGCAGGGAGGAAGAGGTCAGCCCTGCCGCCCGCCGGGACCGGCGGGCTGGCTAAAGGAACGCGTCGCGGCGTTCGTCACGGGGTGGACTCCCTGTCTCTGAGTGCTCTGGCCGAAGCGTACAGGCAAACGGCCGCGGCGGCAGCCAGGTTGAGGCTCTCGGCCCGGCCGTGCAGGGGCACCCGGACCCGGGCGTCGGCCGCGGCGGCCAACTCGTCCGGCAGTCCGTGTGCCTCCGAGCCGAACAGCCAGGCGGTCGGCCGGGCCAGGCCGCCGGCGTCGGCGAGCAGGTCCAGGTCGGTCTCGCCGTAGCCGGAGGCGGCGAACACCGCGTACCCGGCGGCGCGCAGGTCGGCGACGACGGCGGCCGGGTCGGCGGCGCGGACCACGTCGACGTGGAACAGGCTGCCGGCCGAGGCGCGGACGCACTTGCCGTTGTAGGGGTCGACCGTCTCGCCGGCGAAGACCACCGCGCCGGCGCCGGCCGCGTCGGCGGTGCGCAGCACCGTGCCGGCGTTGCCCGGGTCGCGGATCCCGGCCAGCACCGCTGCCAGCCGGTGACCGGGCACCGGCGGCCGCTCGGACCGCCGGCCGGGCGCCAGCACCCGCGCCAGTGACCGGTCCAGGTGGTGGCAGACCGCGACCAGGCCCTGCGGGGCCACGGTCTCAGTCAACGCCGCGAGCGCGTCGTCGGTCACCGGTGACACGGGTACGCCATCCCGGGTCGCGGCGGCGGTCAGGTCGGCGTACCGGTCCAGGGCGGCCGGGGTGCCGAACAGTTCGGCGACGGTGCCGGGCCGGGCGAGCGCCTCGCGGACGGCCTGCGGCCCCTCGGCGAGGAACCGGCGGGCGGCCTCGCGGTCGCGGCGGCGGTGCAGCCGGCGGGCGGCGACCACCCGGGGCGTACGGGCGGTGAACAGCGTGGGTTCCTGTCCTCGGACGGCGTCGAGGCGCCCCCCGGGTCGACGGTGCGACATGGGAGGCGCCTCGGTGACGTGCCGCGGTTCGATCAGGCGGCCTGGGCGGACGCGCCGCCGGTGCCCTCGGCCGCGACGGCGGCCTTGGCGACCTCGACGATGGCCGCGAACGCGGTGGCGTCGTTGACCGCCAGGTCGGCCAGGATCTTGCGGTCGACCTCGACGCCGGCCAGGCGCAGACCCTGGATCAGGCGGTTGTAGGTCAGCCCGTTGGCCCGGGCACCCGCGTTGATCCGGGTGATCCACAGCTGCCGGAAGTCGCCCTTGCGGTCACGACGGTCCCGGTAGCTGTACTGCATCGAGTGCAGCACCTGCTCCTTGGCCTTGCGGTACAGCCGGGAGCGCTGCCCCCGGTAGCCGCTCGCGGTCTCGAGCAGGGTACGGCGCTTCTTCTGGGCGTTCACAGCCCGCTTGACGCGTGCCATCTCAACTCCTTCTTATGTCGCGGTGGCGCGCGTCAGCGGCCCAGCAGCTTCTTGATGCGCTTGACGTCGGCCTTGGCCACCTCGACCGTGCCAGTCATCCGACGGGTCACGTGGGAGGACTTTCCCTCCAGCAGGTGACGCTTGCCGGTCTGCTCCGACATGATCTTGCCACGACCAGTGACCTTGACCCGCTTGCCCATTCCGGAGTGCGGCTTCATCTTCGGCATGTAAAACGTCTCTCCCCTGTTACTCGCCGCTGTTGTCGGCGACGGTGCCGGTGTCACCGGCGGTTGCGGCCTCGACGGCCGGTCCGGCGGTGGCTTCGGCGGTGTTCTGATCCCTGGGCGTGCCACCACGGTTGGCCGTGGCGGCTACCGCGGCTGCCTTGGTGGCCCGGTGCGGGGCCAGAACCATGATCATGTTTCGACCGTCCTGCTTCGGCGCGGCCTCGACGTAACCCAGGTCCGAGATCTCCGACTCGAGCCGGCGCAGCAGCCGGTAGCCAAGTTCGGGTCGGCTCTGCTCACGGCCACGGAACATGATCGTGACCTTGACCTTGTCGCCCGCCTTGAGGAACCGCACCACGTGACCCTTCTTGGTCTCGTAGTCGTGCGGGTCGATCTTCGGCCGGAGCTTCATCTCCTTGATGACCGTCTGCTGCTGGTTACGCCGCGCTTCGCGCGCCTTGAGTGCGCTCTCGTACTTGAACTTGCCGAAGTCCATGAGCTTGCACACCGGCGGGCGCGCCATCGGCGCGACCTCGACCAGGTCCAGGTCGACGTCGGCGGCCAACTGCAGGGCGCGCTCCAGCGGGACGATGCCCACCTGCTCACCCTCAGGGCCGACCAGACGGACCTCACGAGCCCGGATCTGATCGTTCACGCGTGGTTCGACGCTGATGGGGCCTCCTCGAGTCCGTACTCCGATAGGAGCCGACCCCGGCAGCCTCCGCGCGGAGGCCGGCCCGGAAAGCAGTAGGCCCCGGCACATGCCGGGGCCCGCTCGACCGGTCCGATACGGCCGATGGCCGTATGTCCGGATCGGGCGAACCCGAACCGGGGACCGGACCCGGACGCCGGTATCGGCGACGCGGGTGGGAGCAGGCGCTCCGCTTTATGGCTGTCATGGGCACGTGAGCACCCGTCGACAGCATGGTCGACACCGCAAGGTTACCAGGTCGGTCGACAGACCGCGAACCGGCGCCCCCGGCCCGGCGCGTCGGCCAGGGGCGCCGGCGGCACGGATCAGCCGGCGGCGGGTTGGGCCTGGTGGGCGGCGTGCAGGGCACGCAACTGCCGGACCCCGGCCACCGCCCGGTCCTTGTCCGCCACCTGCAGGGCCATCAGCGGCACCCGATCGTCGTCGTGCAACTCCAGGCTGGCGCAGGCCGCACCCCGGTCGAACCGGACGGCCCGGACCACCTCCCAGGGCAGGTCGTAGGAGCCGACCACGTTCCGCACCCGGATCCCGCGCTCGTCCGCGTCGACCCGGGGGCGGGTGAACCAGAGGGCGCCGAGCGCCCCCAGCACCCCGAGGCCGATCATGGCGAGCTGGTCGCCGCGCTGGAAGGTGCCTCCGTCGGCGCCGGTGGAGCCGTGCAGCGAGGTGGCGATCAGGCTGAAGACCACCAGCAGCAGGATCGCCGCCGGCCAGCACACCAGGCGGATACGGTACGGACGCAGGCGTACGGTCCGGGACTCGGTCACGGCACCCAGTGTGCCACCCGTCGTACTCACAGGCGGCAGGCGTGGATGTTGGTGACCAGGATCGCCCGCGCGCCGAGGTCGTAGAGCTGGTCCATGATCTGGTGCACGTCGCCGCGCAGCACCATCGCGTTCACCGCCACCCAACCCTCCCGGTGCAGCGCCGAGACGGTCGGCGACTCGATGCCCGGGGTCAGCGCGCTGGCCCGGTCGAGCAGGTCGACCCGGACGTCGTAGGTGAGCATCACGTACCGCCGGGCGACCAGGACGCCGTGCAGCCGCCGGTCGAGCTGGTCGACCCGGGGGTTGGCCGGCGCGCCGGCCCGGCCGATCAGCACCGCCGAGGACCGCAGGATCGGCTCGCCGACGACGACCAGGCCGGCCTGGCGCAGGGTGGCCCCGGTATCGACCACGTCGGCGATGACGTCGGCCACGCCGAGCCCGATGGCGTTCTCCACCGCGCCGTCGAGCTGGATCACCTCGGCCTTGAGGCCGTGCTCGGCCAGGTAGCGCTCCACCACCCCGGGGTACGCGGTGGCAACCCGCCGGCCGCCGATCTGGTCGACCGACGACAGCGTCTCCGGCCGAGCGGCGAACCGGAAGGTGGCCCCGCCGAAGTTGAGATCCATGATCTCCTCGGCGCCGCTGGCGGCGTCGACCAGCAGGTCCCGGCCGGTGATGCCGAGGTCGAGATCGCCCGACGCGACGTAGGTGGCGATGTCGCGCGGGCGCAGGTAGAAGAATTCGACGTCGTTGGCCTCGTCCCGGCAGACCAGATCACGGTCGTCGGTGCGCTGCCGGTAGCCGGCCTCGCGCAGCATCTGCGCGGCCGGGGCGGACAGGGTGCCCTTGTTCGGGATGGCGATACGCAGCATCGCTGAGTGCTCCTTCGGACAGTAAACGATCATGGCGAAAGGTGGCACTCAGAGATGTCGGTAGACGTCCTTGAGCTCCAGACCGGTGGCGAGCATCAGCACCTGGGCCTGGTAGAGCAGTTGGGAGATCTCCTCGGCGGCCCGCTCGGGCCCCTCGTGCTCGGCCGCCATCCACGACTCGGCGGCCTCCTCGACCACCTTCTTGCCGATGGCGTGCACGCCGCGCTCCAGCGCGGCCACGGTCGCCGAGCCCGGTGTGCCGGCCGCGGCCTTGGCCTGCAGCTCGGCGAACAGCTCCTCGAACGTCTTCACGGGTCCCGATTCTCGCAGCCGAACCGTCCGCCGCCCCTGGCAGGGGTGACCGCGTACCAGGTGCTGGACGGACGGTCCGTCGCCGCACCGGGGACGCCGGTGCGTGAAGGCAGGCCTACCGTTCCACACCCGGCGGATCGACGACGGATCCGTCCAGCGACCCCCGGGCGCCGTCCCACTCCGGGTCGGTGAGCTGGTCGAAGATTTCGGCGAGATCGTCCCACTGGCGCCAGCTCCTCGACTGGACGGGACCGAGCACGGCTGCGGGCCTTCCGGCGACAGTAATCACCACCTGTTCTCCCGCTTGAGCCCGGCGTACCAGATTGCCGGCGTTCTGCCGTAACCCTCGCAGTCCAACTTCTTTCACACCACGACGGTAGGACATGCGCTGAGGAGCACCGGCGTGAGTCACGCTCAACGGGCGGTCGGATCCTGGTACGTGGTCCAGCCGACGAACCGTTCGAACAGCGCGCGCGGCGGCGGGGCGTCGTGCGGGTTGAGCCGGTAGAGGTCGCGCGCCGCCTCGTGCAGCAGCCCGCACAGGTGCACGGCCAGACCGACCCGGTCGTGGAGGTAGCCGGCCCGCAGCAGCAGCCGGGCCATCGCGCACGGCCACGGTGCCGCGCAGGCCCGGCAGATCCAGATCGGCCGCAGCGGCACGTGCCGCCGCGCCTGGCGCGCGTCCGCCGGCGTCTTCCGGTCCAACCGGTCCAGCGCCAACACCGGAATCTTGTACGGCTGGATGCCGTTCACCGGCCAGCGGGATCCGATCTGCATTGGGGCCTCCTCGATCGCCGGTCGGTGGACGGGCCGCCCGTTCCGGGGACGGGCGGCCCGCGGTCCCGCCCGTCGGGCGTCGTACCGCCGTCATCCCGGTCGGCGGTCCGACAGGTCCGAGCGGTCCCGCCGGGACACCATTTTTGTGACCGAGCGACTACGGTCGGAAGCCGTTCGCGCTGCACCAGCGCGGACGTGCGGCGAATCCTTCTCATGTGCAGGAGAGTGCGAATGGAGTTGTCACCGTTGTTCGACCTGTTCGCCGGCGAGCTACGCCGGTTGCGGACCGCCGCCGGGCTGTCCCAGGAGGCCCTCGGCGAGAAAATCAACTACTCGGCGTCGCTGGTCGCCGCCGTCGAGCAGTGCCGCCGACCGCCCCGGCTGGAGTTCGCCGAACGGGCGGACGCGGTGCTCGGCGCCGACGGGCTGCTGCTGCGGATCCGGGCCGCGCTGCTGCGCGAGGTGGTACTGCCCTGGTTCCGCGAGTGGGTGGCGATCGAGAGGGAGGCGACCGGGCTCTGCTCGTTCGAGCCGCTGGTCGTCCCCGGCCTGCTGCAGACCGAGGACTACGCCCGGGCGTTGCACGAGGGCGCCAGCCAACTTGTCGGTGAGCCGATGGAACAGCAGGTGGCAGCCCGGCTCGAACGGCAGAGCGTGCTGACCCGGCCGAATCCGCCGCTGCTCGTCGCGGTGTTGGACTACACGGTGATCGAGCGGCCGGTCGGCGGCCCGAAGGTGATGCGCGACCAGCTCCGGCACCTGGTGGAGGTCGGCAGCCGGACCCGGGTGCACCTGCACCTGGTGCCGCGCGACGTCGGCGCCTATCCCGGCCTGAACGGCGCGTTCGTCCTGGCCACCCCGCCGGACGCGGACGAGATCGGGTACCTGGACAACCAGTTGCACGGCACTTTTGTGGAGCGGACCGCGGACGTACGATCGCTGCGGCAGTCCTGGGAGGCGGTGCGGGCCGAGGCGGTCTCGCACGGGCAGACCATCAAGATGATCTCGGAGGCGGCGGAAGCATGGACCTGACCGGGGCGATCTGGCGCAAGAGCACCCGCAGCAGCGGCAACTCGGGCAACTGCGTGGAGGTGGCCGACAACCTGTCCGACGTGGTCGCCGTACGGGACAGCAAGGACCGCAACGGGCCGGCGCTGGTCTTCTCCCCCACCGCCTGGCGCTCCTTCGTGGACTCCACCCGGCGACCCTGACCGCCCAGCCGGCCGGGCGACCACGACGCGCTCTGTTCGTCCACCCGGCCGGCCCACGCGCCGCCTGGCCGGTCCGGCCGGGCGCATCCATTACGGTTGGCCGGTGCGGCGACTCACCGACGAAACCGTCCTGGCGGTCGGCCGGCTGACCCTGGCGGCGACCGAGTTGGAGTACCTCCTCGCCTGGATCGGCGCCGACCAGGCCGGCGGCGACCCGACGGCGGTCTTCGCCTCCCCCGGTGAGCCGCTGCGGGCGGCCCGCGGGTCGGTGCAGTTCGCACCCCCGGAGCACCGCGACGAGTTCGTCGGCCTGGTCGAGGCCGCCGGCTCCTACCTCACCCAGGCCCACACGGCCGTACGGGCGATGTGGTTCGAGAACGGCCGGGTCGACGCCGCCACCTTCGACGAGATCGCCGGGCTCCTGCTGCGCTGCCGCGACCAGTTGCAGGCCCGCCTGGACGAGGTGGCGGCGTGACGACCCGGGTGATCGTGTTGAACGGCGGATCGAGTTCCGGCAAGTCGGGAATCGCCCGGTGCCTCCAGGCGGTCCTGCCGGACCCGTGGCTGACGGTCGGCGTCGACACGCTGATCGCCGCGATGCCCGCGTCGATGAGTGGTTCGGACACCGGCATCGTCTTCGCCCCGGACGGCGGGGTCGACGTGGGACCGGAGTTCTCGACACTCCAGGCGGCGTGGATGGCAGGCGTCGCCGCGACGGTACGCGCCGGCGCCCGGGTCATCGTCGACGACGTCTTCCTCGGCGGCGCGGGATCCCAGCAACGATGGCGCGAGGCGCTCGCCGGGCTGGACGTACTGTGGGTCGGGGTGCGGTGTGCGGCGGCGGTGGCCGCGGGTCGGGAGTTGGCCCGGGGGGATCGGGTCTGCGGGATGGCCGAGTCACAGGCGGACCTGGTCCACCGGGGTGTCGAATACGACCTGGAGGTGGACACCACCCACACCGAGGCCCTCGCCTGCGCCCGGATCATCGCCGACCGGCTCGCCGCGTCCTCGGCATGTCCGGGGTGATGCCGGCCCGCGAAACCGGTCCGCACGGTGAACGTGCCGGTCGCGATCACGCCTTCCGCCCGCCTGCGGATCGCGACGGTCGAAAGCTTGTTCATCGTGCTTAGCATCAGCGTTATGAGCTCGGGAGTCTGGATAGTTGCCGGGTCGGTGGCCGCGGTCCTCGCTGCCGTCGCGATCATCGCGCTACGTCGACGGCGGCGGGCGAAGGCGGGCGGATCCGACCCGGCAATGCGGGCGGCCCGTCAGGCCATCCGTCAGAGCCGACGCGATCAGCGTCGCCGGGGCCGGGGCAACCTCCGTGGTGAGGGCTACGGTGGCGACGACGGTCTCGGCCAGAGTGCCGGCGTGACAAGCGACGGCGGCGGCGTACCGTAAGCCCGAGGTGCGACTGTCCGGATCGCGCTCGACGGCAACGGTTGCGACAGCGGCGCGGCGAGTACCCTGCCGTCATGCCGAGCACGGAGTTGGACGAGTTGATCGTCGCGGACGCCGACGCGCTGCGCGCGTGGCTGACGGACCACCACGCCACCTCCCCCGGTGTCTGGCTCGCCCTGACCAGGAAGGGCGGCACGGTCACGACGCTGACCTGGCAGCAGGCGGTCGACGAGGCCCTGTGTTTCGGCTGGATCGACGGGCAGGCCCGGAAGGGGGACCAGGAGATGTCCTGGATCCGGTTCACCCCGCGCCGGCCGCGCAGCGCCTGGTCCCGGCGCAACGTCGAGCACGTGGCCCGGCTGGAGTCGGCGGGACGGATGACGCCCTCGGGCCGCGCCGTGGTGGAGGCCGCGAAGGCGGACGGGCGGTGGGCCGCCGCCTACGCCCCGCCGTCCGAGGCCGAGGTGCCGGCCGACCTGCTCGCCGCGATCGCCGCCGAGCCCGCCGCCCAGGCCATGTTCGACGTCCTCACCAAGACCAACCGGTTCTCCCTCATCTACCGCCTCAACGCCGTCAAACGGGCGCAGACCCGCGAGCGGAAGATCGCCGAGTTCGTCGCCATGCTGGCCCGGCACGAGACGATCTACCCGCAGAAGGCCAAGCCGCCGAACCCGCCGGCCTGATCACCGCGCGGCACGCCGGGAGGTCGTGCCCGCCACGGGGGTGACCGGCCGGAACAGTGCGACGATGTCGTCGAGCCGGAGGACGACGAGCGCACCCACCACGGCCAGCGGCACGCACAGCACGATGGTCCAGATCGTCGTCCCGGGAGCCGCGATCGAGGCGTACCCGCCGGTCCCGGCGACCACGGTCAGCGCGACGTTGCGGACGAGGTGATGCCGGCCGAACGGCGCCGCTGCGGCTTCCCCGAAGCACCGGCAGGACGCCGGCGTACCCCGCCGCAGGACGACGGCGACGGTCACCGTGAACGCCGCCAGCAGGGCCGTCGCCAGCGCGAACCCGACAGTGGACACCGCGGCGACGGGCAGCGGCACCAGCAGCACGGGCACGGCCGCCTCGGCCGCCACCACCACCGCCGCCACCGGGACGACCGCGCGCCCCGGCAGCAGATCCATGGCCCGCAGCGAGTCGGCGAACGCCGGGAACGCCGCCCGCCCGCGCAGTTTGCCGGCGGCCGAGGCCAGGAAGACCAGCGCGAGCAGGCACCGGCTGAACCCCAATACGTACGACATGATCTCTCGCCTCCTGTCGCCGCCGCCCCGGGGTGGGGCGTGCGTCGTCGGACGGTTCGCTACCGTGGCCCGATGCACCAGTCAACGCTGCTGATCGTCGCCGGCTCCGTCGTGGCGGTCGGGGTCGCCGTGTCGGTCGCCCGCGCCATGCTCCAGGTCGTCGGGGTGAACGGTGACAGCATGACCCCGACGTACCGGGACGGCGACCAGCTCCTCGTGCTCCGCCGGGGATTCCGACGTCGGCTGCGGGTCGGCGCGGTGGTCGTCTGCCTGCCGCCACCCGGTGTCACGATCACCGCGGGCGACGCCGAAGCGGCCACCCAGCTGATGGTCAAACGGGTGGCGGCGCTGCCGGCGGGACAGGTCCACGTCCTGGGCGACGCGCCGCGGCACAGCTTCGACTCGCGTGCCTTCGGCCCACTCGCGCCGGAGCTGGTACGGGGTGTGGTCATCCGACGGCTGCGGGCCGCCGTCGACTCACCGGCCGACGGACACGACGTCGCGTCCCGGGAACAACTCGGGTAGCTGGGCGGCGTTGTTGCTGACAGCGGCCACCCGGCCGTCGGTGTCGACCAGGTAGAACCCGGGGAACGCGGCGACCTGGAAGGCCGACTGGAGCGTCCCGTCGAGTGGCTCGTGGACGATCGCCGCCCGGCTGTCGGCCACGCCCAACGCGGCCACCAGGTCGGTGTCCTCGTTGTCCGTGTGCGCCGACTCCGGACGCAGGCGGGTGACCACGACGAGCACCGCCATCGGGGTGTCGAGTGCCTCGGCGAGCGCCGAGCGCACCGCGGGCAGTTGCTCCTGGCAGCCCGAACAGTCGGGGGCGAGGAACGCCACCAGGCCGCCCGAAGGGCGCAGCGCGGCGACGGACACCACGTCCCCGCCGGCGGTCGAGGCGGTGAAGTCGGGCACCCGCGCGCCGACCGACAGGGTCACCGGCGGGCGTACGGCGGTCAACTCCTGCTCGCGCAGCTTCCGGATCACGCCGAAGGTGAGCAGCAGGTTCAGCAGGGTGAGGATGGCGAGAACGGCGATGGCCGCGACGACGACGGACATGGGTGCACTCCTGACGGGATTGGGCAGGAGAGCGCCGCGGCCGGTCGGTGGCCGGCCGCGACGCCTCCAGGGGCGTTACTCAGCAGTCCGAACCCCACCAGCATTCGCACATGCTGTTACATGCGCGCCACTTGAACCGGGTGTTGGTGAAACGGCAGCATATCGGGGTGTTGGTGCAGGACGGCTGGCAGACGGCCGAGGCCGTGGTCCCGGGCAGCATCAGTGCCAGGAGACGGTCCGCGAGCGCTCCGACGTGACGGGTCATCTCGGGTACCTCCAATCTGGATCTAGACTGATCGCGGACGGTAGCCCGACGTGGTACACGGGGACCTACAGCGTCGATACAAAATTTGGAGGTGCCGTGAGCCTGCGATTCCAGCTACTCGGCCCCCTGCGGATCGTCGCCGACCGTCGGACGGTACCGGTGGGCTCGCCGAAGCAGCGGACGATGCTGGCGCTCCTGCTGCTGTTGGCCAACGAGCGGGTGTCGCTGGACCGTCTCGTCGGTGAGCTGTGGGACGAGCCGCCACGTTCGGCGGTGGCGAACCTGCGCACCTACGCCAGCGGGCTGCGCCGATTGCTGGGCGAGCTGGCCGACGGATGCGCCGGCGCCGACCGGCTGGTCGCCAGCGCCGCCGGATATCAGCTGCTCGTCGACCCGCAGGAACTGGACCTGCACCGCTTCCAGACGGCGGTCGAGGTGGGCCGGGCGGCCCTCGCCCGCGGTGACCACGCCGCCGCCATCGCGCGTCTGGGCGCGGCCCTGGACCTGTGGCGGGGTCGGCCGGCCGAGGACGTCCGCCCCGGACCGGAGCTGGCCGCCCGGGTCGCCCTGTTGGAGGAGCAGCATCTGTCGCTGGTCGAGGATCTGATCCAGGCACGCCTCGCACTCGGCGAGCACGCCTCGGTGACCGGCGAGCTGCGGCTGCTGATCACCGCCCACCCGTACCGGGAGCGGCTGCGTCAGCAGCTCATGCTGGCGCTGTACCGGTCCGGTGACGCGCCGGCGGCCCTGTCGGCGTACGCGCAGACCCGCGCGGTCTTCGCCGACCAGCTCGGACTCGAACCCGGGCCGGAACTGTCCCGGCTGCACCAGGCCATCCTGCGCCGGGCCCCGGAGCTGTCCGCACCCGCCGTCGCCGCGGCGTCCGTCGACACGGCACCGGCCGCCGGTCCCGACCACCCACCCGGCCCGCCCGATCCACCGCGACAGTTGCCACCGGACCCGGCGGCGTTCGTCGGCCGGGTCGCCGAGCTGCGTACCGTCGAGCGGGCCTGCACCGCCGCGGACGGCCCCCGGACGGGCCCGGCGGTGGTCGTGTTGCACGGACCGGCCGGGATGGGCAAGACCACCCTGGCGGTACGGGCCGCGCACCGGCTCGCGAGCCACTATCCCGACGGACAGCTCTACCTCGACCTGCAGGGCGGAGCTTCCGGCCGGCCTGGACTCGACCCGCTGTCGGCGCTCGGTCAGCTGCTGCGCGCGCTCGGTGTGCCGGCCGGGAACGTACCGCTGGAACTGGGTGAGGCGGCCGCGCGGTTCCGGTCGGAGACCGCCGCCCGGCGGCTGCTCGTCGTCCTGGACGGCGCGACCGGGGCGCCGCAGGTCAGGTCCCTGCTCCCGGCGGGCCGGGGATGCGCGGTCCTGATCACCAGCCGGCGACCGGCGAGCACCCTCGACGCGCTCCGCGTCCGGCTGGACCGGCTCAGCGACGCCGAGGGACGCCAGCTGCTCGACACCCTCTGCGGCGACGGTCGGCCGACGGCCGACCCCGACGCGTCGAACCGCCTGGTCACGCTCTGCGACGGGCACCCGTTGGCGCTGCGCATCGCCGGAGCCCGGCTCGCGGCCCGACCCGACTGGTCCGTCGCGGTACTGGCGGGCCGACTGGACGACGAGCGGGAACGCCTCGACGAACTATGCGCGGACGACCTCGCCATCCGGTCCAGTTTCTGGAACACCTACCGCCACCTGCTCGACAGCGCCGACCCGGACGACCGGACCGCGGCAGCCGCCTTCCGGTCCCTGTCGCTGCTGCGGATGCCGGAGATTCCGTTGCCGCTCGCAGCGGTCACGATCGGTGTCCCGCACCGGCGCGCCCTGGCGCTGCTGGACCGGCTCACCGAGGCGCACCTGCTGGACGCGGTGGGGGCGGCCCGGTTCCGGTTCCACGACCTGCTCCGGCTCTACGGCATGGAACTGGCCGATGCGGCGGATCCGGCCGCCGAACGCCAGTGCGCGGTACAGCGTGGGCTCACCGCGTTTCTGACCACGGTGCTGCGGGCGGGCCAGCTGTTGCGCCCGTTGCGGGTGGCCGACCTCGCCGCCGGGCCCACCGTCGTCGAGTTGGGCACGCTCGACGACGCCGTCCGTTGGGTGGACAGGGAACTGGCCGGGATCATCGTGGCCGCCCGCCAGGCATGCGACACGGCACCGCGGCTGAGCCGGTTGTGTCTGGAGGCGATTCCGTCGCTGACGGTGTGGCTGCAGAAGCACAACCGGTGGGCGGAAGCCGATGCCCTGGTCGCTGTCTGTGAGCGGGCGGCGGCACTCCTGGATGACGATGTCGCCCGGGCCACCGTGCTTCCGTTGCGGGCGACCCTGCACTGGCGCGGCGGATCGCCGGAGGCGGCCTGCGGCGCGTTGGAGTCGGCGTTGCGGCTGTGGCGCCGCCTGGGTCATCGGGAGGGTGAGGGACGGGCGCTGCAGAACCTCGGCTGGTTCCACCACCGGACGGGCTCGCCCCGCCGGGCCGCGGACCTCGTCCGGTCGGCGGTCGGGCTGCTCGACGACGCGAACCCGGTGTGGCTGGCGATGGCACTGCACAACCTGGCCGAGATCGAGTTCGAGTTGGGCGACTTCCCGGCCGCGGGTGAGCACCTCACCCGCTGCCTGGCGATGCGACACGAACACGGCGACGCCGTCGGCGAGGCGATCACGCTGGTCGCCCTCGGTCGTACGCACAGCCAACTCGGGCGGCACCGGGACGCGCTGACCGAACTCACCGCCGGCCTGCGCCTGTGCCGGCGGACCGGCAACCGGGAGGACGAGTGGGAGGCGCTGCTGAGCCGCTCGGAGGTGTACCTGCGGACCGGCGACGTGGCGTCGGCCCAGCGGGACGGTACGGAGGCGCTGGCCCTGGCCCGGGCGTGCGGCGACCGGTACGGCGAGGCGGCCGCGCTCCGCCAACTCGGTCGGGCGCGGTACCGCCTGGGCCAGCACCCGGCGGCGGACGGGTACGCCCGGCGAGCCGACGAGATCCTCGCCGACCTGCCCGGCCCTCGGGACGGGGTGCTCGAGACGTTCCTGACCGGCGCGGATCACCCGGTCGGCGTCACCCCCGCCTCGGCCGGAACGTAACCCGCCGCCTGCAACCGGAACAGCGTGGCGTACGTGCCGTCGGCGACCAGCAGGTCCTCGTGCCGGCCGGCCTCGACGACCCGGCCGCCGGACAGTGCCACGATCAGGTCGGCGTCCCGCAGCGTACCGAGCCGGTGTGAGATGAGGACGCTGGTCCGGTCGGCCCGGTAGTCGCGCAGCCGCAGCTGGATGTCCCGCTCGGCCTCGGCGTCCAGGCCGGCGCTCGGCTCGTCCAGGATGAGCAGGTCCCGCGACTCGGGCAGCACCGACCGGGCGATCGCCAGCCGCTGCCACTGGCCGCCGGAGAGCAGGACACCCGCGTCCGCCGGGTCACCGTCCAGTTCGAACACGCGGGACAGCATCGTCCCGTACCCCCGGGGCAGGGCCTCGATGGTCTCGTGCATGCCGGCCCGGCCGGCGGCGTGGGCGATCCGGCAGGCGTCCTCGGCCCGGACGTGGTCGGGGCCGGCCGGGTCGACGTCGCCGAGCCAGATGTTCTCCGCGACCGTCAGGTCGTAGGTCATGTAGTCCTGGAACACCGCGCCGATCCGGGCCCGCAGGTCGTGCACG
The DNA here is from genome assembly GCF_042650605.1 of Micromonospora zhanjiangensis. Taxonomy (NCBI): domain Bacteria; kingdom Bacillati; phylum Actinomycetota; class Actinomycetes; order Micromonosporales; family Micromonosporaceae; genus Micromonospora; species Micromonospora zhanjiangensis. The sequence continues at coordinate 298,189 of NZ_JBHSBN010000004.1, read as the reverse complement.
GAGAACTCGCGCAGGTCGACGCCGTCCCACCGGATGGTGCCCCGGGTCGGGTCGTAGAACCGGCACAGCAGCTTGACCAGGGTGCTCTTGCCGGCGCCGTTGTGGCCGACCAGGGCCACCGCCTGGCCGGCCGGGATGAACAGGTCCACGCCGCGTAGCACCCACGGGTGGTCCGGACCGTAGCGGAACCAGACGTCACACAGTTCGATGCCCTGGGTCAGCGGAGGCACCGGACGCGGTCGGGTCGGCTCCGGCAGGTCCGGTGGTGCGGTGACGATCCGCTCGTAGTGTTCGAGCAGCAGCATCGCCTGGTGGATGCCGGCGAGGTGGTCGATCAGAGCGGACAGGCTGCTCTGCACCCCGGCGACGGCGGCGACGAAGACGGCCACGTCGCCCACCGTCAGTCCGCCGGACCGGGCGGTGACGACGGCCCACACCAGGCCACCCCCGGACAGCACGGCACTCAGGACGGCGAGAAGTGCCTGAACGCGTACCTCCCGGCGCTCGTGGGCCCGGTGGGCGGCGTTCGCGGTGCCCAACTCGGCGAGCATCCGGCGGCGGAACAGCCCGCCCAGCCGCAGCAGGCGTATCTCCTTGGCGGCGGACAGGCTGGTCAGCAGGCTGGCGTAGAACATCTCGCGCCGCTGCGCCGGCCCGATCTCCCACAGCAGGTTCGCCCGGCGACGGCTCAGTCGCAGCTCGGCCAGCAGGGCCGGGACGCCGCCGACCGTGACCAGCAGGGCCATCACCGGGTTGATCACCACAAGGGTGCCGAGGAGACCGGTCAGCAGCACGGTGCCCTGCACCAGACCGAGCAGGCCGTCGACGCAACGGCTGGGACCGTCCCGCCCCGCCTGCTCGGCCAGCCGGAGCGTGTTCTGGAATGCCGGCTCCTCCAGCCGCCTCAACCCGCGGAGGCGGTCGGTCGCGCCGTACAGCCGGTCGAGCGCGACGATGGCGGCCGAGCGGCCGAGGTCCGCCCGCAGGTAGCTCGTCAGGTGCGGCACCAGGGCGAGACCGACGGTGACCGCCGCCAGCCCGATCGCCACCCCGAGGATCGCGTCGGCGGCGGGGTTCGCGACCCGGTCGAGGACGAGTTTGGTGAGCCAGGCCGCGAGCACCGGAAGCGCCCCCGCGATCGGCGCGAGCAGCACGTACACCACCAGGTTGGCACGCCCGGCCCGCCAGGCCACCGCGAGGGCCCGGCCGGCCCGGGAGATGCTGATCATGGCGCGAGGGTACGGACGTCACCTTCAGGCTCCGCTACAGCTCCGGTACAGGCGCGGTCGAGCCGTACCGGGTCCGGGCCGGGTGCGGGCCAGGGATCGGCCCAGCTCCGTCTCGCGGTATCGACGAGCGCCGAAGTTCACCTATGCTGGCGGCCGTGACTCATCGATCTCTCGCGGCGGCGGTGACGGCCGTGGTCGGCCTGGTCGCGGTCGCCGGCTGCGCGCCGGAGGACAATCCCGCACCCGCCCCGCCCAACGTCGCGTGCACGCCGGGCAGCCTGCCCACCAAGGTCGCCGGGCAGCTCACCGTCGGCACCGACGACCCGGCGTACGCGCCCTGGTTCGTCGACAACAAGCCGGAGAACGGGCAGGGCTTCGAGTCCGCCGTCGCGTACGCGGTGGCCGACAAGCTCGGCTACGGCAAGGACAGGGTGACCTGGACCCGGGTGAAGTTCGACAACGCCATCGCCCCCGGTCCGAAGGCGTTCGACTTCGACATCAACCAGTTCTCCATCACCGAGGAACGCAAGCAGGCGGTCGAGTTCTCGGCGCCCTACTACCTGGTCCGGCAGGCCGTCGTCACGCTGAAGTCGTCGAAGATCGCGGGGGCGAAGTCGCTGGCCCAGCTGCGCGGCGCCAAGCTCGGCGCGCAGGTGGGGACCACCAGCTACCAGGCCATCACCAACGTGATCAAGCCGACCGGGAAACCCCAGGTCTACAACAGCAACGACGACGCGAAGAAGGCCCTGCAGAACGGCCAGCTCGACGGGATCGTCGTCGACCTGCCCACCGCCTTCCACATCACCGGCTCCGAACTCAAGGACGCCGCCATCGTCGGACAGCTTCCGCAGGTCGGCGCGCCCGAGGCGTTCGGGCTGTTGATGGACAAGAGTTCCACCCTGACCGGCTGTGTCAGCAAGGCGATCGGCGAGCTGCGCGACGCCGGTACGCTCGGCCAGTTGGAGCAGCAGTGGCTGGCCCGGACCGCGGGCGCCGCCGAGCTGAGGTGACCCTGCCCGACCACGTCCCGTCGCCGGTGGCCCGGGCCCGAGCGGACCGGTGCTCCGACCGCGGCTCAGCGGGCGAAGCCGACCGGACCGCTCACCGGGCGGTCGGCCGTGCGGATCGCCAGCGCGGCCTCCAGCGCCGCGATCGTGGCCGACCAGCCCTTGTCCTCGGCCGAGTCCGGGAACCCGGCCCGGTCCCGGGCCTGCTCGATGCTGTCGACGGTGAGCACCCCGTGGGCCACCGGCTTGCCGGTGTCCAGGGCGACCCTGGTCAACCCGTCGGTGACCGACCGGCAGACGTAGTCGAAGTGGGCGGTGGCGCCACGGACCACGACGCCGAGGGCGACCACCACGTCGCACCGACGGGCCAACGCCTGCGCGACCACCGGCAACTCCACCGATCCGGCGACCCGGGCCACCACGACGTCCGCCGCGTTGCAGGCGCGAGCCGCCTCGACCGCCCGCTCGGTCATGTGGTCGGTGAGGTCGCCGTGCCAGCGGGCCGCCACCACCCCGACGCGCAGGCCGGCCGCCTCGACCGGAGTCGCGCCCGGTTCCCCGAAACCTGCCATGACTCAGACCCCGATCTCTCGCTCGGCCCGCGCCGCAGCGCCGTTCGACCCGCCACCGTTCGACCCGCCACCGTTCGGGCCGGTCACGGTGGCTGCCGTACCGGCGGGGTCGGCGGCGGTACCGTCGACAATGTCGTCCAACTGGTCCAGCAGGTGACCCATCCGGTCCCGCTTGGTCCGCAGGTAACGCAGGTTCTCCGGGTGCGGCAGCACCGGCGTCGGCTCCCGGCCGACGATGGTCAGGCCGTACCCCTCCAGGCCGGCCCGCTTGGCCGGATTGTTGGTCAGCAGCCGCATGGTGCGGACGCCCAGGTCGTAGAGGATCTGCGCGCCGGTGCCGTAGTCCCGGGCGTCGGCCGGCAGGCCGAGGTCGAGGTTGGCGTCCACAGTGTCCCGGCCGAGATCCTGCAGCTGGTACGCCTGCAGCTTGTGCAGCAGGCCGATGCCCCGTCCCTCGTGTCCGCGCATGTAGAGGACCACGCCGCGGCCCTCCTGCGCGACCCGGTCCAGCGAGGCGTGCAGTTGGGGCCCGCAGTCACAGCGGTGCGAGGCGAACACGTCGCCGGTGAGGCACTCCGAGTGCACCCGGACCAGGACGTCCCGGCCGTCGCCGAGGTCACCGTAGACCAGCGCGATGTGCTCGGCCGGGTCGTACTCCGCCCGGTAGCCGACCGCCCGGAAGGTGCCGAACCGGGTGGGCAGCCGCACCTCGGCACCGCGCTCGATCTGGGTCTCGGTGCGCCGCCGGTGGGCGATCAGGTCGGCGATGGTGACCAGGGTGAGCCCGTGCTCGGCGCAGAACGGCTCCAGATCGGGCATCCGCATCATGGTGCCGTCGTCGTTGACCAGTTCGCAGAGCACCCCGGCCGGCCGCAGCCCGGCGAGCCGCAGCAGGTCGATCGTCGCCTCGGTGTGACCCGGCCGGCGCAGCACCCCGCCCGCCTTCGCCCGCAGCGGCACCACGTGCCCGGGCCGGGACAGGTCCGCCGGGACGGTCGCCGGATCGGCCAACAGCCGGACCGTACGGGCCCGGTCCGCCGCCGAGATCCCCGTGCTGATGCCCGTCCGGGCGTCGACGGTCACCGTGTACGCGGTCCGGCGCGGGTCCTGGTTGGTGTGGTACATCGGCGGCAGGTCGAGGCGGTCGCAGTCCTGCTCGGTCAGCGGCGCGCAGATGTAGCCGGAGGTGTGTCGGACCATGAAGGCCAGCAGCTCGGGGGTGGCCAGTTCGGCCGCGAAGATCAGGTCGCCCTCGTTCTCCCGGTCCTCGTCGTCGACGACCACGACCGGTCGTCCGGCGGCGAGGTCCGCGATCGCCTGATCGATCGATGTTCCGGGGGTCGTCATGCTGTTGCCTCCGCGTAGCCGGTGCGCATCCGGGCGTTGCTCCGCTGGAACGCCCGTGAGGTGCGTACCCAGCTGAGGAAACCCCAAGCGCAGAAGAAGCCGTAGACGGCGTACATCGCCGCCGACGGGTAGAAACCGCCGCCGAGCAGCAGCGGCACGCCGACGGCGTCGACGGCGATCCAGACGAGCCAGAACTCCACGTACCCGCGGGCCATGCCGTAGGTGGCGAGCAGGCTGCCGACCAGGATCCAGGCGTCCGGCAGCGGACCCCAGGAGCCCAGGGCCGCGAGGGCCGGATAGGCCACCGCCATCCCGACCAGCACGGCCACGGCCAGCAGCAGCCGTTCCCGGCCGGTGGCCCACCGGGGCACCACCGCGCCGTGGTCCGGTGCCAGGTCCCGCCGGCGGGTGACCGACCAGCGCCACCAGCCGTACGCGCTGACCACGAAGAAGAAGACCTGCCGTCCCGCCTGGCCGTAGAGGTCCACCGCCTGCGGGGTGGCGAACGCCCCGCCCAGGAAGACGGTCAGCAGCAGGGCGTTGCCGACCATGCCGACCGGCCAGGCCCAGAGCACCCGGCGCATGCCCAGCAGCGCCGAGCCGAGTCCGAAGACGTTGCCGACGATCTCCCGCCAGAGCACCGGCGAGCCGGCGATCTCCAGCCGGGCGTCGAGCAACCAACGCAGGAAGGTCATCACTCCGTCCTCCGGCCGAGCAGCCGCTCGACGTACTTGGCGATCACGTCCACCTCCAGGTTGACCGGGTCACCGACCCGCTTGTGCCCGAGCGTGGTGAGTTTGAGCGTGGTCGGGATCAGGCCGACCGAGAAGCCGTCGTCGGTCACCGCCGTCACGGTCAGCGACACCCCGTCGACGGTGATCGAGCCCTTCTCCACCAGGTACCGGGCGAGCCCGGCCGGCGCCGAGAACCGGACCGTCTCCCACTGCGGCGCCGGTTCCCGGTCGACGATCGTGCCGACGCCGTCCACGTGCCCCTGGACCAGGTGCCCGCCCAGCCGGCTGCCCAGGGTGGCCGCCCGCTCCAGGTTGACCGGGTCGCCGGGGCGCAGCGCGCCCAGCGACGAGCGGTGCAGCGTCTCCCCCATCACGTCGGCGGTGAAGACACCGTCGGCCACCTCGACGACGGTCAGGCACACCCCGTTGACCGCGATCGAGTCGCCGTGCCGGGCGTCGGCGGTGACCACCGGACCGCGTACGGCCAGCAGGGCCGAGTCGCCTCCGGTGTCGGTCCGCCGCACGACCTCGCCGAGTTCCTCCACGATTCCGGTGAACATCTGCTCAGCCCTCTCTCTTCCTGGGCAACGCGGTGATCCGCAGGTCGGGGCCGACCCGCCTGACGTCGACGTACTCGAGATCGATGACCTCGGCGATGGTCCGCGGCCCGGCGTCGACCAGCGCCGCCGGGCCCGCGCCGAGCAGCTTGGGTGCCAGGTAGCCGACCACCTTGTCGACCAGGCCGGCGGCGAAGAACGCGCCGGCCAGGGTCGGACCGCCCTCCAGCAGCGCGGCCCGCACGCCGCGCCGGTACAGCGCCGACAGCAGGGCGGTCAGGTCGACCCGGCCGTCCGGACCGGCGCCGACCTCCGCGGCGGTGGCGACCCAGGTGGGTGCGGCGGCGTCCCGGACCCGGGCGCCCGCCGGGGTACGTCCCGAGCTGTCCACCACCACCCGCAGCGGCTGCCGGATGGCCAGGCTGCCGTCGCGCAGGTTCCGGACGGTCAACCGGGGGTCGTCGGCCAGCACGGTGCCCACCCCGGCCAGCACCGCGTCGACGGTGCCGCGCAGCGCGTGCACGTCGGTCCGGGCCGCCTCGGAGGTGATCCACATGCTGGTGCCGTCGGCCGCCGCCAGGCGCCCGTCCAGCGTGGCGGCGTACTTCCAGATCACGTACGGCAGGTCGCGCCGGACGGCGGTGAGCCAGGCGATGTTGCCGGCCTCGGCCTCGGCGGCGCGGACCCCCGTGCGCACGTCGATCCCGGCGGCGCGCAGCGTCTCGATCCCGCCGGTGGCGACCGGGTCCGGGTCGTTGACGGCGAGCACCACCCGCGCGACGCCGGCACGGATCAGCGCGGCCGTGCAGGGGCCGGTGCGGCCGGTGTGGTCGCACGGTTCGAGGGTGACGACGGCGGTGCCGCCGCGGGCCCGCTCACCGGCCTGGGCCAGGGCGACGATCTCCGCGTGCGGGCCGCCGGCGTACGCGTGGAAGCCCTCCCCCACGAGCGCGCCGTCCCGGTCCAGCAGGACACAGCCGACGACCGGATTGGGGCTGGTGGTGCCGAGGCCCCGGGCGGCCAGGGTGATGGCGCGGCGCATCGCGTCGTCGACGGACATGTTCGCCATGCCGACCGTGCTCCCCTCGCTCGCCGTCGGGCGCGCGGGCGGGGCGGGGGCAGGGTGGCGGAATCCGGGGACGGCGGAGCCGACCCCGACGGCGGTCCGGTCGGCGCGCAGGGCACGCCGGGGACCGCGTCCATTCCGCGCGCTGTCTCCCATCCGGACTGTCTGAGCGCGGGTGGAGCCCGCCCTCAACCGTCGGCCCCGGAATCACACCGGGTCCACCGTTCGGCACTGCTGCCGACCGGGTCGCGGGCTGACCGCGGACATGCCGCGGATCACCGCCGGTTCGGAATTTCACCGAGTCCCGCCAGCGCGTGGTGGGTACCTTCGCAGTCTTACACGTTCCGGCGCCCTGATCGCCACTTGGGCGACCTAGGTCACAAGATCCGGTTGATCACACCTCGCCACGACGACGGTCGATGGCCACGTACGACCCGGGCTGACTCTTGGCGACGGTCTTCATCTCCGAGGCGACCGCGATCACCTCGAGCGGGTCGGTGAACCGCCGGTCGGCGTTCGACTGGGCCACCCCGATGGAGAGGGTGACCAGGGCAGCCTTGCGGACGTTGCCCCGCCGGTCCTTCAGCTCGACGTAGCCGCGCGCCCGGTCCTGCGGGTCGTACAGCTCGTCGGCGGTCTTCTCGAAGTCGACCACCGCGCGTTCGGTGAGCGGCAGCACCTGTTCCGGGGCGCAGACGATCACGAAGTCGTCGCCGCCGATGTGGCCGAGGAAGGCCGGCGGCAGGCCGGCCGAGACCACCGCCCGGTTGAGGCAGCGGGCCAGCGCGCTGATGAACTCGTCGCCGCGGACGAAACCGTACCGGTCGTTGACGCTCTTGAAGCGGTCGATGTCGATGTAGCCGACGGCGTAGTCGAGGCCGCCGCGGACCCGGTCGCTGATCTCCCGGCGGACCCGGCTGTTGCCGGGCAGCCCGGTCAGCGGGGAGACCTCGCGGAACTCCTTGTTGCGCCGCAGCGTGGAACTCACCCGGGCGATCAACTCGGCGGTGTCGAACGGCTTGACCAGGTAGTCGTCGGCGCCCGCGGTGAGGCCGAGGACCTTGTCCGCGGTCATTCCCCGGGCGGTCAGCATGATCACCGGCAGGGCGGTGGTCATCGGGTCGGCGCGCAACCGCCGGGTCAGCTCGATGCCGTCGATCCGGGGCATCATCAGGTCCACCACGGCCAGGTCGGGCCGCTCGCGTTGGATCTGCTCCAGCGCCTCCTGACCGTCCCGGGCGTGCATCACCTCGAAGCCGTGCAGGCGCAGGTTGAACTCGACGAACCGGGCGATGTCCTCGTCGTCGTCGACGACCAGGATCAGGTCGGGCCGGTCCGCCCCCGGGTCGACGCTCACGCCGTCACCTCGCCGGGCCCGGCGACACCGCCGAGCCCTCCGGTCCGCCCGCACGCTCCGTTCACGTCGACCGGCCCGCCCGCTCGGCGAGCCCGCGCAGCCGACGTACCGCCTCGGCCGGGTCCTCGGCGCCGTAGACGGCGGTGCCCGCGACGAAGGCGTCCGCCCCGGCCGCGGCCGCCTGCTCGATGGTGTCGGCGGCGATCCCGCCGTCCACCTCGATGCGTAACTCCAGATGTCCGGCGGCGACGTGCCGGCGGGCGGTGCGCACCTTGTCGAGCAGCTCCGGGATGAACCGCTGGCCGCCGAAGCCGGCCTTGATCGTCATGATCAGCAGGGTGTCGAAGCTGGGCAGCAGGTCCAGGTACGGCTCGATCGGGGTGTCCCGGTCGATCGCCAGCCCGGCCTTGGCGCCGGCCGAACGCAGGTCCTTGGCCAAGGCGACCGGGTTGTCACAGGCCTCGGCGTGGAAGGTCACGTTGTAGGCGCCGGCGTCCGCGTAGGCGGGAGCCCAGCGGCGCGGTTCGGTGATCATCAGGTGGACGTCGAACGGCAGCGACGACACCGCGAGCAGACTCTGCACGACCGGCAGCCCGATGGTCAGGTTGGGCACGAAGTGGTTGTCCATCACGTCGACGTGCAGCCAGTCCGCCGACGGCTGCACCGCCCGGACCTCGTCGGCCAGGTGGGCGAAGTCGGCGGCCAGGATGCTGGGCGCCACGATCGGTGCGGTCACGGCGCCAGTGTACGAACGCCGTCGAGGCCGGCGGCAGCCACCACCGTGCCCGGATGGCGGTTTATCGACCAACCGTCCCCGTCCGTGACACTGAGTGAGCCGAAAGGCACAGATGGGCACTTGTGGGCGCATCCCGACCCACGAGTAACATTTGCCCACCACCGATGGCCGGCGGAGGCCGTAGGTTGGTGGCGCACGGCGGCCGATTCGCGGGGAGGCGGACGAGATGCGACGGTGGCGGGCCGGGATGGCCGCCTGCGCGGCGGTGACGTTGGTGCTGACCGGCTGTGCCGACCGGCCGACCGAAGTGGACGGAGACCTGACGAACGGATGGGCCGCCCTCACCGAGCCGACGGCCTTCGTACCGGTGGCCGGCGTGTGCCACCTGCGGGTGCGCGAGGTGGCGGTCAGCGCCTACCGGATCGTCGACTGCGCCCAGCAGCACCGGGCCGAGACCGTGCACGTCGGCGCCTTCACCGGCAAGACCGCGAAGGCGCCGATGCCGCCGGTGGTCGGGTCGGCCGGCTTCGGCACGGCCCGGGCGGAGTGCGAGCGCAGGGCCAACGACCTGCTCGGCGCCGACTGGCGCACCGGCCGGCTGGCGCTGTCCGTGCTGGTGCCGCAGGCGGAGGCGTGGGCCGGCGGGGCGCGCTGGTTCCGCTGCGACCTGAGCGAGGTGGAGAGCCTGGACAACGACAAGCCGGTGCCCCGCGCCGGCTCGCTGCGCGGTGCGCTGACGGCGGGTTCGCCCCTGGCGTACGGCTGCTTCAACCCGAAGTTGATCAAGGACGACATCAACTTCATGGACCCGATCTCCTGCGACAAGCCGCACCACGCCGAGTTCGCCGGCCTCTACCTCGCCCCGGACACGCCGCTGGCGGCGTTCGTGAAGGACGCGGCCGCCGCGCACCGGTCCTGCATGCGGGTCATCGCCCGGTACGCCGGCCTGCCGGACAACCCGGAACTCGGCTTCCGGGTCGGCTCGATCTTCTACCACCCGGACGAGCAGGGCTGGCTCGCCGGCAACCGGGGCGTGCAGTGCTTCCTCTGGGTCGACGACCGCACCCTGACCCGGTCGATGAAGGGCGCCGGTCCGAGCGCCCTGCCGGTGACCTGACCCGACCTGCCCCAGCCGGCCCGCCCGCAGCCGGCCCGCCCGGAGCCGGCCCGCCCGGAGCCGGCCCGTCTCGGCCGACCCGGCGGGTCAGGACGGTTCGCGGCGCAGCACCGCGAGGAACATCGCGTCGGTGCCGTGCCGGTGCGGCCAGAGTTGGACCGTGGGTCCGTCACCCAGCCCGGGCATGCCGGCCGGCAGCAGGCCCCGCGCGTCGACGAAGTCGACCGGTACGCCGCTGCGGCGGGCCGCCTCGGTGACCGTCACGTGCGTCTCCACCATGTGCGGCGAGCAGGTCACGTAGCCGACCAGTCCGCCGGGCCGCACCGCCCGCAGGGCGGCGCCGAGCAGTTCCCGCTGCAGCCGGGTCAACGGCGGCAGGTCCGACGGTTGCCGGCGCCACCGTGACTCGGGCCGGCGGCGCAGCGAACCGAGCCCCGAGCACGGCGCGTCGACCAGGACCCGGTCGAATCCCGCCGCCGGCAGTTCGGATTCCGCGCCGACCGACCGGCCGTCCATGGTGAGCACGGTGACCGGCAGACCACGGACCGCCTGCTCGACCAGCCGGGCCCGGTGCTCGGCCACCTCCACCGCGGTGAGGGTCGCGCCGCGCTGCGCGGCGATCGCGCCGAGCAGCCCGGCCTTGCCGCCCGGCCCCGCGCACAGGTCGAGCCAGCGGCTGTCCGGCCCGTCCAGCGGCGCGCCGGCCAGCGCCTCGGCCACCAGTTGGGAACCCTCGTCCTGGACGTGCGCGCGCCCCTGCGCCAGCGCCGGCAACTCACCCGGCGAGCCGCCGGGCAGATACACCGCGTACGGCGAGAAGGCCCCCGGCGCGCCGCCGACCTCGTCGGCCAACGCCACCGCGTCGGCCCGACCCGGCCGGGCGCACAGGTGCACCGGCGGCCGTTCGTTGTCCTCGATCAGCAGGCGGGTGGTCTCGGCCAGGTCACCGCCGAGCGCCTCGGCGAACGCCCGGACGATCCACTGTGGATGACTGTGGGTCAGTGCCAGGTGGCCGATCGGGTCCGTCTCGTAGGCCGGGGCCAGCTCGGTGGTCCAGGCCTCGACGTCCCGGCCGCTGATCTCGCGCAGCACCGCGTTGGCGAACCCGACCGCGCCCGGGGCGACCGCGCGCACCAGCTCGACGGTGGAGGAGACCGCCGCGTGCGCCGGCACCCGGGTGTGCAACAGCTGGTACGCGCCGAGCCGCAACGCGTCCCGGGCCGGCGGGTCGATCCGGTCGACCTCCCGGCCGGCCGCCGCGGCGACGATCGCGTCCAGGGTGCCCCGCACCCGCAGGGTGCCGTAGGTCAGCTCGGTGGCGAACGCCGCGTCCCGACCGTGCAGCCCGCGTTCCCGCAGCATGGTGGGCAGCACCAGGTTGGCGTACGCGTCGTCCCGGTGCACGGCCGTGACCGCGTCGTACGCCGCCCAGCGGGCCGGGTCGACCGGCGCGCCGCCGGAGCGGGCCGGTCGGCGGTCCCGGCCAGCCCCGGCCGTCGGCCGGCCGCCCCGCCGCTCGCCGCCCCCGGTCACGCGGACACTCCGCCGGCGGCGGATCGCCGGCCGGCTCGCCGCGGGCTCACCCGAACACCTCGTCCGCGCCGACCCGGACACCGCGCGCCCAGTCGCTCGCCGGCATGGCCCGCTTGCCCGCCGCGCGTACCTCGCCCAACTCGACCGGGGTGGTGGCCGTGCCGGCCAGCACCCGGGACCGCTCGACCAGCAGTCCGCCGGGCGGCAGGGTGGGACCGTTGGCGACCGGGCGCACCGGTCCGAGCTTGACCCGGTCGCCGCGGAAGGTGGTCCAGGCGCCCGGGGCCGGGGTGCAGGCGCGGATCCGCCGGTCCACCGCGAACGCCGGGTCGCTCCAGCGGACCTGACCGTCCTCGACGGTCAGCTTCGGCGCGAGGGACACGCCGTCGGCCGGCTGCGGCTCGGCAAGCGCGGAGCCGGCCTCGATCGCGTCCAACACCGCCACCAGCAGGCCGGCGCCGGAGTCGGCGAGCCGGCCGAGCAGGTCACCGGCGGTGTCGGTGGGTCGGACCTCGTCGGTGACGGTGCCGAACACCGGCCCGGTGTCCAGGCCCTCCTCGAGCTGGAACACGCTCGCGCCGGTCACCTCGTCACCGTGCAGCACGGCGTGCTGGACCGGGGCGGCGCCGCGCCACGCGGGCAGCAGCGAGAAGTGCAGGTTGATCCAACCGTGGGCGGGAACGGCCAGTGCCGCGGGCGGCACCAGGGCACCGTAGGCCACCACCGGGACGCAGTCCGGCGCGATCTCGGCCAGCCGGGCGAGGAAGTCGGGCTCGCGCGGGCGACGCGGGGTCAGCACCTCGACGCCGCGTTCGTCGGCCCAGGCGCCGACCGGTGACCGGGACAGCCCTCGGCCCCGGCCAGCCGGCGCGTCCGGGCGGGTCACCACGGCGACCAGTTCGTGTCCGGACGCGGCGATGGCGTCCAGGGCGGGCACCGCCACGGCCGGCGTACCGGCGAATACCAGGCGCACCCCGTCACCGACCCAGACCGAAGGGGTTACCGGCGCCGTGCGGGCTGACCTTGACCACCGGCGGCGCGGCCCGGTCGTACCAGTCGGCCTGCCGGATGGCTTTCATCGCCTCCTTGCGCCCGGCCGGGTCCAGCCGGTCGAGGAAGAGCACCCCGTCGAGGTGGTCGGTCTCGTGCTGCACGCAGCGGGCCATCAGCCCGGTGCCGACGATCTGCATCGGGTCGCCGTACGAGTTGAAGCCCTTGGCGACGACGTTGAGCCGGCGCTTGGTGTCGAAGTAGAGGCCGGGGATGGACAGGCAACCCTCCGGACCGTCCTGTTCCTCCTCGTCCGGGAACTCCAGCACCGGGTTGACCAGATGCCCGAGCACGTCGTCCACGTCGAAGGCGAACACCCGCAGGCCGACGCCGAGCTGCGGCGCGGCCAGGCCGGCGCCGTTCTGCTCCCGCATGGTGTCGGTCAGGTCGGCCACCAGCTTGCGCAGCTCGGCGTCGAAGTCGACCACCGACTCGGCCGGCGTGCGCAGCACCGGGTCGCCGAACAGACGGATGGGCTGAACGGTCACGCGAGGTGGCTCCTTGTCGACGGGTGGCACGCCGGGGCGGGCGGCACGATGCCGTACCAGTCTACGGAGTGCCGCCGGGTCGACCGCCGCCGGTCAGCCGGCCGCACACCGGGTGGATCGGCCTCAGAGCAGGTCGAGCGGGTCGACCTGGACGCGTACCGGCTGGGCGGCCTTGCGGGCGGTGCGTACCCCGGCCGCGTCGTGCAGCGCGCGGGCCAGCGCGGCCGCCCCGGACCGGGCGACCCGCAGCAACATCCGCTCCTGGCCCTCGGCCGCCGGGACCGGCCCGAGCACCTCGACACCCGCCGGCAGCCGGACCACCGCGAGCAGGTCGGCCACCGCCTCCGGGGTGCCGGTCAGGCTGGCCATCCGGACCGCCGGCGGGAAGCCGAGTTCCCGCCGCTCGGTCAGTTCCCGGTCGGCGAACCAGGCCGGGTCCCAGCGCAGCAACGCCTGCACGGTGGCCAGCCCGCCGTCGGCGACCACCACCACCCGGCCGCCGTCGCCGGCCGGCCGGGCCAGCGCGGCCGCGGCCAGCCACCGGCGCAGTGCCTCCTCGCTGGCCCGCAGGTCGGCCCGGGTGAGCAGGGCCCAGGTGTCCAGCAACAGGACCGCGCCGTAGCCACCGACGGCGACCGGCTCCGCGCCGGGCGTGGCGACCACCACGGACGCGCCACCGGGCACCTCGGCGAGGACCTCCTCCCGCCCGGAGGTCCGCACCGGCACTCCGGGGAAGGCCCGGCCGAGTTCCTCCGCGGTCCGCCGGGCACCGGTCACCGCGGCGCGCAGCCGCCGTCCGCCGCACTCGGGACAGGCGTACGCGGCGTCGACCCGGCCGCACCAGTGGCAGGCGGGCAGGGCCCGGGCCGAACGCAGCGCGAGCGGCCCGGCGCAGTGCGCGCACCGGGCCGGCGCGCGGCAGTCGGCGCAGGACACCGAGGGCAGGTAGCCGCGCCGGGGCACCTGCACCAGCACCGGCGCGTCGGCCTTGAGCGCGGCCCGGGCCGCCTCCCAGGCGAGGCTGGGCAGCCGGGCGGTCGCGGCGGCCGGGTCCCGGGCCAGTTGCGGGTCGTCGCCGGTCGGCAACACCTTCGGGGTACGCGCCCGCAGCGTCTCCCGGGTGGCCACGACCTCCTTCGCCCAGCCGGTCTCGACCAGCAGCTGGGCCTCGCCGGAGCGGGCGTACCCGCCGACCAGGGCTGCGGCGCCGGCCAGCTGGGCCCGGGTGAGCAGCACGTCCCGGGCGTGCGGGTAGGGCGCCCGCGGCTCGGCGTGCAGGTCGTCGCCGTCGTCCCAGACGGCGACCAGACCGAGCCGGTCGACCGGGGCGAAGCCGGCGGCCCGGGTGCCGATCACCACGGGCACCGCGCCACGCCGGGCGGCGAGGAAGGCCCGGTAGCGCTTGGCCGGACCGAGCGCCGCGGACAGCACGACGTGACCGCCGGCACCGGAGAGCGCGGTCAGCGCGGCGTCCAGCCGGTCCAGGTCCCGGGCATCGGGTACGACGGCCACCGCGCCCCGGCCGGACCGGGCGGTGGCGGTCAACGCCTCGGCGAACCGGGCCGGCCAGTTCTCACCGGCCAACGCCGACCACACCGCCCGGGGCGACCGTCCACCGGCGAGCGCCCGCAGGTAGGCCGGGCCGGTGGGGTAGGCGGCCCAGCCGGCCGCGAGATCGTCGACGGCCGGCCCACCGGCGGCCGGCGAGGCCGACCCCCTGGCCGGCGCCGGCCCGGCACCGCTGGTTGACGCCGGCTCGGCACCGCTGGCCCGCGCCGGCTCGGCACCGCCCGTCGACGCCGGCCCGGCGCCGCCGGTCGGGGCCGGCTGCGGCTTTTCGCTCGGGACGGTTTCCCGCTCGACCCGGGCGTGGCGGGGCGGCACGGCCAGCCGCAGCACGTCGGCGAGGTTGCCCGCGTACCGGTCGGCCACCGCCCGGGCCAACCGGGCGATCTCCGGGCTCAGCACCGGTTCCGGGGAGACCAGCCGGTCCAGGTAGGCCAGCCGTCCGCCGTGCTCGGAGGACGGCACCCGCTCCAGCAGCCAGCCGCCGACGAGTTGACCGGCGAACCGGACCTTCACCCGGGTGCCGGGCCGCGCGTCGTCGGCCAGTTCGGCCGGGACGAGATAGTCGAACGGCCGGTCGAGGTGGGCCAGCGGCACGTCCACGCAGACGCGAGCGACCGGCAGCCCTGGTGCGGGCTGCCGGTCGCTGCGCTTGCCGCTGGTCAGGCTCCCGCTGCCGACTTGAGGTCGGCGGCGCGGTCGGTGTTCTCCCAGGTCAGGTCCGGCAACTCCCGGCCGAAATGCCCGTACGCCGCGGTCTGCCGATAGATCGGCCGCAACAGATCCAGATCCCGGATGATCGCCGCCGGCCGCAGGTCGAACACCTCACCGATCGCCTTCTCGATCCGATCCACCGGCACGTTCTCCGTGCCGAACGTCTCCACGAACAGGCTGACCGGGTGCGCCTTACCGATCGCGTAGGCGACCTGCGTCTCGCACCGCTCCGCCAGACCCGCCGCCACCACGTTCTTCGCCACCCACCGCATCGCGTACGCCGCCGACCGGTCCACCTTCGACGGATCCTTACCCGAGAACGCCCCACCACCATGCCGGGCGTACCCGCCATAGGTATCCACAATGATCTTCCGACCCGTCAGACCCGCGTCCCCCATCGGACCACCGATCTCGAACCGACCCGTCGGATTCACCAACAACCGGTAGCCCTCGGTGTCCAGGCCCAGCCCCTCCACCTCCGGAGCGATCACATGCTCCCGCACATCCGGAGTGAGCAACGACTCCAACGAAATGTCCGCCGCATGCTGACTCGACACCACCACCGTGTCCAACCGCACCGGCCGCAAACCGTCGTATTCGATGGTGACCTGCGTCTTACCGTCCGGCCGCAGATACGGAACCGAACCGTCCTTGCGCACCGCCGACAACCGGGCCGACAACCGATGTGCCAACGCGATCGGCAACGGCATCAACTCCGGCGTCTCCGAGCAGGCGAAGCCGAACATCATCCCCTGGTCACCCGCGCCCTGCGCGTCCAGGGCGCTCTCCGACGAGCCGCTGCGCAGCTCCAGGGCGCTGTCCACGCCCTGCGCGATGTCCGCCGACTGCGATCCGATCGACACGCTGACCCCGCAGGAGGCGCCGTCGAAGCCCTTCTTCGACGAGTCGTACCCAATTCCCAGGATCGTCTCCCGGACGATGGTCGGGATGTCCGCGTACGCGTTGGTCGTCACCTCACCGGCCACGTGCACCTGACCGGTAGTGATCAACGTCTCGACCGCGACCCGGCTGCGCGGATCCTCCGACAGCAGCGCGTCGAGAATCCCGTCGCTGATCTGGTCGGCGATCTTGTCCGGGTGGCCTTCCGTGACCGACTCGGAAGTGAAAAGGCGGCGTGCCACGGTGCTCCTCAGCGTCTCGAAAAGGTAATTGCAGGCAGCTTAATACTGCTGCCGGGTGATTCGACCGTAGGCCACCGGGGGCCCGGCAGTCAGGAAATGTCCATCAAGCGGATCGCCACCAGGTCCCAGACCGCGTCGGCGAGGTCCTCCTTGGGCTGCTCGGCCAGGACCGTCACCGAGCCGTCGGCGCCGAGCACGGTGGCCGCGTTGGCGTCCGCGCCGAAGGTCTTGTCCGGGCCGACCTCGTTGATCACGATCAGGTCGGCCTTCTTCCGGGCGAGCTTGGCCCGGCCGTTGGCCACCGCGTCGCCGGTCTCGGCGGCGAAGGCGACCAGCAGTTGACCGGGTCGGCGCCGTTCGCCCAGTTCGGCGGCGATGTCCGGGTTGGTGACCAGCTCGATGGTCGGCGCCGGCTCCCGCTCGGATTTCTTGATCTTGTGCGGAGCGTAGGTCGCCGGGCGGAAGTCGGCGGGCGCCGCCGCCATCACCACCGCGTCGGCCGATTCCGCCGCCGCCAGCGTCGCCGTCCGCAACTCCTCCGTGGTGCCGACCCGGACCAGGTCCACCCCCGCCGGATCGGCCAGCGACACGTTGGCGGCGATCAGGGTCACCCGGGCACCGCGGGCCGCCGCGGTACGGGCGAAGGCGTACCCCTGTTTGCCGGACGAGCGGTTGCCGAGGAACCGGACCGGGTCCAGCGGCTCCCGGGTGCCGCCGGCGGTGACCACCACGTGCCGGCCGGCCAGGTCCGGCGTCACCGGCCCGCCCCGGGCCAGCACCCGGCGGGCGATGGCGAAGATCTCGGCCGGGTCGGGCAGCCGCCCCTTGCCGGTGTCCGCGCCGGTCAGTCGCCCGCTGGCCGGCTCGATGACGAGGACGCCGCGGCGGCGCAGGGTGGCGACGTTGTCGACGGTGGCCGGGTGCTCCCACATCTCGGTGTGCATCGCCGGGGCCAGCACGACCGGGCAGCGGGCCGTCAGCAGGGCGTTGGTGAGCAGGTCGTCGGCGAGGCCGTGGGCCGCCCGGGCGAGCAGGTCGGCGGTCGCCGGCGCGACCACGACGAGGTCGGCCTGCTGGCCGAGGCGGACGTGCGGCACCTCCTGCACATCCGCCCAGACCTCGTCGGCGACGGGTTGCCCGGAGAGCGCGGCCCAGGTGGGCGCGCCCACGAAGCGGAGCGCGGCGGCGGTCGGCACCACCCGCACGGAGTGACCCGACTCGGTGAACAGCCGGAGCAGTTCACAGGCCTTGTAGGCGGCGATGCCGCCGCCCACCCCCAGGATGACCCGCTTGCTGACGATCGGCACGCGGGGAGGGCTTACGGCTGGTCGGTCGGCTCGGCGGTGAGCAGGCCGGCGTTGATCTCCCGCATGGCGATCGAGAGCGGCTTCTCCTGCGGCGTGGTCTCCACCAGCGGTCCGACGTATTCCAGGAGGCCCTCACCGAGCTGGCTGTAGTAGGCGTTGACCTGCCGGGCGCGCTTGGCGGCGAAGATCACCAGCGCGTACTTCGACGTGGTCTTTTCCAGCAGCTCGTCGATCGGCGGGTTGGTGATGCCTTCGGGGTTGGCGATGGATCCCACGAGAAGAAAACCTCTGCGTCTCTCAACCGCTGGCACGCGGTTGGGCTGGAGTCAGAAAGGAATAACCGAGCAAGCCTACCAGTTCATCGGCGGCGCGCTCGACGTAGTCGTTGACGACAGTGATGTCGAATTCCTGCTCGGCCGCCAACTCCTCGTCGGCGTGCACCAGCCGACGACGGATGGTCTCCTCGTCGTCGGTGCCGCGACCGATCAGGCGGCGCTTGAGCTCCTCGACGCTCGGTGGCGCGAGGAACACCAGTTGAGCTTCCGGCATCGCGCCGCGTACCTGCCGGGCGCCCTGAAGATCGATCTTCAGGAGCACCGGTTGCCCGCGCCGCAGGTGGGCCTCCACCGGCCCGCGCGGCGTGCCGTAGAGGTTGCCCGCGAACTCGGCCCACTCCAGCAACTGGCCGGCGGCGATCATCCGCTCGAACTCGGGGCGGTCGACGAAGAAGTAGTGGACGCCGTCGACCTCGTAGTCCCGCATCTTGCGGGTGGTCACCGAGACCGACAGCCAGACCCAGGGTGAGCGCGCCCGGATCAACTCGATCACGCTGTCCTTGCCGACCCCGGAAGGGCCGGACAGGACGGTCAGCCGAGCTGCCGGGCGCGCCCCGTCATCCATGCTCACTGCTTGTTTCTACACGGTGCTGCGAATCAGTTCGCAGCGAACTCCCCAAGCAGTGCCTTGCGCTGCTGCTCGCCGAGGCCACGAAGGCGACGGCTGTCAGCGATCTTGAGCTTCTCCATGATCTGAGTCGCCCGGATCTTGCCGATACCCGGCATCGCCTGCAGCACGGCCGAGACCTTCAGCTTGCCGACGACGTCGTCCGATTCCGCCCGGTCCAGGACGGCGGCGAGGGTGGTCTTACCCTGCTTGAGCTGCTCCTTCAGCTCAGCGCGGGCTTTGCGGATCTCCGCGGCCTTCAGCAGCGCGGCCGTGCGCTGCTCGGGGCTCAGTGACGGGAGCGGCACCAGTTCTCCTCAGGTCCCTATTGCGGCGGGCGGGACGCGCCGCCGCAGCTGTGAAACTTGGTGTGGCTGTGAACCAAGGGGTATTTGGTTCCCAGCGCCGGGAAAACTAGCGTTCTACGGAGCTTTCGGCAACGTGGGCACGCGATGATCACGGGAAAGTGACCGAGCGGTCACTCAGTCGGTGGCGGCGAGCGCGGCCCGGCAGTCGGCCAGTACGCGGTCGGCGGCGTCCCGTAGACCGGACGCGGTGGGGCCCGCGCCGAGCACCTCGCGGGAGTACGACGGCAGCACCGCGGCGAGCGCTCCGCCGAAGACGGCGCGGAGATCGGCGGCGCTGCCACCCTGCGCGCCGAGCCCCGGGGCGAGCAGCGGACCACCCACCCGGGACAGGTCGTGGCCGGTCTCCCCGACCGTCGCGCCGACCACCAGACCGAAGCTGCCGAGCGGTTGCGCACCCGCGTTGAGCTGCGCAATCTCGTCGATCACGGTCTGTGCGACCGTGCGGCCGTCCGCGCCGCGCGCGTGCTGGACGCTCGATCCCTCGGGGTTGGAGGTGAGCGCCAGGACGAAGACGCCGCCGCCGTGCGTCGCCGCCGTCTCGAACATCGGCGCGAGCGATCCGACACCGAGGAAGGGACTCGCGGTGATCGCGTCGACATACATCGGGCTGG
This sequence comes from Micromonospora zhanjiangensis, assembly GCF_042650605.1. NCBI lineage: Bacteria > Bacillati > Actinomycetota > Actinomycetes > Micromonosporales > Micromonosporaceae > Micromonospora > Micromonospora zhanjiangensis. Next base: position 278,746 of record NZ_JBHSBN010000004.1, on the reverse strand, counting down.
ATGGGTCGAGGTACGCGGAGGCGTACGCGGCCACCGTCGAACCAATGTCGCCACGCTTCACGTCAAGCAAGACAAGCGCTCCAGCGGAATGTAACTGTCGGATAGTTGACTCAAGCACGCCCACACCGTGGGCGCCGAAACGCTCGAAAAAGGCGGACTGGGGCTTGACCACCGCAACTCGGTCACCGAGCGCCTCGACCACGGTGTCGCAGAACCGGGTCAGGCCGGTCACGTCGTCCGGCAGCCCCCACCGGGCCAGCAGGCCGGGATGCGGGTCGATCCCGACACAGAGCGGCCCGCGCCGCGCCGTCGCGCGGTGCAGCCGGGTCCCGAAGCTCTCCATGGGCGTCTCCATCTCTCCGAGGTCGCGGGCCGGCCCGCGACCTTCAGCTCCTGTCCCCCGGGCCGGTCCCGGGCCGCCGGCCGCCGCGCCCGCGGCTCAGCCGGCCGCGACGGCAGCCGCGACGGCGGTGGTTATCCGCGTCACGTCGTCGTCGGCCGTCAGGTACGGCGGCATCGTGTAGACCAGGTCCCGGAACGGCCGCAGCCACACGCCGTGCTCGACGGCGGCGGCCGTGGCGGTCGGCAGGTCCACCTCGTGGTCGAGCTGCACCACGCCGATGGCGCCGAGCACCCGGACGTCGGCGACCCCGGGTGCGCCCCGCAGCGGGGCCAGGCCGGCGCGCAGGCCGGTCGCCACCCGGGACACCTCGGCCGCCCAGTTCCCGGCCCGCAGCAACCCGATGGAGGCGTTGGCAACCGCACAGGCCAGCGGGTTGCCCATGAAGGTGGGGCCGTGCGCCAGCACCCCCGTGGCGGAGATGCCCCGGGTCACCTCGGGCGTGCACAGGGTCGCCGCGAGCGACAGGTAGCCGCCGGTGAGCGCCTTGCCGACGCACATCACGTCCGGCGTGACGCCGGCGTGTTCGGCGGCGAACAGCGTCCCGGTCCGGCCGAACCCGGTGGCGATCTCGTCGAAGACGAGCAGCACCCCGCACTCCCGGGTGACCTCGCGCAGCACCCGCAGGTAGTGCGGGTTGTGGAAGCGCATGCCACCGGCGCCCTGGACCACCGGCTCGACGATCACGGCGGCCAGTTCGCCGGCGTGCCGGCGCACCGCGTCGGTCAGCTCCGCCTCGTACGCCGGGTCGACCGGCGCGTCGAAGCCGGCCGGCGGTTCGGCGGTGAAAACCTGCCGGGGCAGCACGTCCGTCCACAGGTGGTGCATCCCGCCGACCGGGTCGCAGACGCTCATCGGATGGAAGGTGTCCCCGTGGTAGCCGCCCCGCCAGGTGGCCAGCCGGTGCCGCTGCGGGCGGCCCCGGCCGCGTTGGTACTGCAGGCACATCTTGACCGCGACCTCGACGCTGACCGAGCCGGAGTCGCACAGGAAGACGTGTTCCAGCCCGTCCGGGGCGAGCTCGACCAGGTCACGGGCGAGGCGGGTGGCCGGCTCGTTGGTGAGCCCGCCGAACATGACGTGACTCATCCGACCGAGCTGGTCGGTGACCGCCGCGTCCAGCACCGGATGTCGGTAGCCGTGGATCGCCGCCCACCACGACGACATGCCGTCCACCAGCTCCCGGCCGTCGGCCAGCCGCAGTCGTACCCCGGCGGCGGACTCCACCAGGTACGGCGGCGTGGCCGGCGGCAGCGGGGCGTACGGGTGCCAGACGTGCGCCCGGTCGGCGGCGAGGACCTCCTCGGGCGTCACCGGGCCGCCCGCCGGGCGATCGCGCGGACCAGACCCGGCCCCCGGTAGACGAACCCGGTGTAGAGCTGGACCAGGCTCGCGCCGGCGTCGAACAGCGCGTCCGCGTCGGCCGGGTCGAGAATGCCGCCCACCCCGATCACCGGCAGTCGCCCGCCGGTCTCCCGGTGGACGAACGCGACCACCTCGCGGGCCCGGGCGGTCAGCGGCCGGCCGGACAGGCCGCCGGCCTCGGCCGCCCGGGCGCCGTCCGAGGTGGACAGCCCGGACCGGCCGAGGGTGGTGTTGGTGGCGATCACTCCGGCGGCGCCCCGGTCCAGGCAGACCTCCAGCAGCTCGGCGACGGCCTGGTCGGTCAGGTCCGGGGCGATCTTCACCAGGATCGGCCGTTCGCCGACCAGCGTGTCGAGCAGCGCGGTCAGGTGCTCCCGGTCCTGCAGGGTACGCAGCCCCGGCGTGTTGGGCGAGGAGACGTTCACCGCGAAGTAGTCGCCGTACGGGTGCAGCGCCCGGTAGGAGGCGAGGTAGTCGTCCACCGCGTCGGCCAGTTCGGTGACCTTCGACTTGCCGAGCGAGATGCCCAGCGGTACGCCGAGCGGACGGCGGGCGGCGGCCAGCCGGGCGGCGAGCGCCTCGGCGCCGGCGTTGTTGAAACCCATCCGGTTGATCACGGCTTGGCTCGCCGGCAGCCGGAACAACCGGGGCCGGGGGTTACCCGGCTGCGGGTGCGCGGTGACGGTGCCCACCTCGACGAAGCCGAAGCCCAGCGCCGGCCAGGCGGGCAGCGCCACCCCGTTCTTGTCCATCCCGGCGGCCAGCCCCACCGGGTTGGGGAAGTCCACCCCGAACACCCGTCGCGGCGCCGCCACCGCGTACCGTCGCCGCAGGGCCGCGAGCGCGAGCGACGAGCGCGACACCCCGGCCAGCCGCCGCAACGTCCACTCGTGCGCCGTCTCCGCGTCACCGCCCCCGATCCGGAACAGCCCGGACCGGACGACCCCCTCGAACGCCCCCACGCCTACTCCCCGCCGTTCCGGACCGCAACGATCGTGCGGTCGTCGACACCGCGACCGGCGCGCGGCGCCCCGCGACCCAGGGTGAACCCGCGGCCGGGCCGGGTCCACCCGACGCGGTCCGGGCCGGCCGGGCTGGCCGTCGCGGCTGACTCGATGCTCAACGGGCCAGCTCCGGGCGGAGCGCGGCGTGCAGGGACTGCAGCGGACGGACGGTCATGTCACCCCGGATCCGGGCTTCGATGCCCATCACTGCGGCGGCGGCGCCGGGGACCGTGGTGATGCAGGGGATGTCCGCCGTCACGGCGGCGCTGCGGATCTCGTAGCCGTCCGAGCGGGCGCTCGCGCCGGAGCCCTGCGGCGTGTTGATCACCAGCGCGACCTCGCCGGCGAGGATCAGCGAGACCGCGTCCGGTCCCGCGCCGGCCTCCTCGTAGTGCTTGCGGATCAGCTCGCAGGAGATGCCGTGCCGGCGCAGCACCTCGCCGGTGCCGGTGGTGGCGACGATCTCGAAGCCGAGGTCGGCCAGCCGCTTGACCGGGAAGATCATGCCCCGCTTGTCGCGGTTGGCCACCGAGACGAAGATCCGGCCGGCGGTGGGCAGCGAGCCGTACGCGGCGGACTGCGACTTGGCGAACGCCTCGCCGAACGACACGTCGATGCCCATCACCTCGCCGGTCGACTTCATCTCCGGGCTGAGCAGCGAGTCGACGCCCTTGCCGGCGGGGGTACGGAACCGCTTGAACGGCAGCACCGCCTCCTTGACCGCGATCGGCGCGCCGGCCGGCATGGCGCCGCCGTCCCCGGTCGCCGGCAGCAGACCCTCGCCCCGCAACTGCCCGATGGTCGCGCCGAGCGCGATCCGGGCCGCCGCCTTGGCCAGCGGCACCGCCGTCGCCTTCGACACGAACGGCACGGTCCGCGAGGCGCGCGGGTTGGCCTCCAGCACGTACAGCGTGTCGTCCTTGAGCGCGTACTGCACGTTGAGCAGGCCGCGCACGCCGACCCCGCGGGCGATCGCCTCGGTGTAGGAGCGCACGGTCACCAGGTGCGAACTGGCCAGCGTGATCGGCGGCAGGGCGGACGCCGAGTCGCCGGAGTGGATGCCGGCCTCCTCGATGTGCTCCATCACGCCACCGAGGTAGACCTCGCCGTCGGCGTCGCAGAGCGCGTCCACGTCGATCTCGATGGCGTCGTCGAGGAACCGGTCCACCAGCACCGGGTGGTCCGGCGACACGGCGGTGGCCCGCCCGATGTAGTCGCGCAGGGTCGCGTCGTCGTAGACGATCTCCATGCCCCGCCCGCCGAGCACGTACGACGGGCGCACCAGCACCGGATAGCCGATCTCGTCGGCGATGGCCTTGGCCTCCTCGTACGAGGTGGCGGTGCCGTGCGCCGGCGCCCGCAACCCGGCCCGGGCCAGCACGGCGCCGAACGCGCCCCGCTCCTCGGCCAGGTTGATCGACTCCGGCGAGGTGCCGACGATCGGCACCCCGGCGTCCTTGAGCCGCTGGGCGAGCCCGAGCGGGGTCTGCCCGCCGAGCTGGACGATCACCCCGACCACGCCGGGACCGCCGGCCGCCTTGCCGGAGCTGTCCTCGGCGTGCCAGACCTCCAGCACGTCCTCGAAGGTCAGCGGCTCGAAGTAGAGCCGGTCGGCGGTGTCGTAGTCGGTGGAGACGGTCTCCGGGTTGCAGTTGACCATCACGGTCTCGTACCCGCCGCGCAGCGCCATGACCGCGTGTACGCAGGAGTAGTCGAACTCGATGCCCTGGCCGATCCGGTTCGGCCCGGACCCGAGGATCAGCACCTTCGGCCGGTCCGACGGCGCCACCTCGGTCTCCTCGTCGTACGACGAGTAGTGGTACGGCGTGGTCGCGTCGAACTCGGCCGCGCAGGTGTCCACCGTCTTGTAGACCGGTCGCAGGCCGAGCCGGTGCCGCAGGGTCCGTACCCCGTCCTCGGCCGCCAGTTCCGGACGCAGCGCGGCGATCTGACGGTCGGACAGCCCGGCCCGCTTGGCCCGGCGAAGCAGCTCCTCGTCGAGCACGGCGGCGTCGACGATCTCGGCGCGCAGGTCGACCAGCGCGGCGATCTGGTCCAGGAACCACGGGTCGATCCCGCCGGACGCCTCAGCGACCCGCGCCACCGAGGCACCCAGCCGCAGCGCCCGCTCCACCGTGTAGAGCCGCCCGTCGTGCGGCGTCGCCAACGCCCGCAGGGTGTTCTCCAGGGTGGCGCCGAGGGGATCCGGCAGGGTCCAGAAGCCGGCCGCCTTCGTCTCCATCGAGCGCATCGCCTTGTTCAGCGCCTCGGTGAAGTTGCGACCCAGGCTCATCGCCTCGCCCACCGACTTCATGGTGGTGGTGAGCTCCGGGTCGGCGCCGGGGAACTTCTCGAACGCGAACCGCGGGATCTTCACCACCACGTAGTCCAGCGTCGGCTCGAACGCGGCCGGAGTCTGCAGGGTGATGTCGTTCGGGATCTCGTCGAGCGTGTAGCCGATGGCCAGCTTCGCGGCGATCTTCGCGATCGGGAAGCCGGTCGCCTTCGAGGCCAGCGCCGACGACCGGGACACCCGGGGGTTCATCTCGATCACCACGAGCCGGCCGTCGCGCGGGTTGACCGCGAACTGGATGTTGCAGCCGCCGGTGTCCACCCCGACCTCGCGCAGCACCGCGATGCCGAGGTCGCGCAGCGCCTGGTACTCCCGGTCGGTCAGGGTCATCGCCGGGGCCACCGTCACGCTGTCCCCGGTGTGCACGCCCATCGGGTCGATGTTCTCGATCGAGCAGACCACCACGACGTTGTCGTTCCGGTCGCGCATCAGTTCGAGTTCGTACTCCTTCCAGCCCAGCACGCTCTCCTCGATGAGGACCTCGTGCACCGGGCTGGCCGCCAGGCCGGCGCCGGCGATCCGGGCCAGTTCGTCGGGCGTGTGCGCCATGCCGGAGCCGAGCCCGCCCATGGTGAACGACGGCCGGATCACCACCGGCAGGCCGAGTTCCGCCACGGTCTGCTCGACCTCGGCCATCGAGTGGCAGACCCGCGACCGCGGCGTCTGCCCGCCCGCGGCGGCCACGATGTCCTTGAACAGTTGCCGGTCCTCGCCCCGGCGGATGGCCTCGATGTCCGCGCCGATGAGTTCCACGCCGTACTTCTCCAGGACGCCGGAGGAGTGCAGCGCGACGGCCGTGTTCAACGCGGTCTGCCCACCCAGCGTGGGCAGCAGGGCGTCCGGCCGTTCCTTGGCGATGACCAGCTCGACGAACTCCGGCGTGATCGGCTCGATGTACGTCGCGTCGGCGAACTCCGGGTCGGTCATGATGGTCGCCGGGTTCGAGTTGACCAGGCTGACCCGCAGCCCCTCGCCGCGCAGCACCTGACAGGCCTGCGTGCCGGAGTAGTCGAACTCGCACGCCTGCCCGATCACGATCGGCCCCGAGCCGATCACCAGGACGTGTTCCAGGTCGGTCCGTTTCGGCATCAGCGCGCCCCCTCGGTCGGCTTCCGGTCGTGGCGGCCCGATCCCTCGATCAACTCGGCGAACCGGTCGAACAGGTAGTCGGCGTCGTGCGGGCCGGCCGCCGCCTCCGGGTGGTACTGGACGGTGAACGCGGGCACCTCACGGGCCCGCAGCCCTTCGACCACGTTGTCGTTGAGGCAGACATGACTGATCTCGACATCACCGAACTCGGTGGAGATCAGCCGATCGGGCACCACCGCGTCGGCAGCGCCGACCCCCGGCCGCGCCCCGCCGGCCGCGCCGGGCTGGTCGTCGCGGCCCGGCCAGGCGACCGCACCGGGCTGCTCGTCGCGGCCCGGCCAGGCGACCGCGAAGCCGTGATTGTGCGACGTCACCTCGACCTTGCCGGTGGACCGGTCCAGCACCGGCTGGTTGATCCCCCGGTGGCCGTAGCCGAGCTTGTAGGTGCCGAAGCCCAGCGCCCGGCCGAGCACCTGGCTGCCGAAGCAGATCCCGAACAGCGGCAGGCGGCGGGCCAGCACCTCCCGGGCCAGCGCCACCGGGTGGTCGGCGGTGGCCGGGTCGCCCGGTCCGGGCGAGATGAACACCGCGTCCGCGCCGGTGGCCAGCACGTCGTCCAGGGTCGACGAGGCGGGCAGCACGTGGGTGGTGACGCCGCGGGCGGCCAGCCGGCGCGGCACGTTGCGCTTGATGCCCAGGTCCAGCGCGGCCACCGTGAACCGGTGCTCGCCGATCGCCGGCACCGTGTACGGCCGTTCGGTGCTCACCTGCGCGGACAGGTCGGCGCCGACCATCGAGGGGGCCTGGCGAACCCGCTCCAGCAACGCCCGTGGGTCGTCCTCGACGCTGGACACGCCGACCCGCATCGCGCCCCGCTCGCGCAGGTGGCGGGTCAACGCCCGGGTGTCCACGCCACAGATGCCGACCACGCCCTCGGCGGCCAGCCGGTCCTCCAGGCCGCCGATGGCCCGCCAGTTGGAACCGATCCGGGCCGGGTCGCGGACCACGTAGCCGGCCACCCAGATCCGGCCCGACTCGTCGTCCTCGCCGTTCACCCCGGTGTTGCCGATGTGCGGCGCGGTCTGCACCACCACCTGCCGGTGGTAGGACGGGTCGGTCAGGGTCTCCTGGTAGCCGGTCATGCCGGTGTTGAAGACCGCCTCGCCGAAGGTCTCCCCCACGCTGCCGTACGCCTCGCCACGGAACGTCCGCCCGTCCTCCAGGACCAGGATCGCGGACCGCCGCCGGATGGAACTCATTTCACAGCCTTTCCGTCGAGGACCGTCGGCTCGCCGTGCAGGAAGGTGGCGACCACCCGGCCGGGCAGTTCGCGCCCCGCGTACGGGGTGTTGCGGCTGCGGCTGGCCAGGTCGCCCGGGTCGACGACGCGCCGGGCGGTCGGGTCGACCAGGGTGAGGTTGGCCGGGACGCCGGGCGCCGGGGTGCGACCGTGGCCGGTGAGGCCGGCGATCCGGGCCGGGGTACGGGACATCCGCTCGGCGATCAGGTCCCACCGGGCGACGTCGGCCCGCCCGGCACCGGCGCCGGACGCGTCACCGTCGCCCAGCACGTCGATCACGACCGACAGCGCCGTCTCCAGCCCGAGCATGCCCGGCCGGGCGTACGCCCACTCGCACTCCTTGTCCTCCACGGCGTGCGGCGCGTGGTCGGTGGCCACCACGTCGATCACCCCGTCGGTTAGCGCCGCCCGCAGCGCGAGCACGTCGGCCCGGGTCCGCAGCGGCGGGTTGACCTTGAACACCGGGTCGTAGCCGGCGGCCAGTTCGTCGGTGAGCAGCAGGTGGTGCGGGGTCACCTCGGCGGTGACCCGGACCCCTCGGGCCTTGGCGTGCCGCAGCACCTCGACGCTGCCGGCGGTGGACACGTGGCACACGTGCAGCCGGCTGCCGACGTGCTCGGCGAGCAGCACGTCCCGGGCGATGATCGCCTCCTCGGCCACCGCCGGCCAGCCGGTCATGCCGAGCCGGGTGGACACCTCGCCCTCGTGCAGCTGGGCGCCCTCGGTCAGCCGTGGCTCCTCGGCGTGCTGGGCGATGATCCCGTCGAACGCCTTCACGTACTCCAGCGCCCGGCGCATCAGCCGGGGGTCGGCGACGCAGAACCCGTCGTCGGAGAAGATCCGTACCCGGGCCGCGGAGTCGGCCATCGCGCCCAGTTCGGCCAGCCGCTCGCCGGCCAGCCCGACGGTGACCGCGCCGATCGGCTGCACGTCCACCAGGCCGGCCTCCCGGCCGAGCCGCCACACCTGCTCCACCACCCCGGCCGTGTCGGCAACCGGGGAGGTGTTGGCCATCGCGCAGACCGCCGTGTAACCGCCCAGCGCCGCGGCCCGGGAGCCGGACTCGACGGTCTCGGCGTCCTCGCGTCCCGGCTCGCGCAGGTGGGTGTGCAGGTCCACCAGGCCGGGCAGGGCGACCAGCCCGGCGGCGTCCAGCACGCCGGCGCCGCGGGCCGACAGGCCACGCCCGACCTCGGCGACCACGCCGTCGCGGATCAGCAGGTCGGTCGGTTCCGCGCCGAGGACACCGACCCCCTTGATCAGGTACGGAGAACTCATTTACTCATCCCTCCGAGCAGTAGGTAGAGGACGGCCATCCGCACGGAGACCCCGTTGGCAACCTGTTCGACGATGGTGGACCGGGGCGAGTCGGCGACCTCGGGGGCGATCTCCATGCCCCGGTTCATCGGTCCGGGGTGCATCACGATCGCGTGGTCGGGCAGCCGACGGCACCGGGGCGCGTCCAGCCCGTAGCGCCGGGCGTACTCGCGGGCGGACGGGAAGTAGGAGTCGGCCATCCGCTCCCGCTGCACCCGCAGCATCATCACCACGTCCGTGCTGGGCAGCACCGCGTCCAGGTCGTACGACACCTCGGTGCCGGGCGCGAGCGCGGCGCCGATGTCCACCGGGATCAGGGTGGGCGGGCCGACCAGGGTGACCTTGGCACCCAGGGTGGACAGCAGCAGCACGTTCGACCGGGCCACCCGGCTGTGCAGCACGTCGCCGACCACGGCGACCTGGAGGCCGGCGAGCCGGCCCAGCCGGGACCGCATGGTGTACGCGTCGAGCAGCGCCTGGGTCGGGTGCTCGTGGGTGCCGTCGCCGGCGTTGACCACGCAGCCGTCGACCCAGTTGGCCAACCGGTGCGGCGCGCCGGACGCCGGGTGCCGGACCACCACCGCGTCGGCGCCCATCGCCTGCAGGGTCAGCGCCGTGTCCTTCAGGCTCTCGCCCTTGGAGACGCTGGATCCCTTGACCGAGAAGTTGATCACATCGGCGGAGAGGCGCTTCGCGGCGGCCTCGAAGGAGATCCGGGTCCGGGTGGAGTCCTCGTAGAAGAGGTTCACCACGGTCCGGCCGCGCAACGCGGGCAGTTTCTTGACCTCCCGCCCGGAGACGGTGGCCATCTCGGCGGCGGTGTCCAGGATCAGGGTGGCGCGCTCGGCGTCCAGGTCGGCGCCGGACAGCAGGTGTCGCATCAGGATCGCTCCCCGTAGAGCTTGACCTCGTCGGTGCCGTCGGTCTCGGCCAGGGTGACCTTCACGCTCTCGCTCAGCGCGGTCGGGATGTTCTTGCCGACGTAGTCGGCCCGGATGGGCAGTTGCCGGTGGCCGCGGTCGACCAGCACGGCGAGTTGGACCGAGTTGGGCCGGCCCAGGTCGCTCAGCGCGTCCAGGGCCGCCCGTACGGTGCGGCCGGAGAAGAGCACGTCGTCGACGAGGATCACCCGGCGGCCGTCGATCCCACCCTCGGGAAGTTGGGTGGGGCCCACCGCGCGGGTGGCCTGGCGACGGAGATCGTCCCGGTAGAGAGTGATGTCGAGCACACCGACCGGCACCCGGACGCCTTCGAAGGCACCGATCCGGTCGGCCAGCCGACGGGCCAGCGGCACACCCCGGGTGGGGATGCCGAGCAGGACCGTGTCGGCGGCGCCCTGGGTCTTCTCCAGGATCTGGTGTGCGATGCGGTCGACCACGCGGAGCAGATCGGCACTGGTCAGGATGCCCTTCACGGACGGTGCTGACGCCGCCTGCGGGCTGGCAGCCGAGGGTAAGGCCACGGCGGACCTCCTTCCCCGCCTCACGGGACGGGTCGTTAAAGGATGTCGGGTTCGGCCTGGTCAGATGCGGTCAGGCCGGGGCTGGCCGTCACGTTACCAGCGATCCGGGGTGGCCGAACCCGGGCCGGGCAACGAGGGTCGTACGTCACTGACCGACTGATCAGCGGGCTGCTGTGGCAGGCATCTTCGGCGGGCCGGGGCCGACACGAAAGTAACTGGCACTTGACCCCGTCTCGCAATCCCCGTACCGTCACGCTCCGTAGCGACCGCTGGGGAGAACCCCGAGCCAGCACCCTGGGAGTGACGCCAATGCCCTCTGAGTACGCCAAGTCGTTGGGCGCCCGACTGCGCTCAATCCGCCAGCAGCAGGGGCTCTCCCTGCAGGGGGTGGAGGAGAAGTCGAACGGGCGCTGGAAGGCCGTTGTGGTCGGCTCGTACGAGCGTGGGGACCGGGCAGTCACCGTGTCCCGGCTCGCCGAGCTGGCCGACTTCTACCGGGTGCCCGTCTCGGAACTGCTGCCCGACGGCAGCGGTGTCCGGCACGAACCCACCAACAAGATCGTGCTCGACCTGGAGCGGCTCTACGACGAGGCGTCCGAGGAACTCGCCTACGTCGCCCGCTACGCCCGGGCCATCCAGCAGCAGCGCGGTGACTACAACGGCCGCGTGCTGTCCATCCGGGCGGACGACCTGCGGGCGCTGGCGATCGTGTACGACGCCTCCCCGTCCGGGCTGATCGAGCGGCTCACCGAGCACGGTGTGCTGGTCGCCGACCCGCGGGCGCTGTTCGCGTCCTGACCCGAGCCGGCCGAACCCGAGCCGGCCGACCGCGAGCCGACCGACCGCGAGCCGACCGACCGCGAGCCGACCGACCGCGACAGGGCGGGTGCCATCCGGCACCCGCCCTGTTCGGCACCGGTGTCAGCGGGTGGCGTACTCGGCGATGCGGCCCAGGACCCCGTTGAGGAAGCGCGGCGAGTCGTCGGTCGACATCTGCCGGGCCAGTTCGACCGCCTCGGTGATCGCCACGGCGTCGTCGATCTCGTCGACGTAGAGCAGTTCGTAGACCGCGATCCGGGCCAGGTTACGGTCCACCACCGGCATCCGGTCGAGGGTCCAGCCCTCCGCGTAGCTGGCGATCAACTCGTCGATCCGGTCCAGGTGCTGGGCCACCCCCTCGACCAGGCTCACCGCGTACCCGAGGTGTTCGGGACGGGGCTGCTCCAGCCGCTGGATGTACCCGGCGAGCACCTCAACCGGCGGCCGGTCCCGCAGGTCGGCCTCGTAGAGGACGTCGAGGGCCCGCTTACGCGCCTTGCGGCGGGCGGGCATCTGCTGTTTGGGACCCTCGGCCATCAGGAGCGGCCGAGGTAACGGCCGTCGCGGGTGTCGACCTTGATCTTCTCGCCGGTGGTGATGAACAGCGGCACCATCACCGTGGCCCCGGTCTCGACGGTGGCCGGCTTGTTGCCGCCGGTGGAGCGGTCGCCCTGCAGCCCCGGCTCGGTGTAGGTCACCTCGAGGAAGACGCTGGTGGGCAGCTCGATGTAGAGCGGCACGCCCTCGTGCAGGGCCACCGTCGCCTCGGCCTCGGGCAGCAGGTAGTTGGCCGCGTCGCCCACGGTCTGCCCCGGCACCGGGATCTGGTCGAAGGTGTCCAGGTCCATGAACACGTAGTCTTCGCCGTCGGCGTACAGGTACTGCATGGTGCGCTTGTCGACGGTGGCGGTCTCGACCTTGGTGCCCGCGTTGAAGGTCTTGTCGACAACCTTGCCGGACAGCACGTTCTTCAGCGTGGTGCGGACGAACGCACCGCCCTTACCGGGTTTGACGTGCTGGAACTCCACGACGGCCCACAGATCGCCGTCGAGGTTGAGAACCAGACCGTTCTTGAGGTCGTTGGTGGTGGCCATTTCCTGCCTTGATCTTCAATTGACGGACAGACCCGGCAAGTCTACTGGTCGGCCACGCCCGACAGCCGGGCCAGGTGGTGCAGCGCCAGCCGGTAGCCGTCGATGCCGAGACCGCAGATCACCCCGGTGGCGATCGCGGAGATCACCGAGTGGTGCCGGAACTGCTCCCGGGCGTGGATGTTGGAGATGTGCACCTCGATCAGCGGACCGCGCAGCATCGCGCAGGCGTCCCGGACGGCGTACGAGTAGTGCGACCAGGCGCCCGGGTTGAGCACCACGGCGGCGGCCTCGTCGGCCGCGGCGTGCAGCCAGCCGAGCATCTCGTGTTCGGCGTCGGTCTGCCGAACCTCGACGTCCAGGCCCAGCTCGGCGCCGTCGGCCCGGCACCGCCGCTCCAGGTCGGCGTAGGAGGTGACGCCGTACACGTCGACCTGCCGGGTGCCCAGCCGGCCAAGATTCGGGCCGTTGAGCACGTACACCCTCATCCGCCGACCGCCCGGTACGCCGCCCGCAGCAGCTCGTCGTCCGGGCCGTCGAGGATCTCCGGCCGGCCGGTGCCGGCCAGCACCACGAAACGCAGCCGCGCGCCCCGGGTCTTCTTGTCCACCCGCATCGTGGCCAGCAGGTCCGGCCAGGCGTCCGCCCGGTAGCCGGTCGGCAGGCCGAGCAGGTCGAGCACCGTCCGGTGCCGGCGGGCGGTCGGCTCGTCCAGCCGCCCGGCGAGCCGGCTCAGCTCGGCCGCGTAGACCAGGCCGACCGCGACGGCGTGCCCGTGCCGCCACCGGTAACCCTCGGCCCGCTCGATCGCGTGGGCCAGCGTGTGCCCGTAGTTCAGCACCTCGCGTACGCCCGATTCGCGCAGGTCGGCGGAGACCACGTCGGCCTTCACCCGGATCGCCCGCTCGATCAGCTCGCGGACCACCGGCCCGTCCGGTACGACGGCCGCGACCGGGTCCGCCTCGACCAGGTCCAGGATCGCCGGGTCGGCGATGAAGCCGCACTTGACCACCTCGGCCAGGCCGGCGACCAGGTCCACCGGCGGCAGGGTGGCCAGCGACGACAGCTCACACAGCACGCCGGCCGGCGGATGGAAGGCGCCCACCAGGTTCTTGCCGGCCGCGGTGTTGATCCCGGTCTTGCCGCCGACCGCGGCGTCGACCATGCCGAGCAACGAGGTCGGCACGGCCACCCAGCGGACCCCGCGCAGCCAGCAGGCCGCGACGAAGCCGGCCAGGTCGGTCACCGCGCCGCCGCCCAACCCGACCACCGCGTCGGTACGGGTGAAGCCCGCCTCACCCAGCCGGTCCCAGCACCGGGCGGCGACCTCGATCGTCTTGCCGTCCTCGGCGTCCGGCAGCTCGATCGGCGTGGGCGCCACCCCGGCCGCCCGCAACCGCTCGGCGAGCGCGTCGGCCCGTCCCTTCAACGGTGGCGCGAACAGCACCGCTACCCGGGTCGCGCCCACCAGCAACGGCGGCAGCGCGTCGAGCAGGTCACGCCCCACCAGTACGTCGTACGGCCGCTCGCCGCCGACCGGGATCCGGGTCACCTCGTCCATCGGCTGGCAGCCTAGTCGTTCCGGGGCGCCGCCGGGTGCCCTCGCGACGCCCGCAGCCGCGCCGCGTCCAGCCGGTCGGCGGTGGCCCAGTCGGCGAGCCGGGCGGCGTGCCGGGCCACGGCGGTCCGCAGCTCGTCCGGGGTGAGCACGGTGAACGGCCAGCCCAGCCCGGCGAGCAGGTGCGCCATCCCGTCCAGGCTCTCCGCCCGGGTGTGCAGCAGCACCCCGTCGTCGGTCTCGGTCAACCCGGCCACCGTGGCGGGGATCCGCCGGCTGGCGGTCGGTAGGTCGACCGCCAGCAGCACCCGTACCTCGACCGCGTACGGCACGGCCGCCAGCCCCCGGGTCACCTGGGCGACCGGGTCGAAGCCGGCCGGCGCGGTGAAGGTCTCCGCCCCGGTGGTCACCTCGTCGACCCGGTCCAGCCGGAAGGTCCGCGGCTGCCCGCGCAGGTGGTCGTGTCCGGTGACGTACCACCGGCCGGCGTGGAAGACCAGGCCGTACGGGTCGAACCGGCGCCGGGTCCGTTCGCCCCGCCAGGACCGGTAGTCGAGGGTGACCCGGCGCCGGTCCCGGGCCGCCGCGCCGAGGGTGAGCAGGGTGTCGGTCGCCGGCTGCGGTCGCGGGTCCCGGGGACGCATGGTGAAGCCGAGGTGTTCCCGCAGGCCGGCGAGCCGGTCGGCGAGGGCGGCCGGCAGGACCCGGCTGATCTTCGCCAGCGCGGACCCGGTGGCCGGCGCCTCGGTGGCGAGCCCGATCCGCTCGGCGGCCAGCAGACCGAGCACCACCGCCGCCGCCTCGTCCTCGGTCAGCATCAACGGCGGGAGCTTGAAACCGGGCCGGATCCGGTAGCCGCCGTACCGGCCCCGGCCGGCCTCGACCGGGACGCCCAGGGCGGTGAGGGTGCCCGCGTACCGGCGGACGGTCCGCTCGTCGACGCCGAGCCGGCCGGCCAGCTCGACCCCGGTGAGCCGGTGGTGGGCCTGCAGCAGTTCGAGCATGCCGAGCACCCGGGCGGCCGGACGTGACACGGGCCACACTCCTTATCCGGGCGGGTTCTGTCCGGATGCCATCGTACGGTCGCCGGAACGACGGGAACGAAGGAGCGAGCAATGGCGACATTCGTACTGGTGCCGGGGTTCTGGCTGGGGGCCTGGGCGTGGCGGGAGGTGACCGCCGGGCTGCGCGCCCACGGACACGAGGTCCACCCGCTGACCCTGACCGGGGTCGCGGACCGGGCGCACCTGGCCGGCCCGGAGGTCGGCCTCAAGACGCACACCGAGGACATCGTGCGGGTGGTCGAGACCGAGGAGCTGCGCGACGTGGTGCTGGTCGGCCACTCCGGCGGCGGGATGCCGGTGGCCCAGGTCGCGGACCGGATCCCGGACCGGCTGGCGCGGGTGGTCTACCTGGACAGCGGCCCGCTGCCGGACGGCACGGCCCAGTTCGACGTCAATCCGCCCGAGGAACAGGACCGGCTGCGCGGTCTGATCGGTGCCGGTCACCTGCTGCCGCCCCCGGCCTGGGATCCGGCGGCCGACCCGCGGAACCTGGCCGGCCTCGACGCCGACACGCTGGCGCTGCTGCGTCGCCGGGCGACCCCGCAACCGCTGCGGGCGGCGACCGACCCGGTCCGGCGCACCGGCGCGGCCGCCCCCGTGCCGACCGCCCTGATCTCCTGCACCTTCCCGGTCGAGGTGGCCCGGTCCATGATCGAACAGGGACACCCGTTCTTCGCCCTGCTCGCCGGGGCAGACCTGCACGGGCTGCCGACCGGGCACTGGCCGATGTTCAGCGAACCGGAGCGGCTGGTCGCGATCCTCGACGAGATCGGCCGGAAGAGCTGACCCACGGTCGGTCGGCGTCCTCGGGCCCGCCGTCGGTGGCGGCGGGCCCGACGGCTCGCCATGCTCACAGTCAGACCTTGAGCAGGGCGACGATCTCCTCGACGATCTCCTCGGGGGTGCGCCCGTCGGTGCCGACGGTCCCGACGGCGACCTGCTCGTAGAGCGGGCGGCGCTGGTCCATCAGATGCTTCAGGGTGGCCCGCGGGTTGAGCGCGAGCAGCGGCCGGCCGGCGCCCATGCCGATCCGCTTCATCGCGTCCGGCAACTGCACCGACAGGTGGACCACCGGATGTCCGGCGAGCGCGGCCCGGGTCGACTCGGCCAGGATCGCCCCGCCGCCCAACGCCAGCACCCCGTCGAAGGAGGCCAGCGCCACCGTCACGGCGGCCCGTTCCAGGGTACGGAAGTGCTCCTCCCCCTCGTCGATGAAGATCTCCGGGATCGGCTTGCCGGCGGTCGCCTCGATGTCCAGGTCGGTGTCCCGGAAGCCGCGGCCCAGCCGGTCGGCCAGCAACTGCCCGACGGTGCTCTTGCCGGCGCCGGGCGGGCCGACCAGCACGCAGACCGGCCCGGTCGACGGCGTTCCGGCGGCCGTCGGGGCGGTCACCGGATCACCAGGTGGTCGAGGTAGCCGGCCAGGTTGCGGCGGATCTCGGTCACCGAGTCGCCGCCGAGCTTCTCGGTCGCCGCCTCGGCCAGCACCAGCGCGACCATCGCCTCGGCCACCACCGCGGCGGCGGGCACCGCACACACGTCGGACCGCTGGTTGATGGCGGTGGCCGGCTCGCCGGTGCTGACGTCCACCGTGGACAGGGCCCGGTTCAACGACGAGATCGGCTTCATCGCGGCGCGTACCCGAAGGGGTTCGCCGGTGGTCATGCCGCCCTCCAGGCCGCCGGCCCGGTCGGTGACCCGACGCACGCCGGTCGCGGTCGGCACGATCTCGTCGTGCGCCACCGAGCCCCGGGAGCGGGCCTGCTGCCACGCGTCGCCGATCTCCACGCCCTTGATGGCCTGGATCGACATCAGCGCGGTGGCCAGCCGGGCGTCCAGCTTGCGGTCCCACTGCACGTGACTGCCGAGGCCCGGGGGCAGTCCGTAGGCGAGCACCTCGACGATGCCGCCGAGCGTGTCGGCGTCCTTCTTGGCCGCGTCGACCTCGGCGACCATCCGTGCGCTCGCCTCCGGGTCGAGGCAGCGCAGCGGGTCGGCGTCCACCCGCTCGGCGTCCTCCGGCCGGGGCTGCAGGCCCGGCTTGGCCGCCACCGAGCCCAACTCCACCACGTGCGAGACGATCTCCACGCCCAGCGCCTGCCGCAGCAGCGCCTTGGCGACGGTGCCCACGGCCACCCGGGCGGCGGTCTCCCGGGCGCTGGCCCGTTCCAGGATCGGCCGGGCGTCGGTGTGCCCGTACTTCTGCATGCCGGCCAGGTCGGCGTGGCCCGGCCGGGGACGGGTCAGCGGGGCGTTGCGGGCCTGAGCGGCCAACTCCTCCTCGGACACCGGATCGGCCGCCATCACGGTGCGCCACTTGGGCCACTCCGAGTTGCCCACCCGTACGGCGAACGGGCTGCCCAGGGTCCGGCCGTGCCGCAGGCCGCCGATGATCTCGACCTCGTCCTGCTCGAACGCCATCCGGGCGCCCCGGCCGTAGCCGAGCCGCCGGCGGGCCAGCTCGCGGACGATGTCCGCGCTGGTCACCTCGATCCCGGCGGGTACGCCCTCCAGCACGGCCATCAGGGCGGGGCCGTGCGATTCACCTGCGGTCAGCCAGCGCAACACGTTCCGACGCCTTCCGTCTCAACGGCGGCGAGGACTCCGGCTCGCCCGCCCGCCGATCAGTCTGTCACGCTCGGTGCCCGCTCCGGCTCCCCGCCCGCCGCGTCCCGCCCTGCGGACGCGGGGCCAGGCGGGCGGCCAGGTCGTCACGGTCCTGACCGGATCAGGTGACCGGCATCGGGACGAGTTGGAACCGGGCCGTGAGCCAGGGCAGGATCTCCTGGTACGCCACCGGGGTCTGCGGTTTCAGGTTGTCGTGGCTGAGGATGATCGAGCCCTTACGGGTCTCCTGCCGCACCATCGCCGCCATGTGACCGGTCATCTTCGCGCCGCTGCCGTACTTCGCGGTCTGCCAGCACTCGTCGTCGACGTTCCAGGACAACGGGATCATGCCGAGCCTCGCGGCGAAGCCGTTGAGCCGGGTGGTGAAGTTGCCGTACGGCGCCCGGAAGTACTGGATCTTCGCGCCGGGCACCGCCTTGTGGATCTGCTCGTTGGTCGCCACCAGGTCCCGCATCAGGTACTTGTCCGGCCGCTTGGCCAGGTCCTCCAGGTGCTGCCAGGAGTGGTTGCACAGGGTGTGCCCCTCGGCGGCGATCCGCTTCACGATCTCCTGGTTGTCCCGCACCCGGTGGCCGACCAGGCAGAAGGTCGCCTTCACCCCGTGCGCCTTGAGCAGGTCGAGCAGCTTGGGGGTGTTCACCGGGTCCGGCCCGTCGTCGAAGGTCAGCGCCACCGCGTCGGTGCCGGTACGGCTCTGCGAACCGGCGGGACCGTGCATCACCTCGGGTCGCGGGCTCGGTTTGGGGCCGGGGGCACCGCCCGGCTGCGTACCGGCCCCGGCCGGCCCCGAGGTCGACGCGGTAGCCGGATCGCCGGCCGGCTGACCGGGCCTGGCCGCGCCGCCGTCGGCCGCCGGTGCCGCCGCGGCCCGGCCGACCGGCTTCGGACCGATCACCTGCCGAGCGGAGGACGACCCGCAGCCGGCGACGGTGAGCAGCAGCGCCAGGCCCAGGGCCGGGACCCGGACGGCGAACGGCAGTACGCGTACCAGATGCATCGGAAGAAACTCCCTGAGGCGGAGGGGACGCTTCCCGAGGAACGCTCGTCCGGCGAATGGTACGCGCCGTCATCTTCCAATCAACCAGCTCCGGTCGCCCGGAACAAGACTTGATCTTCGGTTGTGGACGGTCGACGCTGTCCGGCATGACCTGGGACCCGTTCGGCACCATCCGGAACGCCCTCTGGATCGGCGGCGGCCAGTGGGCCGGCAAGTCCACCGTCGCCCGGCTGTTGGCGGTGCGGTACGGCCTCACCGCGTACCACCACGACTACCACGACGCGCGCGGCCACGACGACCGCCGGTTGGCCCACCGGGTCCGCAGTGGACAGTCCGCCGAGCGACCCGATCCGGAGCGGGAATGGGTCACCGCGACGCCGCAGGAGATGGCGGAGGCGGCGCTGGCCGACTTCGAGCTGCGGTTCGAATGGATCCTCGACGACCTGCGGGCGCTGGTCTCCGGCCGGCCGGTGCTCGCCGAGGGTTGGGGACTACGGCCGCACCTGGTGGCCCCGATCCTCGACTCGCCGCGTCGGATGGTGCTGCTGGTGCCCACCCCGCAGTTCCGCCGTCGTCAGGTCGCCGAGTTGCCCCGGGCCGGCGCGCTGGGCGTACCGGTGAGTGATCCGGAACGGGCGCAGCGCAACCGGCTCGCGCGGGACGAGCTGGTCGCCGCGGCGGCGGCGGATTCGGCCCGGCGGCTCGGCGTCCGCGTGATCGAGGTGGACGGATCGGGCGGGCCGGAGGCCGTCGCGCACATGGTCGCCGACCACTTCGGGCCCTACCTCCACCGCGTCTCCACCGACTGAGCGAGCGATCGAGCCGACCTATGCGACGTCGGGTCGGGTCATCAGCGGCGACCGCAGGTGCACCACCAGATCGGGGCTGCTCATTGGCACGGTGTGCCACGTCGCCACGGCTGTCCCCGCGGCGGCGTCGACCACCAGCCGGACCCGGTGCGGAGTGGTGATGACGTAGAGGTCGGCGACGAACGTGTCGCCCTGCCAGGCGCCGGCCGCGACGACAGGACGGCCGAGCGGGAGGCTCTCCCGCCATTCGCCGTGTCCGACGTCGACGGTGAGCGACGACCCTATCCGCAGGCGCCAGCCATCGTCCAGGGCGTCGAGGAGCACCGTGGTGCCGTCGGGCAGCGGCGGACACTCGGCGGAGGCGTCGATTCTCGCCTTGGCCGCACGTCCCGGGGCGGCCACACCCGACACCGGCGCCAGTGACAGCCGCCGCAGCCGGTCCGCGAGAAGCTCGTCGTCCCGGGCGCCGTCGCGGTGGTCCATGCCGGGCAGCAGACACTCCCATATCGCGTCGAACGTCGCCTGCTCCTGGGATGTGGCGCAGGTCAGGACCACCACGAGGTCGTGCTCGGGGACCACCACGCACTGCTGGCCGTAGGCGCCGTTGGCGAAATAGCCGTGCCGCGACATCCAGAACTGGTATCCGTACCCGCACTGCCAGTCGGCGCCCCCCGCGCCGATCTCCGCGGGCGGGGTCTCGATGTGCCGGCTGGTCGCGAGCCGCACCCATTCCCGCGGTGCGAGTTGCCGGTCCCCCCACCGGCCCTCGCACCGCAGCATCTCACCGAAGGCGGCGACGGCCTCGGTCGTGAGGTGCAACCCGTGGAATCCGAAGACGGCGCCGCTCGCCACCCGGTCCCATTCGGCGTGGTCGACGCCCATCGGCTCGAACAGCCGCTCGTCGAGCAGCTCCGGCAGGCCGCGGCCGGTCGCTCGTTCCACCATCCGGGCCAGGACGAACGTGGTCGCGTTGTCGTAGGCGTGCCGCGTTCCCAGCCCGTCCAGGAACGGTACGCGCAGGAAGCCCTTTACCAGGTCGCCCGGTTCCAGCCGCCAGGCCTCGGCGAGGCTGTCCGTCCGGTGCCCGCTCGTCATCGACAGCAGGTGGTGGACGGTGAGCCGCCGGCCCTGCTCCGGGATGCCCTCCGGAACGTGGTCGGGCAACACGTCCACCACCCGGTCGTCCAGCGAGAGGCGTCCGTCGGCGATCGCGAGCCCCACGGCGACCGAGGTGAACGACTTGGTCACCGAGTACAGCAGGTGCGGGCGCTCGGCCGAGTACGGCGCCCACCAGCCCTCGGCCACGACATGGCCGTGGCGCACGATCATGATCGAATGACACTCGACCGATCGCGCTTCGAGCCGGTCCAGCAGGGCGGCGATCGCGCGGGAGGACACCCCCGAGTCGGCCGGCCTCGACCTCGGCAGCAGGGCGCGTCGCGGCGGCATCCGGGCACCCTAACAGGACCGACCGACCTGCTGGCCCTACGTTTTTGACCAGGTCTTTCAACCTTTCCGTTGACACGCTCGACGCCACCAGGTAGCGTCCAATCAACCGAGCGGTTGAAAGAGAGGTGGGATGGCTACGACGGCGGACGTCCTGTCGCGGGTCTTCGCGGCGCTCGCGGATCCGACCCGGCGCGACATGGTGGCCCGGCTCTCGGCGGGCGACGCGACCGCGAGCCAGCTCGCCGAGCCCTACCAGATGTCGCTGCAGGCGGTCTACAAGCACCTCAAGGTGCTGGAGGAGGCCGGGGTGGTGACCCGACCGCCCGGGCCGCAGCCGCGACCGGTGCGGCTGGACGCGGAGGTCTTCGACCTGATGGACAAGTGGATCGAGCGCTACCGGCGCCAGGCGGAGGAACGCTACCGCCGCCTGGACGCGGTGCTGGCGCGGATGGACGACGAGAAACCGAACGACACCGGACAACAGGAAGGAAGCGCGGCGTGAACACTGTCGCCGAAACCACGATCGAGGCCGACCCGAAGGTGCCGGTCATCCGGACCACCCGGGACTTCACCGCGACCCCGGAGCAACTGTTCCGGGCGCACACCGACCCCGAGCTGTTCGCGCAGTGGGTCGGACCGGACAGCACCCGGACCCGGGTGGTCGAGTGGGACGCCCGTCCCGGCGGCAGCTGGCGGTTCGTCTCCTCGCACGACGGCCAGGAGTTCGCCTTCCGCGGCTGTTTCCACGATGTGCGGCCGGACCGGATCGTGCAGACGTTCACCTTCGAGGGGCAACCCGACGGGGTGGCGCTGGAGACCCTGCGGTTCGAGGACCTCGGCGACGGGCGTACCCGGCTGCACGCCCAGTCCCTGGTCGACAGCTTCGCCGACCGCGACGCCTGGCTCGCCAGCGGCATGGAGACCGGGGTCAACGAGGGCTACGCCAAGCTCGACACCATGCTGGCCGACGGCAGTGTCTGACCGGCCCGCCGAACGGCACCGGCAGATCGCCCGCGAGTTCACCGACCGGGTCCGGGGCACCCGCTCCTGGGACGCGCCCGCGCCGGTCGCCGGCTGGACCGCCCGGGACGTGGTACGGCATCTGGTCGACTGGTTGCCGGCGTTCCTGGCCGGCGGCTCCGACGTGCGGTTGCCGGCCGGGCCGGCGGTCGACGACGACCCGGTCGGGGCCTGGCAGGCGCACGTCAACGCCGTCCAGGCGCTGCTCGACGACCCGGCGACCGCCGACAAGAGCCTGTCCAACCAGCACATCGGCCAGCTACCGCTGGACCGGGCGATCGACCAGTTCTACACCACCGACGTGTTCATGCACACCTGGGACCTGGCCCGGGCCACCGGCCAGGACGACCGCCTCGATCCGGACCTCTGCGCCCAACTGCTGGCGGGCATGGAGCCGATGGAGGAGATCATCCGGTCGTCCGGGCAGTACGGCCCCCGGGTGCCGGTGAAGGACGACGCCGACGCCCAGGACAAGCTGCTGGCCTTCATCGGCCGCGATCCGCACTGGAGGCCGACGACCTGACCGCTCGCCGGCCCGCCGGCCGGCGCGGCTCAGGCCGGCGAGCGGGCCGCGCGCAGCGCGGCCCGCATCGCCGCCACCGGCGCGTCCACCCCGGTGAACTGCTCGAACTGGCCGACCGCCTGGGCCAGCAGCAGGTCCAGGCCGGAGACCACCCGACAGCCGGCCGCCGCGGCGGCGCCGGCCAGCGGCGTCGGCCACGGATCGTAGAGGGCGTCGAACAGCACCGTGCCGGATCGCCAGGAGACCTCCGGCGCCAGCGGGTCGGCGACCCCCTTCGGCACGGTGGAGATCACCACATCGGCGACAAACGCCGCCTCGGCGACGCCCCGGCCGCCGGGCCGCCGGCCGGGAGCGGCATCCGGGCCGCCGGGCCGCCGGCCGGGAGCAGCGGCGTCCGGGCCGCCGGACGCCGGCCAGGGCGCGGCGTGCAGGTCGATGCCGAGTGCCTCGGCGGCCGGACGGAGGTCGTCGACCGCCTCGGCCCGCCGGGCCACCACCGTCACCGCCGGCGCACCCAGCCCGGCCGCGGCCGCCAGTGCGGCCCGGGCGGTGCCGCCCGCGCCGAGCACCGTCACCGTCGGGCCGCGGGACACGCCGGCCGCGGTGAGCACGTCCACCATGCCGGCCACGTCGGTGTTGTCCGCGTACCAGGAGCCGTCCGCCCGGCGTACCAGGGTGTTGGCGGCGCCGGTCGCGGCCGCGACCGGCGCGACCTCGCCGGCCAGCGCGAGCGCCGCCTGCTTGAGCGGCATGGTCAGCGACAGCCCGGCCCACTCCGGGCCGAGGCCGGCCACCAGGGCCGGCAGCTCGGCCTCGGCACATTCCACCGCCGTGTACGACCAGCCGGTCAACCCGGCCGCCCGGTAGCCGGCGTTGTGGATCACCGGGGAGAGCGAGTGGGCGATCGGCTTACCGAGGACGGCCGCTCTCACTTCGGGCAGTTCTCCCCGCTGAGCACGCCGTTCTTGCACATCTGTCGGATCAGGCCCTGGTATTCCGCGTCGGTGGAGCCGTAGCCCATCGTGCCCTTCTTGTCGACGGTCATGAAGTAGACCCAACTGCCGGTCGGCGGGTCCATCGCGCCCTTGAGCGCGTCCTCGCCGGGGTTGCTGATCGGCGTGGGCGTCAGGCCGTTCACCCCGTGCGTCCGGTAGGGGTTTTTCGGGTCGTTGAGCTCGCTCTGCTTGAGGACGTCCGAGTCCTTCGGGTCCTTGCCCTGCAGCCGCAGCCAGTAGTTGATCGCGCTGTCGATCTCCAGGCACTTGCAGTGGTACTTGTCCGTGTAGACCCGGTTGTAGATCACCCGGGCGACCTTCGGCATGTCGACGTGGTGCACCGACTCGGCCTGCGCGATGGACGCCGTGATCAATGCCTCGTACGGCGAGATGCCCCGCTGGTTCTGCACCGTGTCGACGAACTTCATGTCCTGGGTCACCTGGAGGAAGTGCTGGACCATCATCCCGAGGATCTGCTCGGCGGTGGCCTTCGGCGGGATCTCGTAGGTGGCCGGGAAGAGGAAGCCCTCGATGCTCTTGGTGGACTTCTTGCCGTCGGTGCGGTTGAACCAGAACGCCGGCACGCCGAGCTTCACCGGGTCGGCGGCGGCCTTCTTGAACTCCGCGACCGGGATCTTGGTCTCCTTGGACAGCTTGTCGTAGATCTGCAGGCTCATCATGCCCTCGGGGATGGTGATCCCGTTGACCACCTTGCTCTTCGGGTCGAGCATCAGGTTCAGCGCGTCGGCGGCCTTCATCTGCTTGCGCAGCTTGTAGCTGGCGGCCTGGATGTTGCGGCTGCGCGAGTTGTCGTTCGCCGCCTCCACGAACGCCTTGGCGCTCTTGACCACGTCCGCGGCGGCCAGGGTGTCGCCGATCTCGGCCGCGAGCTGGCCGGGCTTGACCTGCACGACGACCTCGCCGGTGCCCGGCCCGTCGTAGTCCGGCGCGGTGAAGAAGCCCTGGACCTTGTCGAAGCCGTACCAGGCGCCGCCTCCCAGCACACCGAGCAGCAGCACCGCCATCAGCAGGGCGACCACGGTCTTGCCGCGGCCCCCGCCGCCCCCACCGCCGGCCTTCTTCTTCCTGCGCTTCTCCACGAAGCTGCGCCGATGTCGGCCCTTCTCGGTCCGTTCGTCGGCGCGTTCGTCGAACGCGAGGTCCAGCTCGTCGATCATGTTGTCCGCCTCCGCTGCCTGTCCAGCCAGCTCTGCAGGATCTCCACCGCGGCCGCCTGATCGACCACCGCCCGTTGCCGTTTACCCCGGACGCCCCGCTCGGCAAGCCTACGAGACGCGACGACGGTCGACATCCGCTCATCGACCAGCCTCACCGGAACGGGGTCCAGCGCCCGACCCAACCGCTCCGCGTACGCCTTGGCGTGGCCGGCCGCCGGTCCGTGCCGACCGGCCAGGTTGACCGGCAGGCCGAGGACCACCTCGACGGCATCGTGCTCCCGGGCCAACCGGACGATCGCCGTGATGTCGGCCGGGACGGCGGGTTCTTCCGCGGTCAGGTCCCGGGCCAGCGTCACCAGCGGAGTCGCCAGGATGCCGTCCGGGTCCGAGCGGGCCACCCCGACCCGGACCTGCCCCACGTCGATGCCGAGCCGGGTGCCGCGCGGAGAGTCACTCATCTGTGGTGACTCCTCGTACGCGTCCGACTGCGGCAGGCTACTGGTTCGGGGCGGGTCATCGTGGCTGAGGAAACCACAACGCTCCGCCCCGAATCAACCAGGGAATTTCTCACGCCTCGGCGATGGCCTTCTCCACCGCGGCCAACAGGTTCGGCACCTCGGCCGCGGGCACGCCGCCACCCTGGGCCAGGTCGGCGTTGCCGCCACCCCGGCCGGACAGGGCGCCCTTGACCAGGTCCGCCGCGGACAACCCGCGCTGCTTGGCCGCCGGGTTGGTGGCCACCACCAGGGATGCCTTGCCGCCGGACCGGGCCGCCACGGCCACCACCGCCGGCCGGACCGGGTCGATCTTGCCCCGAATCTCCTGCGCCAGAGTCCGCACGTCGTTACCGGCCGCGCCCTCGGGCGCCTCGGTGCCCACGTACGCGGTGCCGCGGACGTCCCTGGCCTGCGCGGCGAGCGCCCCGGCACCGCCGAGCACCAGTTGGGCGCGCAGCTTCTCCAGCTCCTTCTCGGCGTCCCGCAGCTGGGTCACCGTCTGCTCGACCCGGTCGGCGACCTGGTCGTTCGGCACCCGGTACAGCTCGGCCAGCCGGTTCACCAGCAGGTGCTCCTTGGCCAGGAAGGAGAACGCGTCGATGCCGACCAGCGCCTCGACCCGGCGTACCCCGGAACCGATCGACGACTCGGAGAGGATCTTGACCAGGCCGAGCTGGCCGGACCGGGTGACGTGGGTGCCACCGCACAACTCCCGGGCGTAGTCGCCGACCTCGACGACCCGCACCTCGTCGCCGTACTTCTCGCCGAACAGCGCCATCGCGCCCAGCCGGCGGGCCTCCTCCTGGGAGGTGATGAAGGCGTGCACCTCCAGGTCCGCCAGCAGCACCTCGTTGATCTGCTGCTCGACGTCGTGCAGCACGCTCGGCGCCACCCCGGTCGGGGTGTTGAAGTCGAACCGGAGCCGGCCCGGCGCGTTCAGCGAACCCGCCTGGGTCGCCGACTCGCCGAGGAAGTTACGCATCGTCTGGTGTACCAGGTGGGTAGCGGTGTGTGACCGGGAGATCGCCCGGCGCCGGGTCACGTCGATCTCGGCGAGCCCCTCCTCGCCGCTGCGCACCTCGCCGCGTACCACCCGGGCCTTGTGCACGATCAGTCCCGGCATCGGCTGCTGCACGTCGAACACCTCGACCAGCCCGCCACCCACGGTGATCAGTCCGGTGTCCGGCTGCTGGCCACCGCCCTCGGCGTAGAACGGGGTCGAGTCGAGGACCAGCTCGACGGTGTCCCCCTCGCCGGCCGCGGTGAGCGGCGCACCAGCAGTGCCCAGCAACGCGCGGACCCGCGACTCGCGGCGCGTCTCGGTGTAGCCGGTGAACTCCACCGGACCGCCGGTGTCCAGCACCGTCCGGTACGCCGACAGGTCGACGTGGCCGGTCTTGCGCGCCTTCGCGTCGGCCTTGGCCCGGGACCGCTGGTCGGCCATCAGCCGGCGGAAGCCCTCGTCGTCGACCGCGAGCCCCTGCTCAGCCGCGATCTCCAGGGTCAGGTCGATCGGGAAACCGTACGTGTCGTGCAGCTGGAACGCCTTGTCCCCGGACAGCCGGGAACCGCCGGTGGACTTCGTCTCGGCGATCGCCGTGTCCAGGATCGTGGTGCCCGCCCGCAGCGTGGCCAGGAAGGCGTCCTCCTCGGCGTACGCGTACCGGGAGATCCGCTCGAAGTCGGTCGCCAGCTCGGGGTAGGACGGCGCCATGCAGTCCCGCGCGACCGGCAGCAGCTCGGGCAGCGCCCGGTCCTGGTAACCCAGCAGCCGGACCGCCCGGATCGCCCGGCGCATGATCCGACGCAGCACGTAGCCGCGGCCCTCGTTGGCCGGGGTCACCCCGTCGCCGATCAGCATCAGCGCGGTGCGGACGTGGTCGGCGATCACCCGCAGCCGCACGTCGTCCGGGTGCGACTCGCTGGCCACGTGGGACGGATTCGCCCCGTACCGCTTGCCGGTCAGCTCCGACGCCCGGTCCAGGATCGGCCGGACCTCGTCGATCTCGTAAAGGTTGTCGACGCCCTGCAGGATGGAGGCCATCCGCTCCAGGCCCATGCCGGTGTCGATGTTCTTGGCCGGCAGCTCGCCGACGATCCGGAACTCATCCTTGCTCCGGACGTCGGCGATGTCGTACTGCATGAAGACGAGGTTCCAGAACTCCATGTAGCGGTCCTCGTCGACCTCCGGACCACCCTCGCGGCCGTACTCCGGGCCGCGGTCGTAGAACAGCTCCGAGCACGGGCCGGCCGGACCGGGGATGCCCATCGACCAGAAGTTGTCCTGCTTGCCGCGGCGCACGATCCGCTCGGCCGGTACCCCGACCGAACGCCAGATCTCGTACGCCTCGTCGTCGTCGAGATAGACGGTCGGCCAGACCCGCTCCGGGTCGAGCCCGAAACCGCCCGCCTCGACCGACCTGGTCACCAGGTCCCAGGCCAGCGGGATGGCGCCTTCCTTGAAGTAGTCGCCGAAGGAGAAGTTGCCGTTCATCTGGAAGAACGTGCCGTGCCGGCTGGTCTTGCCGACCTCGTCGATGTCGGGCGTACGCAGGCACTTCTGCACGCTGACCGCCCGGGCGTGGGGCGGCTTCTGCTGACCGAGGAAGTACGGCACGAACTGCACCATGCCGGCGTTGATGAACAGCAGGTTCGGGTCGCTGATGGCGGGCAGCGGAGCGGACGGCACCACCGTATGTCCGTTGGCCTCGAAGTGCGCCAGGTAGCGCCGCTTGATCTCCGCCGTCTTCATCGAACGCCTTCCTCCGGAAACAGCCTCTGGTCGCCGATCCGGGGGTCCTCCCGCAGGTCGGCGAACTGGTCCTCGTACGCGACACCCTCGGCGAAGGCGTCGTTGATCTCCTGCTCCCGCTCGGCCATGCCCTCGCGGACGTCGTCCACGAAGCTACGCAGCGACTCCACGAGGCCGCCAGCGGATTCCGTCAGCGACGTGGCGATGCCGCTCGGCGTGTACGCCTGCGCGGTCTTGGTCAGTTTCCGTACCACCAGCGCGCCGACGGCGAGCCCGACGCCCAGCCACAGCAACCGCCTCATGTCCCCATCCTCTCCAACCCTGCCCGTACCGTCGGCGGCGGGATCAGCGTCCGGCCCGCTTGGCCGCCCGGCGCTGCTGCTTGATCGTCGCCCGCACCTCGCGCTCCTGCTCGGCGTTGCGGCGGGTGGCCGCCGCCTTGCGGACGCCGTAGCCGAAGGCGGCGACCTTGACCAGCGGGTTGGCCACCGCCGCGGAGACCACCGTGGAGAGGTTGGCGACGTTGGCGGTGATGTTCTGTACGTGCCCGGTCATGGTGTCGACCTTCGCCAGTTGGATGTTCACCCCGTCCAGCGACGTCTGCACCTGACCCAGCGCGGTGTTCACGTTCTCGACCGTGGTGTTGACGTTGCCCAGCAGCGGGGCCGTCCGATCGTTGATGTCGTTGATCGCCCGGGTGGCGGCGTCGACCGTGTGCCGCAGCCGGAAGATCGGTATGGCCAGAATCAGCACCAGCAACGCGAACGCGCAGGCCGCAACCAGCGCCGCGATCTCTCCAAGGTGCACGCGAATCCTCCTTCGCCGAAAGCCGTTGTCAACCGGGCGGGTCATACCCCGCTGGGGCGCGTGCCTATCCGGGCACGGGCCACCAATCACCACGCAACCGCACGGCACGCCACCGTGCAGACCCAGACCCTACCGTCCGTGACGAAGGTGGACCTCAGGACGGGGCGGGTGTCGGTCCGCGGAGCGGGTCGTCCGGGAGGGTGGGGTCGGGGTCGACCCCGGTCAGTGACGGATCGGTGCTCGGCTGCGGTTTGGTCCGGTCGTCGTCGATGGCGTTGCGCACCTTGACCGACACCTGCGCACCGGAGCAGTCGTCGGCGCCGTTCGGCGCCGTCGACTTCTTCGGGTCGGCCGGTGCGCCGTCCGGCGGGGCCGGGTTGACACAGGCCGGCTTGCGCACCCACAGGTCGAGGGTGAGTTCGTCGCGCTTCCAGCAGGTGTAGTGACCCTCCACCGGTTGCTCCGGGCACAGCGCGGGCTTCCACCGCTGCCACCCGGCGGTGACGAGGGCCTGCTGGTAGGCCCGCGCGGTCTCGTCCGGCGCCTTCTCGGACTGGACGGTGCGCTCCCGCAACCGGCACTCGATCAGGCACCAGCGGCTGCCGCTCACGTCGTCGTCCCGCTTGCCGAGGGCCGCCCAGGCCGGCACGTCGAGTTCGTCCAGCGAGGTGAACACCGGATCGCGGGTGGCGGCCCGGATGCCGAAGAACAGCGGCAACGCGGCCAGCACCACCAGGCAGGCCAGGATCAGGGCGGCGGCCCGCAGCCGGCGTTGTTCCCGCGACTGCCGGCTGGTCTCGGAGCCCGCGCGCGACCCGGGCGAACCCGCGTCGTCGGTTCCGACCTCGGGTCCCTCCGGTCGCACCGATCCGACGTCCGACCGGGCCAGAGCGTCCGATCGACCTGAAGCGTCCGACCGGGCCGGGTCGACGGGGGGCGGCGGCACCGATGCCCGGCCGCCGGGTGCGGTCGGGCCGGCGGCCGGCACCGACGCGGCGGCCCGGGCCACCGGTGTGGCGCCGCCGTCCGGGACGGTGGTCCGCCTGGAGAGCGGAACCTGCCCGGGACGCGAACCGGGTGGACCGTCGGGCTGCCCGGCCCGTCCCGGCGGGCCCTGCCCCGGACGCGGGCCGGGCGGGCCGTCGGGCCCCTCGGCCCGTCCCGGCGGAACCTGTCCCGGGCGCGGGCCGGGACCGGGCTGCTCCGGCACGGCCCGACCGGGTTCGACCGGGCGGACCCGACCACCGGCGGGCGGACGGGCGGGGACCGTGGGCGGGCCGGACGCCGGGCGTACGGATGCCGTCGCGGCACCCGACACGGGACGGCCCGGAGCGGTCGGCGGACCGGACGACGGCCGGATCGGGCCGGTCGGCGGGTCGGACACCGGACGGCCCGGCATTCCCGGCGCACCGGAGACGGGACGGCCGGGCGTCGCCGGCGCCTCCGCGGACGGGCGGCCGGGGGTTCCCGGCACGGGGCGACCACCGACGGGTGGCGGGCCGGCGGGCCGGCGGCCGGATTCCCGGCGCGGTCCGGCGCCGGTCTGGTCGGGCCCGGACGGGTCGGTCGACCGGTCGGCGGGTGGGCGTGGCGGCGCCGGCACGCTCGCCGCGGCGCTCGTCCGCCCGGTGGGCCGGTCGGTCGGCGGGCCGGCCGGCCGGCGCTCCGGGCCGATCGGCCCGGCGGCGTCCCGGGACCGGCCGGGCGCACCGGGCCGGTTCGGACCGACCGGCGAAGCGCCGTCGGGACCCGGCAGGCGGGGCACGGTCCGGTCCAGCGGCCCGCCGGGGGACGGTTGGTCACCGGACGGTTGCTGGCCGATGCCGGGACCGAGGTCACCGGTCCGACCGGTACGGCCGGCTCGGCGCAGCCAGTCGGCCGGTCGGGCGGGTCGGTCCGGGGCGGCGTCGGCCGGGCCGGGGCGGCCGGGCCGGGGGCCGTCCCAACCCGACCGGTCGGCCGTCACCGGTGGTTCCGCACCCGGTCGGGGCGGGCCCGACTGGTCGGGTGCGGCCCGCCGTGGGCCGTCCCGGCGTGGCCCGGGCACGGACCCGCCGGCGGGTGGTCCGGCCGGCCGGAAGCCTCCGGTGGTCGACGCGCCGGACGGGTCCCGGTTGGGCAGCGGTGGCGGAACCGGCGCGTTGCCGCTGCGCGGCACCACCGGGCCGGCGGGCGCGTCGGTGGCGCCGGTCGGGTCGGCGCCGGCATGGCGCGGACCGCCGGCCCGGTCGTCCACGGGCGGGCGGGCCGGGAAACGACCCGGACCGGCCGGCGCACCGGGTCCGGACCCGGGCGGCGGCGCGGCGCCGGACCGGGCGGCGCCGCGGTCCGGTAGCCGGCCCGACTCGGGCCGGTCCCGGCCACGGTCGCCGTGCCGACCGGTCGGCGCGTCGACGTCAGCCGGAGCGGGCCGCCGGCCGCGCTCACCGTGCCGACCGGTCGGCGCGTCGACGTCAGCCGGGTCGGGCCGCCGGCTCGCCGGCTCGGCCGGAGCGAACCCGGGTCGCCGGTCAACCGGCTCGCCCCGCTCCGGACCGGGCCGCCGATCGGTCCGCTCGCCCTGACCGAAAGCGGGCCACGGCTGCACCCCGGCGGTCGGGTCGTCGACGGGTGGCCGCCCGCCCGGCGGGAAACCGTCCCGGCCGGTCGGCCCGGACCGGCGCGGCGGGTCGGCCGGTACGGCCGGCTGGTCGGCGGTGCCGTGTCGGGACCGGCCGCCCGGCGGTCCGGCCGGGGCCGACGGTCCCGCGCCGGGCCAGGGCTGGTTGAGGTCACCCGTACCCGGACCCGGACGGCGCGGCGGTGGGGCACCGGCCGCCGTGCCGGGTCGCGTCCCCGGTCCGGCCGGGTACGGCGGTGGGGCGTCCCGGCGCGGCGCGCCGTCCGGCGGCGTGTCCGGCCGGGACGGTCCGGCCGGCGGTGCCGCCCGCCGTGCGCCGGGCGGCGGGTTCTCCCGCCGTGGAGCGGGCGGCGGGTCGTCTGCGCCGTCGCCCCCGGGGCCGATGTCCACCCGCTGCTGCTTGGCGGTCCGCAGGTCGTCGATCCAGCCGAACTCCTCGCCGCTGACCGGCGGCTCCGCCGGCTGCTCGGTCCGGCCGCCCCGCCCCCAGCGCCGCCCCTTGGCCGGTGCCTCCGGCCGTTCGTCCCGGCCGTCCCCCGGCTGGTCCGATCCGCGCGATCTCACTGGTGATTCCCCCCGGCACTCGCCGTGTCGTTGTCGTCGTCCGCCACCGTGCCGTTACCCCGGGCCGGCTCCGACCTACCGTTCCCCGACGCGGGGTCGGTCCGGCCGGCACCGGTCGCGGAGTCGGCCCGGCCGGCTCCGGTCGCGGAGTCGGCCCGGCCGGCACCGGCACCGGTCGCGGAGTCGGCTCGGCCGGCACCGGTCGGCGCCGGCGCACCCCGCACGATGCCGCGCAGCACGGGCAGCCGGGCGGCCACCGCCCGCTCCGCGCCGTGTCCGGTCGGGCGGTAGTAGTCGACCCCGGTCAGGTCGTCCGGCACGTACTGCTGGGTGACCACGCCGCGCTGGTCGTCGTGCGGGTAGCGGTAGCCGCGGCCGTGTCCCAGGCCGCGGGAACCGGCGTAGTGCGCGTCGCGCAGCCCGGGCGGGACCGGGCCGCCCCGGCCGGCCCGGACGTCCGCCATGGCCGCGCCGATCGCGGCGGTGGCCGAGTTGGACTTGGGCGCGGTGGCCATGTGGATCACCGCTTGGGCGAGGTTGAGCTGTGCCTCGGGCAGCCCCACGAATTCGACGGCGTGGGCGGCGGCGGTCGCCACGGACAGCGCGGTCGGGTCGGCCATCCCGATGTCCTCACTGGCGAAGATGACGATCCGGCGGGCGATGAACCGGGCGTCCTCACCGGCCACCAGCATCCGGGCCAGCCAGTGCAGCGCCGCGTCCACGTCCGAGCCCCGCATGCTCTTGATGAAGGCGCTGGTCACGTCGTAGTGGGCGTCACCGTCCCGGTCGTACCGGACGGCGGCCACGTCGACCGCGCGTTCCGCGGTGGCCAGGTCGATCTTGTCGTCGCCCTGCGCCGCCGCCGAACCGGCGGCAGCCTCCAGCGCGGTGAGCGCCCTGCGGACGTCGCCACCGGCCAGCCGTACCAGATGGTCCTCGGCGTCGTCGGCGAGGGTGACCGCGCCGCCGAGGCCGCGCTCGTCGGTCACCGCGCGGCGCAGCAGGCCGCGCACCGCCGCGTCGTCGAGCGGTTGCAGGGTGAGCAGCACGCAGCGGGACAGCAGGGGTGAGATGACCGAGAAGTACGGATTCTCGGTGGTTGCGGCGAGCAGGGTGACGGTCCGGTCCTCGACGGCGGCCAGCAGCGAGTCCTGTTGCGTCTTGCTGAACCGGTGCACCTCGTCGATGAACAGCACGGTGGGCGGCCCGCCGGACCGCCGCCCCCGACGCGCGGTGTCGATCACCGCGCGGACGTCCTTCACCCCGGCGGACAGGGCCGACATCGCCACGAAGCGGCGTCCGGTCGCGCCGGCGACCAGGTGCGCGATGGTGGTCTTGCCGCTGCCCGGCGGCCCCCACAGGATCACCGACATCGGCGAGTTCCCGGTCACCAACTGGCGCAGCGGCGCACCCGGCGCGAGCAGGTGTTCCTGGCCGACCAGCTCGTCCAGGGCGGCCGGGCGCATCCGGACCGGCAGCGGCGCGTCGGCGCCCGGCGCGGCGAATCCGGCCACCTCGACCGGCCCGGCCGGCGCGACGCGCGCGCCACCGGGATCGACGAGGGGGAACAGGCCGTCGGACTCCATCGCCGAAACACTACCGGCCCGGCTTCCGACGCCGGAAACGCGCCGAGAGCCGGGCCGTTCGATCTTGTCAGCCCCGGCCGGGCCGACGGCCGCGGTACCAGCGCCCGCCACCGCCACCGGCGCGCGGGCCGCTGCCCACCCCGGCCAGGTAGAGGGCCAGCAGGAGCAGACCGATCAGCACCAGCGTGTTCCAGTTGAACAGGTCCGGTGCACCGAAGTTCGTGTTGAGCAGGTCGAGCAGCAGGGCGAATCCGAAAACGATCGCCGCGGCGATGGCGAGCATGATGTCCTCCATGGGGTCCCGGGTGGTGCCGCCCCGATGTACCCAGTCCGGTCGCCGCGCAATCTCCACCGTGGACGGCCGGACCCGCGCCGGTCAGCCGGTACCGGCCGGGGTGGGTGTCCGGGCCGGCACGGGCTCCGGTCCGGCCCTGCGGGCGGCCCGCCAGGCGGGCAGGTACAGCGGCGCGGCCACGGCCAGCACCACCGCACCGACCAGCATCGCGAGGCCCACCCCGCTGCGGTCGGCGAGCGCGGTCAGGACCACCCCACCGAGCGCTGCGGCCGGCTGCCCCATCATCGAGTTCAGCGACAGCACGCTGGTCCGGTACGGGCCGTCGACCTGCCGGTGCAGCAGGCCGACGTGCAGCGGGTTCGACGCGCCGTGCACGGCGTAACAGGCCAGGTAGGCCACGAGCACCCCGACCGGGCCGGCGAGCAGGCCCATCCCGACCACGGTGGCGCCCTGCAGGATCCGCATCAGCGCGGCGGCCGGCGCGGCCCCGATCCGGCGCAGCAGGAACGGGGTGAGCGCGGCTCCGGCGGCGTTGGCCAGCCAGGCCGCCGAGCCGGCCGGCCCGAGCAGCGCCGCCGCGCGGTCCGCGTCGCCGACCACCTCGGCGAGGCGGACCGGCAGCAGCGACTCGAAGGTCACCATGCCGAAGCCCCAGAACAGCTCCACCGCGACCAGGGCGGTCAGCACCCGGGACCGGCGCAGCAGGCCGACGGCCCGACCCACCATGCGTGGCGCCTCGACGATCGACGCCCGCAGCGCGGCCGCGCCCCGCGCCGGCCGGGTCTCGCGCAGCAGGACCAGCAGTGCCGTCAGGGCCACCCCCTGCAGCAGGACGGCGACGAACACCGGCACGGTGAGGGCGCTGACCGGGCCGACCGGGCCGAGTGCGACCAGACCGCCGCCGAGCAGCGCCCCGGCGCCGATGG
This sequence comes from Micromonospora zhanjiangensis, assembly GCF_042650605.1. NCBI lineage: Bacteria > Bacillati > Actinomycetota > Actinomycetes > Micromonosporales > Micromonosporaceae > Micromonospora > Micromonospora zhanjiangensis. The sequence continues at coordinate 244,278 of NZ_JBHSBN010000004.1, read as the reverse complement.
CGATCCCGATGACCGTGCCGGCCCAGCCGAGGCCGCGTTCGTACTCGGCCTGCGGGTCGGCCGCCAGGGTGGCGTCGACGTACCAGGATTCGAGCGGGCCGCTGTCCAGCGCCCGGTAGACACCCTGCAGCGCGGAGTAGAGGAAGAAGAGCCAGAAGGACTGGGCGACCGCGAAGAGGGTGAGCGAACACAGGCCGATCGCCCAGGCGGTGGCCAGCAGCGGCTTGCGGCCGAGGGCGTCGGCCATCCCGCCGGTGGGCAGTTCCAGGGCGAGGATGACCAGGCCCTGCGCGGTGCCGACCAGGCCGATCTGGGACAACGACAGGCCGCGTTCCTGCAGGAGCAGCACCAGCACCGGGATGGTCAGGCCGGTGGGCAGCCAGCGCAGGCCGTGCAGGACGAGGTAACGGTCGCGGACCTGGCGTACGGACAGCGCGGTCACGATTCCTCCCCGGGCGGTGTGGCCGGCCGCGCCCCGGTCAGCAGCGGGAACGCGGCGAGGTAGAGCTCCACCTGGGCGGCGTCCGGCTCGGCCGGGTCGGCGGCCTCCCGGTACCGCTCGAAGATCCGCCACACCTCCGCCTTCAGCTCCTGCAGCCGGGCGGCCGGGATGGTGAGGAACACGTCGCCCATGCCGAACGCGTCCCGCCACCGCGGCGACCACTCGTGCCGGGTGGCGGACCAGCGCTCGGCGTGCTGCACGAGGTGCCGGACCTGGTCGTCCTCGATCCACTCGATCGCGGCCCGCGAGTCCGGGTCGTCGTCGAAGTCGCTGGCCTCCCAGCTGGTGACGTCGTGCGCGGCCCGCCAGAACCGCTGCCGGCCGGTGCCCAGGTCCGGGTCCTCGACGACCAGGCCGGCCTCGGCGAGCTGCCGCAGGTGGTAACTGGTCGCGCCGGTGTTGGTGTCGAGCAGCTCGGCCAGGGCCGTCGCGGTCAGCGGCCCGCGCACCCGCAGCGCGCCCACCACCCGCATCCGCAGCGGGTGGGCCAGGATCCGCACCTGCCGGTGGTCCAGCCGGACCGCGCGCGGCTCGGGCCGCACCCGCGTCTCGTCGTTCTCCATGGTTGCACAATATCTGTGCACACTTTCTGTGCACAAGACTCATGCAAAGAAATTGTGCATGTCGTCGGTCGGTTCAGTCGAACAACTCCCGGACGCCGCGGAGCCGGACCCGCAGCAGGCCGGCCGCGCGGGCGGAGTCCAGCCGTACGTCCGCGGGCCGGCGCAGCCCGGCCTCCGCGAGGGTGCCGGTCTTCAGCCCGGCCGGGTCGACGCCCTCGTGACCGGCCACCAGCCGGCCCAACTCGGCCCGGCTCACCGGGTCCGGCCCGGCCACGTTGAGCAGACCGGCGTACCCGGAGGGGACCAGTTCCAGGACGGCGGCGGCCAGGTCCGTCACGTCGACCGGGCAGCGCGCCTCGTCGGTGAACAGGGTGGCCCGGCCGGCGAGGGCGTCCCGGCAGAGCTGGATCTGCTTGCTCCCCTCCCCCACGATCAGCGAGGTCCGCACCAGCGCCGCGCCCGGGTCGACCGCCCGCACCGCCGTCTCCGCCGCCGCCTTCGCCGCCCCGTACGCGTGCACCGGCGTCGGCACGTCCTCGTCCAGGTACGGCGTCGGCCGCCCGGCGTGCAACGCGTCGCTGGACAGGTGCACCAGCCGGGCGCCAACCTCCGCGGCGGCGCACGCCACATGGGCCGCCCCGTCGGCGGTGATCGTCCAGTCGTCGGTGCGGTAGGCGGTGGACACCACCGCGTCCGGGCGTACCCCGGTCAGCAGCGTCCGCACGGCGGCCCGGTCGGTGATGTCCAGCCGGCGCGGCTCGACGCCCGGCACCCCGACGGCGGCCGAACGGTGGGTGCCCACCACCCGGTGCCCCGCGGCGATCGCCTGCCGGCACACCTCGGCGCCCAGGAAGCCACTGGCGCCCACCACGAGCAGTCTCATCCGCACCACCTTCGGATCGGCACGTCGCCACGGACCGGAACGGCCCGCGTCATCATGACGCGGGCCGTTCCGTCGGGGCCAGGATTCCGGGCGACCGGGGTCAGACCGGATCGGCGACCGGCGCGGCCGGGCCGGCGGTGCCGGTGTGCGGCGTCGCGGCCGGCTTGGGCTTGGCGTCGATGCCGGCCTCGGTGCGCTGCTGCGCGGTGATCGGCGTCGGGGCGCCGGTCAGCGGGTCGAAGCCACCCCGGGTCTTCGGGAAGGCGATCACCTCGCGGATCGAGTCGGCGCCGGCCAGCAGCATGCAGGTCCGGTCCCAGCCCAGCGCGATGCCGCCGTGCGGCGGCGGGCCGAACTTGAACGCCTCCAGCAGGAAGCCGAACTTGTCGTTCGCCTCGTCCGGGGTGATGCCGAGCAGGTCGAAGACCCGGCGCTGCACGTCGGCCCGGTGGATACGGATCGACCCGCCGCCGATCTCGTTGCCGTTGCAGACGATGTCGTACGCGTACGCGAGGGCCTTGTCCGGCGCCTCCTCGAACCGGTCCACCCAGTCGGCATTCGGCGAGGTGAACGGGTGGTGCACGGCCGTCCAACCGCCCTCGTCAGTCTTCTCGAACATCGGCGCGTCGACCACCCAGCAGAACGCCCAGGCGTCCTCGTCGATCAGGCCGGCCCGCTTGGCGATCTCGATCCGGGCCGCACCGAGCAGCTCCTGCGCCTCCCGGGCGTTCGTGCCGGCGGCGAAGAAGACCGCGTCCCCCGGCTTCGCGCCGACCGCGTCGGCCAGCCCGCCGAGGTGCTCGGCGGACAGGTTCTTGGCCACCGGGCCGCGCGGCTCGCCGGTCTGGGCGTCCAGCACCACGTACGCCAGGCCGCGGGCGCCCCGCGCCTTGGCCCAGTCCTGCCAGCCGTCCAGCTCCTTGCGGCTCTGGCTGGCCCCGCCGGGCATCACCACGGCGCCCACGTAGCCACCCGCGTCGATCGCCCCGGCGAACACCCGGAACTGGGTGCCGCGCAGGTAGTCGGTCAGCTCGGTCAGCTCCACGCCGTAGCGCAGGTCGGGCTTGTCGGAGCCGTACCGGGCCATCGCGTCGTGCCAGGTGATCCGCGGGATCGGCCGGGGGATGACGTGGTCGGCCAGGTCGGCCCAGAGCGCGGCGACGATCTCCTCGCCCAGCTCGATCACGTCCTCCTGGTCGACGAAGGACATCTCGATGTCGAGCTGGGTGAACTCGGGCTGCCGGTCGGCCCGGAAGTCCTCGTCCCGGTAGCACCGGGCGATCTGGTAGTAGCGCTCCATCCCGCCGACCATCAGCAGCTGCTTGAACAGCTGCGGTGACTGCGGCAACGCGTACCAGGTGCCCGGCTGCAGCCGGACCGGGACCAGGAAGTCCCGGGCCCCCTCGGGGGTGGACCGGGTCAGGGTGGGCGTCTCGATCTCCAGGAAGTCCCGGGCGTGCAGCACGCCCCGGGCCAGCTGGTTGGCCCGCGAGCGCAGCCGCATGGCGTGCGCCGGACCACTGCGCCGCAGGTCCAGGTAGCGGTACTTGAGGCGGACGTCGTCACCGGCCTCGACCTGGTCGTCCACCGGCAGCGGCAGCGGCGCCGCCTCGGAGAGGATGGTCAGCTCGGTGGCGGTCACCTCGACCTCGCCGGTGGCCAGGTCCGGGTTGTCGTTGCCCTCGGGACGCCGGGTCACCTCGCCGGTGACCCGGACACAGAACTCGTTGCGCAGCGCGTGCGCCGCCTGGATCTCCTCGCGGAACACCACCTGCGCCACGCCGGAGGCGTCGCGCAGGTCGACGAAGATGACCCCACCGTGGTCGCGCCGGCGGGCCACCCACCCGGCGAGCGTCACCGTCGTGCCGGCGTGCGTCGCGCGCAGGCTACCGGCGTCATGGGTACGGATCACGGTTGGTGTCTCCTCACGTGTACGGACTGCCCCCGCATTCTGTCAGGGCCGCCGGGAGGGCCGGTCCCGGGTGTGCGGACGGGCCCTCGCGGAAGCGGACACCTCCGCCGTACCCCGGACACGGATCGAGCCGCCGGGCGGACCCGGCGGCTCGATCTGGTACGGGGTGGATCAGTGGGTGCCGGTGGATCAGTAGACGCTCACGCCGTAGACGCTGAGCGGCTCGGTGACCGGCTGGAAGTAGGTCGTGCCGCCGGAGGTGCAGTTGCCGCTGCCGCCGGAGGTCAGGCCCAGTGCGGTGCTGCCGGCGAAGAGCGAGCCGCCGCTGTCGCCGCCCTCGGCGCAGACGTTGGTACGGATCAGGCCGGAGACGCTGCCCTCGGCGTAGTTGACCGTGGCGTTGGTGGCGTTGACCGAGCCGCTGCGCAGGCCGGTGGTGCTGCCGCTGCGCTTCACCGCCTGGCCGACGTACGCGTTGCCGGCCGAGGTGATGTCCTGGTAGCTGCCGTTGTAGAGGTAGACGTCGCCGGGCGGGACGCTGCCGTTGGTGTAGCGCACGATGCCGTAGTCGTTGCCCGGGAAGCTGGTGCCGGCCCGGGTGCCCAGCACGGTGGTCTTGCTGGAGTTGGAGTACCAGGTCGACCCGAGGTTGGTGCAGTGCCCGGCGGTGAGGAAGTAGTAGGTGCTGCCGCTGCGCACGTTGAACCCGAGCGAGCAGCGGTAGCCGCCGGTGTAGATGGCCTGGCCGCCGGAGAGGCGCTTGCTCAGCACGCCCGGCTCGGACTCGACCCGGACCGCCCCGCCGAGCTTCTGCGCGACGGCCTTGACCTGGTCGAGCTTGGCGCCGGTGACGGTGCTGTCGACCGAGACGACGACCTGGTTGGTGGCCGCGTCGGTCCACCACGCGGTGCCCGGGATGCTGGCCGAGCGACGCAGCTCGGCCTTCGCCCCGTCGAGCACGGCCACGCCGCGGGCGACCAGCTTCGGCGCGGCGCCGGCGGCGCGTACCTCGTTGGCCGCGGCCTGGTCGGTGACGGTGACGACCATGCGGCCGTTGGCGTCGGCGTAGCTGCCGGCCGACCGGGCGCCGAGCCGCTCGGAGAGCGCGGCGGCGGCGTCGGGGGACGCGGTCGTGGCCGGGGCGGCCTGGGCGGCCGGGGCGCCGGCGAGTACACCGGCGACGAGCGCGCCGGCCGCGAGGGTGGTCGCGGCACGGCGGGTGAGTGACCTCGTGGGTCGCATGCGAGTCCTCCATGGGGGTTGACGGCGGGACGGCCGGGGGTTGACGCGTCCCGATGCCTAACCTGGCGGAAAATGGGGGTTCCGGCCGGGTCATGGAGAAGTATTCAGATATTTAAGATCGCCAGCAATACATGCGCCGTGACAAAATTTTCTCCATCCGCCACTGCGGCGTAACAGTTGAGTCAACAGACACACATCTATAAGATGCGCCCGCGAGCGGGGTCAGCGCGCGGCGAGCCGGTCCCGCCGGGCGTCCCGCTTCTCCTCGAACCGGGCCGCCGCCCGGTCCAACTCGGCCAGGTGTCGGGCCAACTGCTCACGGGCCGCCTCGCCCTCGCCACCGAGCCCGGTGACGTTCCAGACGTCCCACTGCCGCAGCACCGGCACCAGCACCTCGTCCCGGTGCTGACGCAGGTCGTAGATGCCGGCCAGGGCGATCGCCACCGACTTGCGGGCAAATCCGTCGATGCCGCTGCCGGGCATCTGGAAGTCGGCCACCACGTCGGCCACCGCCCGCATCGCCTGGTCCGGCGCGAGTTCGAAGGCGGCGGCGAGCAGGTTGCGGTAGAAGACCATGTGCAGGTTCTCGTCGGCCGCCACCCGGGCCAGCAACTGCTCGCAGACCGGGTCGCCGGTCGCCTTGCCCGTGTTGCGGTGCGAGATCCGGGTGGCCAGCTCCTGGAACGAGACGTACGCGAGCGAGTGCAGCACCTCGTCGCCGTGCGCGTTGACGTAGCCGGCCGACATGTGGTCCATCCGCGCCCGCTCCAGCGCGACCGGGTCGACCGCCCGGGTCACGGTCAGGTAGTCGCGGATCGCGACCCCGTGCCGCCCCTCCTCCGCGGTCCACCGGTGCACCCAGGTCCCCCAGGCGCCGTCCCGCCCGAACAGCGTCGCGATCTCGTGGTGGTACGACGGCAGGTTGTCCTCGGTGAGCAGGTTGACCACCAACGCCGTCCGGGCCACGTCCGGGATCGTCGAGTCACCCGGCGCCCAGGCCGCACCCCCGAGCGGTCCGTCGAAGGTACGGCCGGCGCTCCACGGCACGTACTCGTGCGGGAACCACTCCTTGGCCAGCCCGAGATGCCGGTCGAGGTTGCGGGCGACGACCGGCTCCAGCTCGACGAGCAGGGCGGTCTGGCTGAGCGGAGCGGTGCTGCTGGTGACGGTCACGAACTCTCCCTACGGTGGCGTAACTTACGCCACCGTAGGTTAAGTTCCCACGCACCGCCAGTCGAAGTCAGCCCACCACCGGCCGCAGGTCGGCCGCCGGTGGCGTCCACCCGTCCGGCGTCGCCTGGACCTGGTCGCCGGAGCGGATGTCCTTCACCTCGTCGGCGGCGCCGTCCGCGCCCGGGAACCAGACGTACGGGATGCCCCGCCGCTCGGCGTACCGGATCTGCTTGCCGAACTTCGCCGCCGACGGGGAGACCTCGGTGGGCACGCCCCGGCGGCGCAACTGGTCGGCGATCCGGTTGATCTCTGGCCGGTGCGCCTCGTCCGGCACCGCGACCAGCACACAGGTCGGCACCGACCGGGACACGGTCAGCTCGCCGGCGCCGAAGAGCAGGCCGAGCAGCCGGGTCACCCCGATCGAGATGCCCACCCCCGGGAAGCTGGTGCCCCCGGAGCTGGCCAGGTTGTCGTACCGGCCGCCGGAGCAGACCGAGCCGAACCGCTCGTAGCCGCGCAGCTGGGTCTCGTACACCGTCCCGGTGTAGTAGTCCAGGCCGCGGGCGATCCGCAGGTCGGCCACGCACAGCCCCGGCGCGTGCGCGGCGGCCGTCTCCAGCACCGCTACCAGCTCGGCCAGGCCCTCGTCCAGCAGCGGGTGCTCGACGCCGAGCGCGCGGACCTCGTCGGCCACCGAGGCGTCCGGCGCGGAGATGCCGGCCAGCGCCAGGCACGCCTTGGCCTGCTCCGGGGTGGCCCCGGCGGTGCCGACCAGCAGCTCGGCCACCTGGTCCGGGCCGACCCGGTCGAGGCGGTCGACCGCCCGCAACGCGGCGTCCGGGTCGGTCAACCCGATCCCCCGGTAGAAGCCCTCGCAGACCTTGCGGTTGTTGACCTGGATCAGCACCGGCGGGATGGGCAGCCCGCCCAGCGCGTCGCCGATCACCAGCGGCAGCTCGGCCTCGTGGTGCGCCGGCAGGGTGTCCCGGTCGACGATGTCGATGTCGGCCTGCAGAAACTCCCGGTAGCGCCCCTCCTGCGGGCGCTCACCGCGCCACACCTTCTGGATCTGGTAGCGGCGGAACGGGAACTGCAGCTTGCCCTGGTTCTCCAGCACGTACCGGGCGAACGGCACGGTCAGGTCGAAGTGCAGACCCAGACCGCTGTCGCCGGCCGGTCCACCGGCCTCCTCCTGCAACCGGCGCAGCAGGTAGACCTCCTTGGAGGTCTCCCCCTTGCGCAGCAACTGGTCCAACGGCTCGACCGCGCGGGTCTCCAGCGGGGCGAAGCCGTACAGCTCGAAGGTGGTGCGGATCCGGTCCAGCACGTACTGCTCGATCATCCGCTGCGGGGGCAGCCACTCCGGAAAGCCGGAAATGGGCGTGGGCTTACTCATGACGACGCTCCTCAAGGTCCCGCGCGAGGCGCGGGGAAAGCTCTACAGACCTCGGCTGGGGGCCGGTCGCGCGGCGGCGCGGTCCGCGACCTGACGAAGGTACGGGTTGCTCGCGCGCTCGCGGCCGATGGTGGTCTCCGGACCGTGGCCGGGCAGGACGACGGTGTCGTCGGCCAGCGGGAGGACCTTGTCCCGCAGGCTGGCCAGCATGGCGGGCATGCTGCCGCCCGGCAGGTCGGTGCGGCCGATCGAGCCGGCGAACAGCACGTCCCCGGAGAGGCAGACCTGGTCCGCCGCCCACCGGGTGCCCGCCGCCGGCAGCCGGAACAGCACCGACCCGCCGGTATGGCCCGGCGCGTGGTCGACGGTGATCTCCAGACCGGCCAGGGCCAGGGTCGCGCCGTCGGTCAGCTCGGCGACGTCCTCCGGTTCGGTGTACGGCAGCCGCCCGCCGAACAGCTGGGTGAGGTCCGCCGACAGCCCCTTGGCCGGGTCGGCGAGCATGTCCCGGTCGCCGGGGTGCACGTACGCGGTGATCCCGCGCGCCCCGCACACCGGCGCCACCGAGAAGGTGTGGTCCAGATGGCCGTGGGTGAGCAGGACGGCGGCGGGCTGCAGGCGGTGCTCCGCGAGCAGCGCGTCGAGCCGGTCGAGCACCCCGATCCCGGGGTCGACCACGACGCACTGCTCCCCCGGCGCGGTCGCCACCACGTAACAGTTGGTGCCGAAGGCGTCCGCGGGAAAGCCGGCCACGAGCACGTGCGCTCCCCTCCACGGCGGTGTTGTCGTCCGGTGCAGCCTATCTGCCGCCACGGCCGGGCCGCGCCGTCCCGGGCGCCCCACAGTTACCGCCGATCTCATCCGATACCACGTAGGGCGACCTCGTACACCACTTTCTCAGCGGATACCCGTACACTCTGGCGGGCGTGTGGCGTGGCGCACGTGACCGCATGGTGGGGCGGTCGGCCGACGCCCACGATCACCCGGCACACGATCACCAGGTAGAGGAAGGGAGCGCGGGTGGCCTCCAGCAGGGACCGGCAGCGCAAACTGGCGCGGGCCAAGCTCGACCGGCAGATGGCCCGGCGGGCCGCCGCCGCCCGCCGGCAACGGCGCATCCGGGCCGGTGTCGGCGCCGCTGTCGCGCTGGCGTTGATCGTCCTCGGCTCGGTCTGGGCGTTGGGCGGTTTCGACCGCAAGCCGCCCGCGGACACCGCCGCCGACGTCTGCGACTGGACGCCGGTACGGGCGGACACCAACCCGAACGTCAAGGACGTCGGCGAGCCGCCCACCAAGGACCTGCCCACCTCCGGCAGCCGGCCGATGACGATCACCACGAACCAGGGCGCGCCGGTGACCGTGCAGCTCGACCTGGCCACCGCCCCCTGCGCCGGCGCCAGCTTCAGCTACCTGGCCGGCAAGTCGTTCTTCGACAACACCAAGTGCCACGAGATCACCACCGAGGGTGCCGTGCGCTGCGGCGACCCCGGTGGAACCGGACAGGGCGGTCCGTCGTACTCGTTCCCGAGCGAGAACACCCCGTCGGCGCCCACCCCGGAGCCGTCCCCCTCGGCCAGCTCGGCGCCGGCCCAGCCGCCGCTCTACCCGGCCGGCACGGTGGCGTTGGTCGGCAACCCGCCGGGCTCCAACGGCAGCCAGTTCCTGATCTTCTTCAAGGACTTCAACCCGACCAGTCCGCAGTACCCGATCGTCGGCAAGGTCACGGCCGGGCTGGACGTGGTGCAGCGGATCGGTGGCCTGGAGACCGTGGACAATGGGACCGGGGCGAAGGTCAAGCCGAAGACCGACGTGGTGATCCAGAGCCTGACGGTCGGCGAGCCGGCCACCGCGACACCCACCCCGGCAGCGCCGCCGCCCGCGACGACGTCCCCGACGCCGTCGAACCCGCCGAGCACGGCCGCCAAGTCCTGATCGGCACCACAACCTGATCGGCCCGGATCTGATCAGCACAGCCTGATCAGCTTGGAGACAACGATGCCAGGCGCAGACGACCAAGCACCGCCAGATAGCCCAGGAGGAGCCAGCGTGACGTCCACGAGAGAGCGGCAACGGGCCGCGGCGCGGGCACGACTCGAGAAGGAGATGGCCGAGCGGGCCGAACGCGCGCGCAAGCGCCGACGGATTCAGGCCGGCGTCGGTGCCGGTGTGGTCCTGCTGCTCGTGGTCGCCGGCACCGTCTGGCTGGTGGCCAGCCTCGGCGACGACAAGAAGAAGCCGGCCGACAAGGCCGCCCCGGACAAGGTCCAGTGCGGCTGGAACGTGGCGCCGCCCGAGTCCCGGACCCCTCAGGTCAAGGACGTCGGCGTCCCGCCGACCCAGGTGGACGCCAAGGGCACCCAGACGATGACGATCGACACCAACCTGGGCCCGATCACCGCGAAGATCGACGTGAGCAAGGTGCCCTGCACCGCCGAGAGCTTCACCTACCTGGCGAGCAAGAAGTTCTTCGACAACACCAAGTGCCACCGCCTGGTCACCCAGGGCATCCAGGTGTTGCAGTGCGGCGACCCGAGCGTGACCGGCAAGGGGTGGCGGCAGACCGACGGCACCGGCGGCCCGAGTTACCGCTTCGCCGAGGAGAACCTGCCCACCGACAAGCGCCCGGCGTACCCGGAGGGCGTCATCGCGATGGCGAAGACCCAGCAGCCGAACAGCACCGGCAGCCAGTTCTTCATCGTCTACGGCGACTCCCAGCTCGATCCGAGCTACACCGTGCTGGGCACCATCACCGGCGGCCTGGACCTCGTCAAGGAGGTCGCCAAGGCCGGTGACGACGGGGCGAACGGGCAGCCCGGTGACGGCCACCCCAAGAAGGAAGTACTGATCAAGACCCTGACCATGAGCGCCCGCGAGTCCTGACCGCCCGCGCAGCCACGAAACCGGCGCCCGCCCCACCCGTACGAGGTGGGGCGGGCGCCGTGGTTTCAGGCGCCGGAGGTCACCCGGTACGCGTCGAAGACCCCGTCCACCTTGCGGACGGCCGCCAGCAGGTGGCCCAGGTGCTTCGGGTCGGCCATCTCGAAGCTGAACCGGCTGACCGCCACCCGGTCCCGGGTGGTGGTCACGGTGGCGGACAGGATGTTCACCCGCTCGTCGGAGAGCACCCGGGTCACGTCGGCCAGCAGCTTGTGCCGATCCAGGGCCTCGACCTGGATGGCCACCAGGAAGGTGGAGGCCGAGGTCAACTTCCAGGAGACCTCGACGATCCGCTCCGACTGCACGCGTAGTTCCTCGGCGTTGGCGCAGTCGTCCCGGTGCACGCTCACCCCGCCGGACCGGGTCACGAAGCCGAACACGCTGTCCGGCGGCACCGGCGTGCAGCACCGGGCCAGCTTGATCCACACGTCGCTGACGCCCCGGACCACCACGCCCGGGTCGTGGCTGCTGCTGCGGCTGCGCGGCGGGCGGGTGGCGACGGCGGTCTCGGCGATGTCCTCCGCCGCGCCCTCCTCGCCTCCGTAGCCGGCCATCAGCTTCTGCACGACCGACTGGGCGGAGACCTGGCTGTCGCCGACCGCCGCGTAGAGCGAGGCCACGTCGGCCAGGTGCAGGTCGCGGGCGATGGTCATCAGGTTGTCGGAGCTGAGCATCCGCTGCAACGGCATGCCCTGCTTACGCATCGCCTTGACGATGGCGTCCTTGCCGGCCTCGATCGCCTCTTCCCGGCGTTCCTTGTTGAAGTACTGCCGGATCTTGGTGCGGGCCCGGGGACTCTTGACGAAGCCGAGCCAGTCCTGGGTCGGTCCGGCCGTGTCGGACTTCGAGGTGAAGATCTCGATCACGTCGCCGTTGGACAGCGTCGACTCCAGCGGCACCAGCTTGCCGTTGACCCGGGCGCCGATGCACTTGTGCCCGACCTCGGTGTGCACCGCATAGGCGAAGTCCACCGGCGTCGACCCGGTCGGCAGCGGGATCACGTCGCCCTTGGGCGTGAAGACGTAGACCTCCTGGCTGGACAGGTCGAAGCGCAGCGCGTCCAGGAACTCGCTCGGGTCGCTGGCCTCCCGCTGCCAGTCCAGCAGTTGCCGCAGCCAGGTCATCTCGTCGATGTGGGCCGGCGGCCCGACGATCTGGGTGCCCTTGTGCTCCTTGTACTTCCAGTGCGCGGCGATGCCGAACTCGGCGGTGCGGTGCATCGCGTACGTGCGGATCTGCATCTCGACCGGCTTGCCGCTGGGCCCGATGACCGTCGTGTGCAACGACTGGTACATGTTGAACTTGGGCATCGCGATGTAGTCCTTGAACCGGCCCGGCACCGGCTGCCAGTTCGCGTGGATCACGCCCAGCGCGGCGTAGCAGTCCCGCACCGTGTCGACCAGGATGCGCACCCCGACCAGGTCGTAGATGTCGTTGAAGTCCCGACCCCGGACGATCATCTTCTGGTAGATCGAGTAGAGGTGCTTCGGCCGACCGGTGGTCTCCGCCTTGATCTTGGCGGCCTTCAGGTCGACCTGCACCTTGTTGGTGACCTGCCGCAGCAGCGCCTCCCGCTGCGGCTGGTGCTCGCCGATCAGCCGGTTGATCTCCTCGAACCGCTTCGGGAACAGGGTCCCGAAGGCGAGATCCTCCAGCTCCCACTTGATCGTGTTCATGCCGAGCCGGTGCGCCAGCGGCGCCAGGATCTCCAACGTCTCCTTGGCCTTCTGCTCCCGCTTCGGAGCGGGCAGGAAGGAGAGCGTACGCATGTTGTGCAGCCGGTCGGCCAGCTTGATCACCAGGACTCGGGGGTCCTTGGCCATCGCGACGACCATCTTGCGGATCGTCTCGGCCTTGGCCGCGTCGCCGAGCTTGACCTTGTCCAGCTTGGTGACCCCGTCGACCAGCAGGGCGACCTCCGGACCGAACTCGACCCGCATCTCCTCCAGGCCGTAGTCGGTGTCCTCGATCGTGTCGTGCAGCAGCGCCGCGACCAGGGTGGTGGTGTCCATCCCGAGATTGGCCAGGATCGTCGCGACCGCCAGCGGGTGGGTGATGTACGGGTCCCCCGACTTGCGGTACTGCCCCGAGTGCCACCGGGCGGCGACGTCGAAGGCCCGCTGCAGCAGCCGGGCATCGGTCTTGGGGTGCGACGCCCGGTGGGTGGCGATCAGCGGCTCCAGCACCTCGCTCACCTGGGAGCTCTGCCAGGGCGCGTTGAACCGGGCCAGCCGCGCCCGGACCCGCCGCCCCGTCGGTGCGCCGGCCAGGCCGCTGAACCCGCCGGAGGTCGCCGCCGGGTCGTCGTCGGCCAGCGGTTCCGGGGTCAGCGGGTCACCGGCCGGATCGGGTCGGGAACCGTTGCCGCCCCCGGTCGCGGCCGCACCGCCCGCCGACCGGCCGTTCGCCGAGGCACCGGACGCGGACCCGCCGTTCACGGACGCGCCGGTCGTCGCCCCGCCGGCCGCGGACGCACCGGTCCCCGGCACACCGGCCGCCGGCCCGTCGGCACCCGGGTCCGGGGTGGCCTGCGGCTGGACCACCGGATCGGCCGGCCGCTTCACCGCGCCGTCAGCCTCGCCAGTCGGATGCACCGTGCCCTCCGTCGGAGGGGCGACATCGTGGGACACCGGCCTCCTCACACCTCGCCGGGGGATCATCCCGCCGCAACGGAACCGGTCCCGCGTCCGCCAGGTGGGCGGCAGCCCGCCTGGTCACGAAAAGGCAATCCTACCCGCATGCGGTCCCGGTCGCGCCGTCCGGCGAACGGACCGACGAGCCGGCACGAGCACCAGCCGTCAAACGGTCAACAGGGCATGAACCGGGCGCGGCTCCAGCCGTCGCCGCCCGCCGAGAAAGGCCAGTTCCAGCAGTACGGTGAAGCCGGCCACGGTGCCACCGGCCCGCTCCACCAGGTCCAGCGTCGCCTCGGCGGTACCGCCGGTGGCCAGCACGTCGTCCACCACCAGGACCTTGTGCCCGGCCGTGAACGCGTCCTGGTGCACCTCCAACGTCGCCTCGCCGTACTCCAGCGCGTACGAGGCGGCGTAGGCGGGCCGGGGCAGCTTGCCGGCCTTGCGCACCGGCACGACACCCAGCCCGGTCGCGTACGCGATCGCGGCGGCGATCACGAAGCCACGCGCCTCGATGCCGACCACCACGTCGAACGACTCCCGCCCGTGGTACGCCACGATCCCGTCGATCACCCGGCGGAACACGTCCCCGTCGGCGAACAACGGCATCAGGTCCTTGAACACCACCCCGGGCTGCGGGAAGTCCGGTACGTCCAGCACCCGGCTGGCCACCAGTTCGGCCACGGCCGGGCCGCTGTCCCCCCGTACGTCGGTGCCGGTCTCCGTCACGGTGCTCCTCTCACACGCCACGAGGCGTGCCCCCGCACCGCGTACCGGTGGGAGGAACGCCTCGTGGCCCGTTCCGTCGTCTCTTGTCGGATGTCAGCGGCGCTTGGCGCCGCTGGGCCGGTTACCCCCGCCGGGGCGACCACCCCGGGCGCCGGACGGCCGCTTGCCCGCCGGACGGGCCCCGACCTTCGGGGTGGAACTCGGCACCGGGCCGCTCACCGCACCCGCCGGCTCGACCTCGCCGGTCTCGCCGGTGACGGCGGGCTCGGCCGGCCGGGACGCCCGGCGGCCGGTCGGCGTCGCGTCCCGGCCGCTGGCCCGCCGGGCCAGCACCCGCTTGGTGTGGTTCTGGATCTTCGGCTCGAAGCCCTTGAGGGTGGCCAGCACCGGCGTGGCGAAGAACAGTGAGGAGTAGACCGCGAGGCCCTGACCGACGAAGAGCACCAGGCCGAGGTCCTTCAGCGTGCCGGCACCGAGCAGGCCCGCGCCGATGAACAGCAGACCGCCGACCGGGAGCAGGGCCACCACACTGGTGTTGATCGACCGCATCAGGGTCTGGTTGACGGCCAGGTTGGCCGCCTCCGGGTAGGTCTGGGTGCTGCTGCCGGTGATCCCGCGGGTGTTCTCCTGGATCTTGTCGAACACCACCACCACGTCGTAGAGCGCGAAGCCGAGGATGGTCAGGAAGCCGATCACCGTCGACGGGGTGACCTCGAACGCCACCAGCGCGTAGACGCCCGCGGTCAGGGTCAGGTTGAGCAGCAGCGAGGAGACCGCGGCGACCGCCATCCGCCACTCGAAGCGCACCACCAGGTAGACCATCACCAGCGCGACGAAGATCACCAGACCGAGCAGCGCCCGCTCGGTCACCTGGCTGCCCCACGCTGCGCTCACCCGGTTGGCGGTGATCTGGTCCGGCTTCAGGCCGAACTTCTCCGCCAGTTCGTTCTGCACGGCCGTGGACTGCGCCGGGGTGAGCTCGGTGGTCCGGCTCTCGTAGTAGTTGCCGCCCGGCCCACCGATCCGCTGGGTGGAGACGACCTTGTCCTCGTCGCCGATCCGGGCCAACGCGTCGTTGACCGCGCCCTCCGACTGCTCCAGCGTGCCGACGCTGGCCGGCACCTGGAACGAGTTGCCGCCGCTGAACTCGATGCCGAGGTGGAACCCGCGGATCGACATACCCAGGATGGCGATCAGCACCAGCACGCCGGCGACCGTGAACCACATCCGCCGCCGGCCGACGATGTTGAGACCGGCCTCGCCCCGGTAGAGGCGGGCGGCCAGACCCTCCCGACGAGCCATCTCAGGCCTCCTTCACGCGCTGCTTGCGGGGACCGGCCGGCTCGGTCTGGGGTTTGTCCAGCACCCGTCCCAGACCACTGACCTTGGGCGACAGGAACGCCCGGGTCCGGGCGAACATCGTCATGATCGGATGCCGGAACAGGAACACCACGACCAGGTCCAGCACGGTGGCCATGCCCAGCGCGAAGGCGAAGCCCTTCACCGTGCCGACCGACACGACGTAGAGCACGACCGCCGCCATCAGCGAGATCGCGTTGGCCGAGATGATCGTCCGACGGGCCCGCGCCCAGGCCCGCGGGATCGCGCTGCGGGGACTTCGACCGTCCCGGATCTCGTCCTTGAGCCGCTCGAAGTAGATGACGAACGAGTCGGCCGCGACGCCGAGCGAGACGATGAAACCGGCGATGCCGGCAAGCGTCAGGGTGAAGCCGATCTGCCGGCCGAGCACCACCAGCGCGCCGAAGACCAGCAGGCCGGACAGGATCAGGCTGAGGAAGATCACCGTACCGAGCAGCCGGTAGTAGAAGAACGCGTAGATGATCACCAGCAGCATGCCGATCGCGGCGGCCAGCAGGCCGGCCTGCAGGTAGGCGGCGCCCAGGGTGGCGGTGACGCTCTGCGCCTCCTGCTGCTTGAAGGTCACCGGCAGGGCGCCGTACCGCAGCTGGCTGGCCAGCTCGCTGGCGGTCTTGTTGGTGAAGCTGCCGCTGATCTGCGAGTCGCCGCTCAGCACGCCCTGGATCGTCGGCGCGGAGATGACCTCGTTGTCCAGCACCACGGCGACCCGGCACTTGGTGTCCCCGGCGAGCGCGCTGGCGTCACAGGCCTGGCCCTCGTTGTTGAACGCCTCGCGGGTCAGGTTGGTCCAGTTGGTCTGGCCCGGCCCGGTGAACTTCAGGCTGACCACCCACTGGCTCTGCTGGTCGAGCTGCGCGGTGGCGTTGGACACGTCGGTGCCGAGCACCTTGGCCTTGTCGAGCAGGAACTTGCTGGCCTCGTCCTCGCAGGAGACGACCTGCTCATCCTTGTTGCTGATCGACGCCGGCGGGCGCTCGTTGAGCTGCTTGCAGGTGATCGTCGGGACGTTGAACTGCATGCTCGCCGGAAGGACGGCCACCTCCTCACCGGTCAGCGTGCCGAACGGCTTGAACTTCTCCGCCGCGGTCGGGTCCTGGCTGGTGTCCACCGGCCCCTGCAGAGCGCTGGCCGCCTGCCACGCCGCCGCGCCGACCTTCTGCTGCACGGCGGCCCGCAACTGCTCGGCCGTCGGCGCCGCCGGCAGGCCGCCGGTCGAGGCGCTCGGCGTCGGGGACGTGCCCGCCGGGGTCGGCGTCGGGGCCGAACCGCCCTGACCGCCGCTGCCCGTCGCGCCGAGCGCGGCCGGCTTGGCCGACCCGGTGGCGGACGGCTTGGCGGTGCCGGCCGGGGACGGCGAGCCGCTCGGCACGGCGTTCGCCCCGGGGGTCGGCGTCGCGGTGGGCGCGGGCGCCGCGCTGACGCCGGCGCCGCTGGCCGCCTTGAGCACCTTGCGGAAGCGCAGCTCGGCGGCGTTACCGACCTCGGTCAGGTCCCGGTTCTGGCCGGGCAGCGAGATGACGATGTTGCGGTTGCCCTCGGTCACCACCTCCGCCTCGGAGACGCCCAGACCGTTGACCCGCTGCTCGATGATCCGCCGGGCCTCGGCGAGATTCTCCTGCGTCGGCGGCTGACCGTTGGCGGTGTTGGTCGCCTCGAGGGTGACCCGGGTGCCGCCGATCAGGTCCAACCCCAGCTTGGGATGCAGCCGATCGGTGAAACCGCCCTTGGCGCCCCCGGCGAAGAAGACCATGAGATAGAGGACCACGAAGACCAGCCCGAGCACGGCGAGTTGCCGCCCGGGCCGCATCTGTCCCTGAGGTGGTGCCACGGCTGTCCTGTCTCCCTGCGGAATTCGGCCGCTTGCTGGTGGGCGGCGGCGGGGTTGGGCGCCGGACTACCCGGCGACGTGGTGCCGGGGCGGCTCACCGCCGACCCGGCCGGGCTCACCGACCGCGGCGCGTGGCCGCGGCACGGTCACTCCTTGACTTCGGCCTCGTCCGGGATGCGCTCGGCCGCCGGCACGGCGTCCGCCTCGGGCGTCTTGTTGATCACCCGGGCGATGGCCGGACGGGCGTAGCGGGTCTGCACACCGGGGGCCACCTCCAGCATCACCGTCTCGTCGTCGACGCTGGTCACGGTGCCGTAGAGGCCACCGATGGTGACCACCTCGTCGCCGGGGCCGATCGAGGACTGCATCTGCTCCGCCTCGCGGCGCCGCTTCTGCTGGGGCCGGATCATCATGAAGTACATGACGCCGAAGAGCAGCGCGATCATGAGGATCGGCATCATGCTGCTGGCTCCGCCGCCCTGTGCTGCCAAAATCACGGTGGTATTACCTTCCCATTGGCCCCCGTACGACATCGGGATGTCGGAGCGGAGGCAGGATCTCACGTCCTGTACAAACCGCGGCGAGTCTAAACCCTTACGCTGGGAACGCCGAATGCGGTACAGATCACGAACGCGTTACGGCGTTACGGCTCAGTTGTGAACAGGTCGGGCGCCGCGGGAGCACCGGTACCAAATGTACCATTCGGCGGCGTACGCCCCAGATGGCGCCAGGCCGCCTCGGTGGCGACCCGGCCCCGGGGCGTCCGGGCCAGCAGCCCGGCCCGCACCAGGAACGGCTCGCAGACCTCCTCCACCGTGTCCGGCTGCTCACCGACCGCCACCGCCAGGGTGGACAGCCCGACCGGACCACCCCGGAACGAGTCGACCAGCGCGGACAGCACCGCCCGGTCGAGCCGGTCCAGGCCCAGCTCGTCAACGTCGTACACGCGCAGCGCGGCCCGGGCGGTCTCCAGGGTGACCACCCCGTCGGCGCGTACCTCGGCGAAGTCGCGGACCCGGCGCAGCAGCCGGTTGGCGATCCGCGGCGTCCCCCGGGACCGGCCGGAGATCTCCACCGCGCCCTCGTCGGTGATCGGCACGCCCAGGATCCGGGCCGACCGGTGCAGCAGCGCCTCCAGGTCGGCCGGACTGTAGAAGTCCAGGTGCGCGACGAACCCGAACCGGTCGCGCATCGGCCCGGTCAGCAGGCCGGACCGGGTGGTCGCGCCGACCAGCGTGAACGGCTCGACGTCCAGTGGGATCGCGGTCGCCCCCGGCCCCTTGCCGACCACCACGTCGACCCGGAAGTCCTCCATCGCGCTGTAGAGCAACTCCTCGGCCGGCCTGGCGATCCGGTGGATCTCGTCGATGAACAGCACGTCACCCTCGGCCAGGCCGGTCAGGATCGCCGCCAGGTCGCCCGATCGCTCGATCGCCGGGCCACTGGTCACCCGGATCCCCGAGCCCAGCTCCGCGGCCACGATGTTGGCCAGGGTGGTGTTGTGCACGACCAGGTCGTTGACGGTGAAGGTGTGATCGTCGGCGACGGTCAGGCAGCGACACGGGTGCAGCCCGGCCGGCTCCACCGACGCCACCCGGTCCGCGGCCAGCCGCTCCTCGAACCGGTCCCGCCGGGGCGCCCACTGCCGCAGCCGTTCGCCGCGCTGCCCGATGACGGTGATCCGCTCGACGAACCGGGCGACGTCGTCCTGGCTGGTGACGCTGAGCCGCCAGGACTCGTGCGGCCGGCCCTGGTAGCGGCCTCGCTTGAGCTTCAGCCGGGACTGCACGCCGAGCCGGAGCAGCAGATGCTGTACGTCCGCCAGCAGGTCGCGGGACACGCTGTAGAACTCGACCACCACGTCGTACCGCTGCTGGCCACGCCGGCTGACGGTGCCGTCACAGGCGAAGTACGCCCCCAGGAAGGCCGACACCTGCCATTCGTCCCCGCGGTGCACGAACGCTGGCACCCGCTTCTGCCAGGCCGTCTTTCCGAGCAGCTCGTGCTCGCGCAGCCAGGCCGTCAACCCGGAGATCCGGATCAGCGAACTGCGCGCGCTGTTCGGGGTGGTCCGGTGCGGATGGCCCAACCGGTCGCAGACGGCCCGGAAGTCGGCCAGCACGTCCGGATCACCGCCGGTGAAGGTGACCTGGTTGCTGGTGCAGCCGTCCCCGACGAGATAGCCGGCCAACCGGAACTCGTCGGAGTCCTGGGTCGCCGTGGCGGTCAGTTCCGGACTGAGCACGTTGGCGAGCACGTCCCGGTCGGTGAGGTCACCGGCCTTGGCCCAGCCCTCGGCGGTCCAGAACGGGTGATCCGGTGCGGCGACCACCTCCCGGCCGCCGGTGGTACGGATCCGGACGCAGTCCAGCTCGCCCTGCTCGTGCACCGCCCGCACCTCGGCCGGCGCGCCGGTACGGGTGATCACCCGGTCGCCGACCTCGATGTCGCCCAACCGTCGCCGCGAACCGTCTGCCAGCAGCACCAGCGCGTCCACCGAGACCGGCTTGCCCAATCCGGGCGGTCCGGACAAAAGGATGTGGTCGGGCGGGGTACCGCGGCCCATCGCGCCCTTCAGCAGCAGGTCGAGCTGGTCACGGACCCGGTGCTGGGCGATGAAGTCGGCCAGCCGCTTCGGCCGGACGCTGACCTCCGCGTCCCGCTCGGCGTCGCTCGCGTACGCCGACACCAGCCCGTCCTGCTCACTCACCCGGCCACCCCTTCCCCGGCCCCGCCGGCGCCACCGGACCGTCCACCGTCATCGACCGGTCTTGCCGAGCAGCCGGATGGCCTGCTTCAGCAGCACCGGCACCGGCGGCGCCTCGCCGTCCACCGTCTCGGCCACCGCGGCCACCGCCTGTTCGGCCTGCGCCCCGGTCCAGCCGAGTCCGACCAGCGCCTGGCGGACCTGCTCGGGCCACGCGCCGGTGGTGACGCCGGCCGCGCCGTCCGGGCCCACCGCGACCGGTCCGATCCGGTCCCGCAGCTCCAGCACCAGCCGCTCGGCGCCCTTCTTGCCGATCCCGGGCACCCGGGTCAGGGTGGCCAGGTCGGCGTTGGCGACGGCCTTGCGGACGATGTCCGGGGTGTGCACCGCCAGCACCGCCTGGGCCAGCCGGGGACCGACCCCGCTGGCGGTCTGCAGCAGTTCGAACAGTTGCCGCTCGTCGTCGTCGGCGAAGCCGTACAGGGTCAGCGAGTCCTCGCGGACCACCAGGCTGGTCGCCAGCCGGGCCGGTGCGCCGACCCGCAGGCCGGCGAGGGTGCCGGGGGCGCAGTGCACGGCCAGCCCGACGCCGCCCACCTCGATCACCGCGCCGTCCGGCGTCATTCCGGCGACCACGCCGCGCACGCTCGCAATCATCGCGCTCCTCCTCGTCGGACCCGTTCGGCGGCGGCGGCCAGCTTGGACCGGGTCCCGCCGCGCCAGATGTGACAGATGGCCAGCGCCAGCGCGTCGGCCGCGTCCGCCGGCCGGGGCGGCGCGTCGAGCCGCAGCAGCCGGGTGACCATCGAGGTCACCTGCGCCTTGTCCGCCTGCCCGGAGCCGGTCACCGCCGCCTTCACCTCGCTCGGGGTGTACGTCTGCACCGGCAGGCCGACCCGCGCGCCGGCCAGCACCGCCACCGCGCTGGCCTGCGCGGTCCCCATCACGGTACGGACGTTGTGCTGGCTGAACACCCGCTCGACCGCCACGCTGTCCGGCCGGTGCTCGGCGACCAGCTCGGCCAGCGACCGATCCAGGTGCAGCAGCCGGTTCGGCAGTTCGTCGTCCGGATGGGTGTGCACGACGTAGTAGGCGACCAGGGTGCAGGGTCGTCCGGGCACGCCCTCGACGACACCGACTCCGCACCGGGTCAGTCCCGGGTCGACGCCGAGTACCCGCAACGTGACCCCCTCTCCGTCGGCGCGTACACGTGTTCGACACCCTAGTGGTTGATCAGAAACCACCGCCCACCGACACGCCCGGTGCCGGGCCCGCGCCACCGGGCGGCCCGCCCGGGTACGTGACGTCGTGGTCGCCGCCGCCAACGAGGTCCGACCGCGGGTGGCGACGTCCGCGGACCGGCGGGCGGAACGCCACATAGGGCGGGGGTTGAGTATGTGTGCGGCGGCCATGTGAGATCGGGCACGGGCGTCGTTACTTTGTGCGCCATGACGGCAGAACCCGTAGTGGTCCCCCACGTCGTACAGGTCGACCTGTCCGGTCGTACCGCGCTGGTGACCGGTGGTGGGAGTGGCATCGGCCGGGCCTGCGCGGTCCGGCTGGCCGCGGCCGGCGCGGCGGTGGTGGTGGTCGACCGCAACGTCGAGGCGGCCGAGGCCGTCGCCGCGGAGTGCGGCGGCCGGGCCGAGGGCGTCGACCTGGCCGACCGGGACGCCGTGGACCGGCTGGACGGGGCGGTGGACATCGTGGTGAACAACGCCGGGCTGCAGCACGTCGCGCCGGTGCCGGAGTTCCCCGCCGAGCGGTTCGCCTACATCCACCGGGTCATGGTCGAGGCGCCGTTCCTGCTGATCCGCCGGGCGCTGCCGCACATGTACGACCGCGGCTGGGGCCGGGTCGTCAACATCTCCTCGGTGCACGGGCTGCGGGCCTCGCCGTTCAAGTCGGCGTACGTGTCGGCGAAGCACGCCCTGGAGGGGCTGTCGAAGGTGGTCGCGCTGGAGGGCGCCGAGCACGGGGTGACCGCCAACTGCGTCAACCCCGCGTACGTGCGCACCGCGCTGGTGGAGGACCAGATCGCGGCGCAGGCGGCCAGTCACGGCATCCCGGAGAGCGAGGTGATCGAGAAGATCATGCTGGCCCGGGCCGCGATCAAACGGTTGATCGAGCCGGACGAGGTGGCCGAGCTGCTGGCGTACCTCTGTTCCCCGGCCGCGTCCTTCATCACCGGGGCGTCGATCGCCCTCGACGGGGGCTGGACGGCGAACTGAGCCGTGTCCAGCAGAATGGCCCTCATGTCCGCGCCGATCGAGTTCCTCGAACTGCTGGCCCGGGAGGCCGCCGCGGTGGAGTTCGAGGGGCCCCTGGTGGCCGCCCGGGCCGCCGGCGAGCCCGCCGAGCGGCTCGCCGAGTTGGACCGGACCAAGGTGCTGGCGCTGCGGGTACGCGCCCTGCTGGAGCGCCGTCGGCAGCGCGAGGTGGAGCTGTCCGGCCTGTACGACACGGCCAACGACCTGGCCGGGCTGCGGGACGTGGACGCGGTGCTGCGGGCGATCGTGCACCGGGCCCGGAACCTGCTGGGCACCGACGTGGCGTACATGACGTTGAACGACGCAGACCGGGGCGACACGTACATGCGGGTCACCGACGGGTCGGTCTCGGCCCGGTTCCAGGGGCTGCGGCTGGAGATGGGCACCGGCCTGGGCGGTCTGGTGGCGCAGACCGGCACCCCGTACGCCACCGCGGACTACTCGGCCGACGAGCGGTTCCGGCACACCGGTGAGATCGACGCCGGGGTGGGCGAGGAGGGCCTGGTGGCCATTCTCGGCGTACCGCTGCGGCTGGGGTCGAGCGTGATCGGCGTGCTGTACGCGGCCAACCGCTCGGCCCGGCCGTTCGCCCGGGAGGAGGTGTCGCTGCTGGGCTCGCTGGCCGCGCACGCGGCGGTGGCGCTGGACACCGCCCGACTGCTGGCCGAGACCCGGGCGGCGCTGGCCGAGCTGTCCGCCGCGAACGCCACCATTCAGGCGCACAGCGCGTCGGTGGAGCGGGCGGCGGCCGCGCACGACCGGATGACGTCGCTGGTGCTGCGGGGCGGCGACGTGCGGGACGTGGCGGCGGCGGTGACCGAGGTGCTGGGCGGCGCGCTGCTGGCGTTGGACGCCGAGGGCCGGACGCTGGCCCGGGTCGGTGAGATCGCCGAGCCGGACCGGGCCGCGTTGGTGGAGGCGGTGGCGGCGTCCCGGACCGAGGGGCGCAGCGTGCTGCGCGGCCCGCTCTGGTACGCGGCGGTGGTGGCCGGCGCGGAGAACCTCGGCGCGCTGGTGCTGCGCGCCGGGGAGGAGTTGGTCGACGCGGACCAGCGGATCCTGGAGCGGGGTGCCCAGGTGACGGCGCTGCTGCTGCTGTTCCGCCGGACGGCGGCCGAGGCCGAGGGCCGGGTGCGCGGTGAGCTGCTGGACGACCTGATCGCCCGGCCGGTCCGCGACGAGGAGGGGTTGCGTACCCGGGCCCGCCGGTTGGGGGTGGACCTGGACGCGCCGCACGTGCTGGTGGCGGTGGACGACGACGCGTTCGCGGCGACCGGGTCGGCCCGGCAGCGGGTGTTGTCCTGGGCCACCACGTACGCCTCGACGCGCGGTGGGCTCGCCGCGGCCCGGGACGGACGGGTGGTGCTGATGCTGCCCGGCGAGGACGCGGGCGGGGCCGCGCGGGCGGTGTCCCGGGACCTGTCCCGGCTGACCGGCCGGCCGGTGACGGCGGGCGGCAGCGGCCCGGCGGACGGGCCGGCCTCGCTGGTGACGGTGTTCCGGGAGGCCGACCGGTGCCTGACCGCGCTGTCCGCCCTGGGTCGGCTGGGTGACGGGGCGAGCACGACGGAACTCGGTTTCGTCGGCCTGCTGCTGGGCGCGGTGGGTGACGGCGCCGATCGGGACGTGTCCCGGTTCCTCACCGACGCGATCGGCCCGGTCGTCGAGTACGACAGCCGGCGCGGTACCGCGCTGGTGCGCACCCTGGAGGCGTACTTCGGGATGGGCGGCAGCCTGGCCCGGGCGGCCGAGCTGCTGCACGTGCACGTGAACACGGTGACCCAGCGGCTGGAGCGGGTCGGTCAGCTGCTCGGCACGGACTGGCAGAAGCCCGAGCGGGCGTTGGAGGTGCAGCTCGCGCTGCGCCTGCACCGCCTGCGTACCCCGGCGGCCTGAGCCGGCGCGACCCGGCGCGGTCAGCGCGGCCTGAGGCCGGCCAGGACGGCGTCGACGAGCTGGCCGGCCAGTTCGTCGGGGTCACGTTCGGGCAGCCGACCGAGCAGCTGGCGCATCAGCATCGGACCGGTCAGCAGCAGCAAGGTCACCTCGACGTCCAGATCGGGGCGCAGCTCACCGGTGGCGATGCCGCGCTCCAGCACCTCCCGCATCACCCGTCTACGGGGCTCGGACATCTCCTCGAAGATCCGGCGCTGCTCGGGGCTGCGGTTCACCTCGGAGACCAGGCACGGCATGATCTTGACGGCCCGGGGGTCGTAGTGCCGACCCACGCCCCGCAGCAGGATGACCAGGTCGTCGCGGACCGAGTCACCCGCCGGCGCCGGCGGGGCGCCCTTCAGGGTGCGCAGCGCGTCGCGCAGCAGTTCCTTCTTGCCCGCCCACCGGCGGTAGATGGTCGCCTTGCCCACGCCGGCCCGGGCGGCGATCGCCTCGATGGAGAGCGAGTCAACGGCGCCGCCCTCGGCGAGCAGGTCCAGGACGGCCTCGACGATCGCCTCGTCCGCGCGGCTGCTCCGCGGTCGCCCGGGCGACCGCGGAGCAGCCGCGGAGGTGGAGGTCATGCCCACCATTGTTTCCGACTTGTCACGCAGAGGCCAACTCTGGTTCCGCCGCGGGTCGCGGTTCGACCTGCGGCGCGGCCGTCCGACCGGGCATCCAGCGCAGCACCACGAGCACCCCGAGGGCGGCGAAGACCGCCGACAGCACGGCCGCCCAGTGCATGGCCGAGACGAAGGCGTCGTTGGCGGCCGAGACCAGCCCGTGCCCGGCGGAACCGAGCCGCCCGGCCACCCCGTACGCCCCGGCGATCGACTCGTTGGCGGCGTCCCGGGCCGGTCCGGGCAGGCCCCGGGTGGCCGGGGCGATCTGGTCCCGGTAGACGGCGGCCAGCACTGAGCCGATCACGGCGACGCCGAACGCGCCGGCGACCTGGCGGACGGTGTTGCTGACCGCCGAGCCGACGCCGGCCCGTTCCCGGGGCAGCGCGGACATGATCGACTCCATCGCCGGCGGCATGATGTTGGCCATCCCGACGCCCTGGACGAAGTAGACCACCGCGACGATCCAGATCGGCGTGTCCGCCTCGACGAAGGCGAACGCGCCGAGCGAGACGGTGGTCAGCAGCAGGCCGACCGCGGAGACCGCCTTGGCGCCGTACCGGCGGACCATGGCCGCGCTGCGCGGCGCGAAGACCAACTGGGCGGAGGCGAACGGCAGGAACAGCAGGCCGGTCTGCAACGGGCTGTAGTCCCGGACCAGCTGCAGGTAGAACGAGCCGAAGAACAGCACGCCCATGGCGGCGAAGAAGACCAGACCGACCACCGCGACCGGCGCCGCGAACCGGGGCAGCCGGAACAGCCGTACGTCCAGCGACGGCTCGGCGATCCGCCGCTCGTACGCGACGAAGCCGGCCAGCACCGCCAGGCCACCGCCGATGGTCAGCCAGACCAGCGGACGGTCGAAGCCGTGCTCGCCGCCGTCGATGATGCCGTAGGAGAGGGCCACCAGGCCGAGCACCGACAGCAGCACGCCGACCACGTCGATCCGGCCCGGCTTCGGGTCCCGCGACTCGGGCACCAGCGCGGCGACGGCGACCAGGCCGATCAGCACCACCGGCACGTTGATCAGGAAGACCGAGCCCCACCAGAAGTGTTCCAGCAGCGCACCGCCGAGGATCGGGCCGATCGCGACGCCGAGGCCGACCGCGCCGGACCACAGGCCGATGGCCCGGGCCCGCTCGCGCGGGTCGAAGACGTTCGAGATGATCGACAGGGTCACCGGCATGATGGCCGCGCCGCCGATCCCCATCAGCGCGCGGGCGAAGATCAGTTGGGTCGGGTCCTGGGCGTACGCCGAGAGCAGCGACGCCAGGCCGAACAGGGCCAGCCCGACCAGCAGGAAGCGCTTGCGCCCGTACCGGTCACCGAGCACGCCGAAGCTGAACAGCAGGCCGGCGAAGACCAGCGTGTAGGAGTTGATGGACCATTCCAGCTCCGACTGGGTGGCGCCCAGACCGTGGTCCGGGTCGGCGAGCGTGCGCAGGGCGACGTTGAGGATGGTGTTGTCCAGCACCACCACCAGCAGGCTCACCACCAGCACGCCGAGGATGGCCCAGCGCCTCGGGTGTCCGGTGTTCTCGTGCGGTTGCATACTCCGTGGATCTCCCCCCGGTGTGACTCCGCACCTGTTTCGATACGGATCAGACTCGTAACGTGAGGAAGACTATGGCCCCCCAAAGCGATACGGAACCGTCTCGTATCAGAATGTGATCCAGCTCTCCCGGCCGGCGGTCCGCGGGCCCGCGGCGTCACTTCCGGCGGCCCGACCACCACCGGTTCGCCAGCGCGGCCACCGTGCCCCAGACGCCGCGCCGGAACAGCAGCACGACCAGGACGAAGATGCCGCCGGTGACCAGGCCGACGGACTCGAACCCGGAGAACGACAGCCAGTCCTCCAACCGGACCAGAATCGCCGCGCCGACCAGCCCGCCCCACAGCGTGCCGATGCCGCCGAGCACCACGACGATCACCGCCTTGCCGGAGGTGGTCCAATGCAGCACGTCCAGCGAGACGAACATGTGGCCGATCGCGAACAGTCCGCCGCCCAGCCCGGCCAGGAACGCGGACAGCACGAACGCGATCAGCTTGTACCGGTGCACCGGGTAGCCCAGCGCCCGGGCGCGGGCCGGGTTGTCCCGGATGCCGACCAGCACCCGACCGAACGGCGAGTGCACGATCCGCCAGGCCGCGAAGAGCCCGAGCAGCACGATCGGCAGGGCGGCGTAGTAGAAGTAGTACTCGTCGGACAGGTCCAGCCCGGCCAGTTCGCGGGGCACCCCCTGCAACCCGTTCTCACCGCCGGTGAGCGAACTCCACTCGTTGGCGACGTAGTAGACCATCTGCGCGAAGGCCAGGGTCACCATCGCGAAGTAGATGCCGGTGCGCCGGACGGCGAGATAGCCGATCGGCACCGCCAGCAGCGCCGCCAGCACCGCCCCGGCCAGTACGGCCACCGGGAACGGCGCACCGGCCCTGGTGGCCACCAGCCCGGTCGCGTACGCCGAGGCCCCCCAGAAGGCCGCGTGCCCGAACGACATCAGCCCGGTGAAGCCGAGCAGCAGGTCCACCGCGACGGCGAACAACGACCAGCAGAGGATGTCCACGGCGACGGTCGGGTACAGCCCGTTGGGCAGGTACAGCGCGACGACCAGCCCGAGGGCGAGCAGCGCGTAGCGTACCCAGGCCGGCGCGGCGCCCACGGCGGCCGTGACCGACCGGGGTCGGGCCGGTGCGGAACCGGCGGCCCGCGGCTGTGCCGCCGGGTCGGTGGTGGATGTCGGGGTCATGCGGCCGTCTCCTCCCGCCCGAACAGGCCGGCCGGGCGCCACAGCAGCACGGCGGCCATCACGATGAACACCAGCGTCTGCGCCACGATCGGCCAGTCCGACAGGTAGACCACGCCCCAGGTCTGCACCAGGCCGATGGCGAAGCCGGCGGCCACCGAGCCGAAGATCGAACCGAGCCCGCCGATCACCACCACCGCGAAGACCAGGATGATCAGGTCCGCGCCCATCAGCGGGTTGACCGCGCGCATCGGCGCGGCCAGCACCCCGGCCAGCCCGGCCAGGGCGATGCCGAAGCCGAACACCGGGGTGACCCACCGGCCCACGTCGATGCCGAACGCCCGGGTCAGCTCGGGTCGCTCGGTGGCCGCGCGGACCACCACGCCGATCCGGGTGTGCGACAGCAACCACCACACCCCGACGCAGACCGCCACGGCGAAGCCGAGCACGAACACCCGGTACGTCGGGAAGTCGAACAACCCGAGGTCGACCGACCCGCTCAGCTCGGCGGGCGTGGCGTACGGGCTGGACTGCACGCCGTACCGGGACTTCACCAGATCCTGCAGGATCAGCGTCAGGCCGAAGGTGAGCAGGAAGTTGTAGAGCGGGTCGAGCCGGGTCAGCCGGTGGATGAACGCCCGCTCCAGCCCCATGCCGAGCAGGCCCAACCCGACCGGCATGATCACCAGGGCCGCCCAGAACGGCACCCCGGCCTCGGTGAGCAGGACGTACGCCCCCATCGCGCCGAGCATGTAGAAGGCCCCGTGGGCGAAGTTGACCACCCGGAGCATCCCGAAGATGACGGCCAGCCCGAGGGCGAGCAGGGCGTAGAACGCCCCGCTCACCAACCCGTTGAACGTGTGTTGCAGGAAACCGCTCATGACCTCGTCACAGCTTGCACTCGCCGGACGGGGCGCGGAACGCCTCCGCCGCGGGGATGGTCTTCAGGACCTTGACGTAGTCCCAGTCCTCCTTGACGTCGGCCGGCGCCTTGACCTGTGCCAGGTACGCGTCGTGGATGACCCGGTGGTCCTCCGCCCGGATCTTGCCGTTGCGCAGGAAGACGTCGTCGACGCTCCTGCCCTCCAGTTGCCCGACCACCTTGTCGGCGTCGTCGGTACCGGCCGCCTGCACCGCCTCCAGGTACTGCGTGGCGGCCGAGTAGTTGGCCGCGTGCGCGAACGTGGGCCGGGTGCCGGTCTCGGACTGGAACCGGTCGGCGAACTCCCGGTTCTTGGCGTCGAAGTTCCAGTACCAGGCGTCGGTGTAGGTGGTGCCGGCGAGCGCGGCCGGGGTCAGCGAGTGGATGTCGGTGAGGAACATCAGTCCGACCGACAGGCCGATGCCCTTGTCCCGCAGCTTGAACTCGTTGTACTGCTTCACCAGGTTGACCAGGTCCGCGCCGGCCTGCATGGTGCCCAGCACGTCCGGCTTCGGGTTCAGCGTCGAGGCCTTGAGCAGTTGGCTGGAGAAGTTGTCGTTCGGGAATGGCGTGGGATCCTTGGCGACGATCTTCCCGCCGGCGCCCTCGACCGCCGTCGAGAAGCTCTTCTCCATGTCCTGACCGAACGCGTAGTTCGGGTAGACGATGTACCAGTTCTTGGCACCCTGCTCGGTGGCCGTCTTGCCGGTGCTGTTGGCCAGCATGTACGTGTCGTACGCGTAGTGGAACGTGTACTTGTTGCAGGACTTGCCGGTCAGGTCCATTGTGGCGCCGGAGATGTTGAAGTAGAGCTTCTTCTTCGCCTTGGCCACGTCGGCCACCTTCAACGCCGCCGACGAGGTGGGCACGTCGAGGATGGCGTCCACCGCCTTGCGGTCGTACAGTTCGGCGGCCTTGGTGTTGGCGATGTCCGGCTTGTTCTGGTGATCGGCGGTCTCCACGGTGATGTTTTTCGTCACCGCCTTGTCCCCGTGCCTGGCCTTGAAGTCGGCGATGGCCATCTCCACGGCCTTCACCGAGTTCTTGCCGGACAACTGGCTGTAGACACCGGACTGGTCGTTCAGCACGCCCAGCACGATCTTGTCGTCGGTCAGTTTGGTGTCGCCCGAGCTCTTCGGGCCGCCACCGCCACACCCGGCGACGAGCAGCACGGTGGCCGAGGCCACCGCGACAGCCGCGGTTGCACGCATCAGCTATTCCTCCCAGGTCCGCGCGGGGCGCGGTTCGCGGTTCGTCAGGGGTCGTCGGTCGTCGGATCCGGGGGTACGGGGTGTCAGATCCCGAGGTACGACAGGAGCTCGCGCTCCCGGGAGCGCACCTCGGAGTTGTCCATCGCCTCGACGACGCTGCCCTGCGCCAGCAGGTAGTGCCGGTCGGCGACGCCGGTGGCGAAGTGCAGGTTCTGTTCCACCAGCAGCACGGTCACGCCGTGCTCCTTGGCCTGCCGGAGGATGTCGCCGACCTGCTGGACCAGCAGCGGGGACAGTCCCTCGGTCGGTTCGTCGCAGAGCAGCAGTCGGGCGCCCATCCGCAGCACCCGGGCCAGGGCGAGCATCTGCTGCTCGCCGCCGGAGAGCGTGGTGGCCGGCGCGGCCCGGCGCTCGCGCAGCACCGGGAACGCCGCGTACACCTGCTCCACCGACCACGGTCGCGGACCGACGGTGGGCGGCAGGGTGAGCTGCTCGGCCACCGACAGGCTGGCGTAGCTGCCCCGGTCGTCGGGCACCCAGCCGAGGCCGAGCCGGGCCCGCCGGTGCGCCGGCAGTCGGCGCAGGTCCCGCCCGTCGAGTTCGACGGTGCCGCGCTGCCCGGTGTGCAGCCCCATCACGCAGCGCAGCAGGGTGGACTTGCCGGCGCCGTTGCGCCCGACCAGGGTCACCACCTCGCCGGGCTCGATCCGCAGGCTGACCTCCCGCAGCACCCGCGCCTCGCCGTACCAGGCGGACAGCCCCTCAACCCGCAACATGGCCGGACTCCTTCCCCTCGCCGGTGGCGGCGCCCAGGTAGGCGGTGATCACCCGCTCGTCGGCGCGGACCTGCTCGTACGGCCCCTCGACCAGGATCCGACCGGCCTGCAGCACGCTGACCCGGTCGGCCAGCCGGCCCACCACGCTCATGTTGTGCTCGACCATCACCACGGTCCGACCGGCCCGGACCCGCTGGATCAACTCGACGGTCCGGTCGACGTCCTCCAGCCCCATGCCCGCCGTCGGCTCGTCCAGCAGCAGCACCTTCGGGTCCAGCGCCAACGCGATCGCCAGCTCCAAGGCCCGCTTGCGCCCGTACGCGAGCGCGTCCGCCGGCACCTCGGCCACCTCGCCCAGACCGACCATGTCGAGCAGTTCCAGAGCCCGCTCGGAGTACCGCCGCATCAGCGTCGCCGACCGCCAGAACCGCCAACCCAGCCCGCTGGCGCTCTGCAGGGCGAGTTCGACGTGCTCCCGGCCGGACAGTTGCGGGAAGAGGCTGGTGATCTGGAACGAGCGGGCCACCCCGAGCCGGGCCACCCGCTCCGGCGGCAGCCCGGTCACATCCCGCCCGGCCAACTCGATCCGCCCGCCGCTCGGCTTGAGGAAGCCGGTCAGCAGGTTGAACAGCGTCGTCTTGCCGGCGCCGTTCGGCCCGACCAGCGCGTGCACCGTACCGGCGACCACGTCGAGGTCCACCCCGGCGACCGCGCGGAAGCCCCGGAAGTCGCGGGTCAGCCCGCGCACCGCCAGCAGCGCCCCCTCGCCCATCCAGCACCTCCGCGCTTCCGAACTCGGCTCGCACCACCCCACCTGGCGGCGCCCTCGCCCGACGAACCGGTGACAGCCGTCACAGTCCCGTCGTTCCCGGGAAACCTACGGCCGCGCCAAGACCCGAGCCATGTAGCCGCACCACACATTGAAGGCGCGCCAGACGGCCCGCCCCGACATGCCGAGCACCCCGGACCAACCCGCCCCCACACCCGCCTCCCCCGCCACTCCCCCTCCGCCCACCCCCACATGTGCCCACCCCACCGCCCCGAGGACGTCCCGGCAACGCTGGCACTTTTTCGGTACGACACGCCGTTGGGGCAACCGAAAAAGTGCCAGTGATCTTGATGGGCCCTTAGCAGATCGACAGCGGGCGTGGGGGCTGTGCACAGGCGGGGCGGTTGTGCACAGGTCGGCGGGCGGTGGTTGCGCGCAGGTGGCGGCTGTCGGCACGGTCGGCGGCGTGCATCCTGTGCTTCAGTCGCTGGTGGACCGGCACGGCGGGCTGGTCACCCGGAACGCGGCGCTGCAGGTGGTGGCCCCCTGGACGTTGGAGCGGGCCTACCGTGCCGGCCACCTGCGTCGCGTGCTGCCACGGGTCTACGTGGACGCTCGACTCCTCGAGCAGAAGCCCACCCCGGAGCAGAAATCCACCCCGGAACGGTCACCCTCACCCCGTCCACCACTGGCCCACCTGAGTCAAGACCTGGCCATCCAGGCGGCCCTGGCCTACGCCGACGGGCGAGCCGCCCTCAGCCACCTCACCGCCCTACGCTCATGGGGCCTGCACCAGCAGCCCTCCAGCCAGCCGATACACCTGAGCGCCCCGGTCCACTCCACCATCCGGAACCGCCCGTACCTGCTCATCCACCGCCGACCCGACTTCATCGTGGAAGCACCGGATGTCGTGCACCGGAAGGGCCTGCCACTCACCGCGTTGGAGCCCACCCTGGTCGACTCCTGGCCGCTGTTGCCGCCGACCGAACGACCCGGCCCGGTCATCCGAGCGGTCAACAACCGTCTCACCACCCCGCACCGCATCGCCGAGGCGCTTGCGACCGCCCCCAGGTTGACCGGCCGGGCCGAACTCCGAATGCTGCTCGACCGGCTCGCCGCGGGTTGTCGCAGCCCGCTGGAGATCTGGGGCCACGACCACGTCTTCACCGGCCCGGGCATGCCCCCGTTCCTGCGCCAGTTCCGGATCGAGGCCGGCGGACGCGTCATGTACCTCGACATGTACGCCGAGCGGCAGCGCCTCAACATCGAACTCGACGGCGCCACCACCCACGGCGACCCGCGACAGCGCGAGATCGACCTACGCCGCGACGCCCTGCTGGCCACCCTCGGCATCCTGGTGGTCCGCTTCAGCCACCGCCGCCTGACGCACGAACCCGACGAGGTCCGCCGGGAAACCCTCGCCATCCTGGCGAACCGCTGACCTCGCGACTCACGCCGGGCATCGTCACCCCCCACGACGTTCACCTTCGTCTTGTCGAACGCGATCTTCGCGGCCCTGCGGCCGCCCGGCTCACCAGGAGCGCTGGTTGCGCCACCGGTCCAGGCGGCGGCGTTCCTCGTCCCGGGCCGCCCGGTCCCGGCCGCAGTGCTGGGCGTGCGCGGACTGCCAGTCGCGCAGCCGCTGGCGGAGCCGGTCGTTCTCGGCGCCGAGCAGCCGGACCGCCGAGTACAGGTCGGTCAGTTCCTCGGCCACCCGCCGCTGGAAGGCCCGGACCTGCTCGGCGTCCAGGCCACGCAGCCGGGTGGGGAAGCTTCGGGTGCGGATCTCGTACGGGGTGAGCCTGTTCGGGTCGTCGTTCCCGAGCGGCCGACCACCGCGATACACCGTGGCCACCTGCGTCCCTTCCGATGCTGTCGCCCGGCCGTCACTGCCGGAGTCTGATCGGCGGGGCGGCTCCAACTCCGCCCCGCCGCAGTGAGCCGATCTCGTTGCCACACAAGGAGCGACCCGCAAACAGACTCTCACGGCTTAGTCGTGTAGGTCAACAGTCAGTTGTGGTGCCGAGGCTTTTCGTGATCAAATTGGCCTGCCACTCAAGGAGCGTCATGCCGAGCACACCCGACTACATCCGAATCGCCGACGACATCATCGCCACGGTCAAGGCCAAGCGGCTCAGACCCGAGGACAAGCTGCCCTCGATCGCGCAGATGGCCGCGGACTACAAGGTGGGCACCTCGACCAT
Organism: Micromonospora zhanjiangensis; assembly: GCF_042650605.1. Classification (NCBI taxonomy): domain Bacteria; kingdom Bacillati; phylum Actinomycetota; class Actinomycetes; order Micromonosporales; family Micromonosporaceae; genus Micromonospora; species Micromonospora zhanjiangensis. The sequence continues at coordinate 210,942 of NZ_JBHSBN010000004.1, read as the reverse complement.
TCAGATGGTCTACGTCCGGCTGGAGGCGTTGCGGGTGATCCGGCGGCACCAAGGCAAGGGCGTCTACGTCACCGACCCGAAGACCTGGCTCGGCGACTCCTGACCTGCCGGGCGCCGAGCGCCGCCGTCCCCGCCGAGCCCTGCCGTCCTCCGTCCCGCCGAGCGCCGGCTCCGCGTCCATCCCGCCGGAGACCGTCCGCCGCCGGACATCGCGCGTCCCGCCGGACGCCGCCGTCCGTCCGGCTGACGGTCAGCGGGTGAGGGCGCACACCGCGGCGTCCACGTCGTCAGTGGTGCTGTAGAGGTGGAACGAGGCGCGTACCCGCCCGGCCCGCACCGCGGCCCGGATGTTCGCCCCGGCAAGCCGGCGGGCCGCGTCCGGCACGTCGACCGAGACGATGGCGCTGTCGCCGGGCGGCAGGTCCAGCCCGGCCCGGAACCGGTTGGCCAGCCCCACGTTGTGCTCCCGGATCGCCGGCAGCCCGATCTCGGCGAGCAGTTCCAGCGCGGGCGCGGCCCCGACGAAGCTGAACCAGGCCGGCGACACGTCGAACCGGCGGGCGTCGGTGGCCAGCCGCAGCGGCGGACCGTAGTAGGAGGCGTGCACGTCGGCGCCCGCGTACCAGCCGGCCGCCGAGGGGATCAGCCGGTCCCGCAGCGCCGGCGCGAGGTAGCCGAACGCCGCGCCGCGCGGGGCCATCAACCACTTGTGGCCCCGTCGATCTCCACTCGACTGACTGTAGCGTCGCGCTCGTCGACCCAAGGGTCCTCATGAGCATCAGTGCTATTCCTGCTCGACACGCCGGCCCGAGGACTGTTCTGCAACTGATGCTCTTGGTGACCTCGGTTCACGCCATAGCAGATACCCGGACGAGTTAGAGGCTTGTGCACAGGTGCCGGTCTTATCCACAGGCGACGGATCTGTCGTTGCGGCGTGCGGGGTCGGGCGGCACGGTCAGCGGGTGAATTCTGTGCTCCGGTCGCTGGTCGAGCGGCACGGCGGGCTGGTCACTCGGTCGGTGGCCACGCAGGCTCTACCCGCCTGGGTCCTGGAACGCGCCTGCCAGGACGGCCATCTCTTGCGCGTACTCCCCCGCGTCTACGTCGCGGCGGCACTCGTGCCCACCTCGGCCCTGGCGGTACCGGGCCGTCTCGCAAACCTGGCGGGAGCACGCCACACAGCAGTCTCGAGTCGTACCACGGGACCGGGTCAGGTGGAGGAATTCGCTGTGCCGCTCCTGGCTCGGCTGGAACCCGATCTCGCCGCACGCGCCATTCACGCGTACGCCGATGGGCGCGGCGCGTTGAGTCACCTCACCGCACTGCACGTGTGGGGGCTACGCCGAGTGGCACCGGGCGAACCCGCGCACCTCAGCATTCCGGCCGGGTCCGGTATTCGTGGCCGGCCTCATCTGGTCGTTCACCAACGGTCGGGATTCACCCCACAACCGCCACAGGCGGTCGTCCGGCACGGCGTGTCGGTCACCCGGTTGGAGTCCTCCCTGGTCGACGCCTGGCCGCATATACCACCCGCGGACCGACCGGCCCCACTGATCCGGGCGATCAACGACCGGCTCACGACACCCGACCGGGTCGCCGCCGCCCTGGCGGTCACGCCGATGCTGGTCGGGCGTACGGAGTTGCGGGCCCTGCTGGATCGGCTCGCCGCCGGCTGCCTCAGCCATCTGGAGATCTGGGGCCACGACCACGTCTTCACCGCCCCCGGCATGCCCCCATTCCTGCGCCAGTTCCGGGTCCAGATCGGCGGCCGCGTCCTGTACCTCGACATGTACGCCGAACGGCAGCGCCTCAACATCGAACTCGACGGCGCCACCACCCACGGCGACCCGCGACAGCGCGAGATCGACCTACGCCGCGACGCGCTGCTGGCCACCCTCGGCATCCTGGTGGTCCGCTTCAGCCACCGCCGCCTGACGCACGAACCCGACGAGGTCCGCCGGGAGACCCTCGCCATCCTGGCCCGTCGCCGCGAACAACCGGCTTCCCCCAGGGAGAGATGAGAGTCCCCACCCCCAGTCCAAGAGCATCAGTGCTTTTCCTGCCCGACACGCCGGTTCGAGGACAGTTTCGTAACTGATGCTCTTGGTCGGTCGACGTCAGCCGACGGCTTCCATGATCTCGTCGGACACGTCGAAGTTGCCGTAGACGTTCTGCACGTCGTCGCAGTCCTCCAGCACGTCGATCAGCTTGAAGATCTTGCGCGCGCCCTCCTCGTCCAGCGGCACGTTGACGCTGGGGATGAGCGAGGACTCGGCCGACTCGTACTCGATGCCGGCGTCCTGCAGGGCGGACCGGACGGCGAGCAGGTCACCCGGCTCGGAGACCACCTCGAACGCCTCGCCGAGGTCGTTGACCTCCTCGGCGCCGGCGTCCAGCACGGCCATCATCACGTCGTCCTCGGTGGTGCCCTCCTTGGGGACGAGCACCACGCCCTTGCGGGTGAACATGTACGACACCGAGCCGGCGTCGGCCAGCGAACCGCCGTTGCGGGTCAGCGCGGTGCGCACCTCGGTGGCGGCCCGGTTGCGGTTGTCGGTGAGGCACTCGATCAGCAGGGCCACGCCGTTGGGGCCGTAGCCCTCGTACATCACGGTCTGCCAGTCGGCGCCGCCGGCCTCCAGGCCGGAGCCGCGCTTGACCGCGCGGTCGATGTTGTCGTTGGGGACCGAGTTCTTCTTGGCCTTCTGGATCGCGTCGTACAGTGTCGGGTTGCCGGCGGGGTCACCACCACCGGTACGGGCGGCCACCTCGACGTTCTTGATCAGCTTGGCGAACATCTTGCCGCGCTTGGCGTCGATGACCGCCTTCTTGTGCTTGGTCGTCGCCCACTTTGAGTGGCCGGACATCTGTTACCTCCGTTGCTACCCGCCGTCTGCATCGACCGCACCGCTCGCGCCCCGCTCCTGCCGGCGTACGCGGAGTGTCCCCGGTCAGCTCTGGTGGAAGCCGTGGCGGGCAGATGGCCCTGCCGAATCTCGGCAATCCTACCGACGTCCGTCAGGCGAGTGTCACGCGCCGCACTCGATACCGACGGCCGGCACCGGACAGACGGGACAAATAGCACCAAACCAAATCCGTCAGCGGCCGCTTCGCGCCCAAACCGGGCCGGACGCCCCGGCCGCGCGGACCAGGTCCACGAAGTACGCGTGCAGCCGCAGGTCACCGGTGAGTTCCGGATGAAACGAGGTGGCCAGCAGGTTCTCCTGCCGGACGGCGACGATCCGGCCGGCCGCCGGGCCGTCGGTGACCCGGCCCAGCACCTCGACCCCGTCGCCGACCCGCTCGACCCAGGGCGCGCGGATGAACACCGCGTGGAACGGGTCGCCGTCGACGCCGTCGATCGCCACCGGCGCCTCGAACGAGTCGACCTGCCGGCCGAACGCGTTGCGCCGGACGGTCATCTCGATGCCCGCGAAGGCGCGCTGGTCGGGGCGGCCGTCGAGAACCTCCCGGGCCAGCATGATCATGCCGGCGCAGGAGCCGTAGACCGGCATGCTGCCGGCGATCCGCTTGTCGATCGGCTCGCGCAGCTCGAAGATGTCGGCGAGCTTGCTGATCGTGGTGGACTCGCCGCCGGGGATGACCAGCCCGTCGACCGCGTCCAGCTCGGCCGGGCGGCGGACCGGGCGGGCCTGGGCGCCGGCGCCGGTCAGGGCGGCGACGTGTTCCCGGACGTCCCCCTGCAGGGCGAGCACACCGATCACGGGTGCCGTCACGTTCGTACCTCCAGGTGTGGTGGAAGGGCCCGCGGCGCGGGCCCTTCCGTCGAGGTCGCCGGCGGGTCGTCGACCGGTCGGAAGGCAGCGGTCGGGAAGGCACCGGCCGCGCCCGACCGGTCGGATCACCGACCGTGTCCAGCCGGGCAGGTCACCGGTCGCCACCGACCGGTCGGGTCACCAGCCCCGCTCGGCCAGGCGGTGCGGCTGCGGGATCTCGTCGACGTTGATGCCGACCATCGCCTCGCCGAGCCCGCGGGAGACCTTGGCCAGCATCTCCGGGTCGTCGTGGAAGGTGGTGGCCTTGACGATGGCGGCGGCCCGCTGGGCCGGGTTGCCGGACTTGAAGATGCCCGAGCCGACGAAGACGCCCTCGGCACCGAGCTGCATCATCATGGCCGCGTCGGCCGGGGTGGCGATGCCGCCCGCGGTGAACAGCACGACCGGCAGCTTGCCCGTCTCGGCGACCTCCTTGACCAGCTCGTACGGCGCCTGCAGCTCCTTGGCCGCGACGTACAACTCGTCGGCGGAGAGCGAGGTGAGCCGGCGGATCTCGCCGCCGATTTTCCGCATGTGGGTGGTCGCGTTGGAGACGTCGCCGGTGCCGGCCTCGCCCTTGGAGCGGATCATGGCGGCGCCCTCGGTGATCCGGCGCAGCGCCTCGCCCAGGTTGGTGGCGCCGCAGACGAACGGCACCGTGAACGCCCACTTGTCGATGTGGTTGGCGTAGTCGGCCGGGGTGAGCACCTCGGACTCGTCGACGTAGTCCACGCCGAGCGCCTGGAGGACCCGCGCCTCGACGAAGTGCCCGATCCGGGCCTTGGCCATCACCGGGATGGAGACCGCGTTGATGATCCCGTCGATCATGTCGGGGTCGCTCATCCGGGACACGCCGCCCTGGGCGCGGATGTCGGCGGGCACCCGCTCCAGCGCCATCACCGCGACCGCGCCGGCGTCCTCGGCGATCTTGGCCTGCTCGGGGGTGACCACATCCATGATCACGCCGCCCTTCAGCATCTCGGCCATCCCCCGCTTCACGCGGGCGGTGCCGATGACGGGGGTGGTGGCGGACTGCGCGCTGACCTCGGACACGGGTTCTCGCTCCTCAGGACGGGTGGGGGTGCCTTCGAATGGATGCTATGCCGGGGTCCAACGCCGAACCACGGCCAATCGACACCCCGGTGGCCTGCTCAGTGGCCCGCGTCACCACCACCAAAAATACGGACGTTCCGCCCAGAATTCGCACGGTGGGCGACCGGGCGCGGGACCCCGCCCGTCAGGCCACCCGTAGGTCCGAGGGGCGCGGCTCGATGGTCGGGTCGTCGATGTCGAAGTAGGCCGGCCGGTCGTGCTTGCGGGCCATCCGCAACACCCGGACCACCGGCCGGTCGCGCGCCGACAGGGCGTCGCGTACCAGATCGGTGTGCACCTGGCGGGCCAGCGCGAGCCGGCGGCTGGCCGCCACCACCGCCACCGCGGTCGGTACGTCGCCCGGCAGGGACGTGGCCCGCAGCTGGCGGGTCAGGTCGTTCTCGGCGGCCTCCCGCTCGTCCGGGCCGGCGCCCAGGGCGATCTGCGCCGCGGCGTACAGCTCGAGCGCGAAGCGCTCCTCGGCCAACACCGCGGCCGCCGCCGCCCGGCGCAGCAGGTGCGCGTCGAGCGCCCGGGCGGCCGCCTCCACCCGGGTGTGCAGCCGGTCCACCCGGCCGGCGGTCCAGATCAGGTACGCCGAGACCAGCGCCACCACGACGACCGCGCCCACCACCCACCACATGCCCGGCATCGTAGTGTCGCTCCGTTTCCGCTCGGTGGCTCGGCCCGCTCGGCCCGGTCGAACCGGTCGAACCGGCCGAACCGGTCGAACCGGTCGAATCGGTCGGCCGGCCCGGTCGGTCAGCCCGGCTCGGCCCACTCCTGGTCGATGACCCGTCCGTCGGTCGCCTCGATCGCGGTGGCGTAGACCTCCAGCACCCGCCGGGCCACCGTCGGCCAGTCGTAGCCCGCCACCACCTGCGCCGCGCACCCGGACAGGCCGGCCCGGGCCGGCGGGTCGTCCAGCAGCTCGGCCAGCGTACGGCGCAGCGCCACCGGGTCGCCGGTGGGGAACAACCGGCCGGCCCGGCCCCCGTCGAGGACCCGCCGGAACGCGTCGAGGTCGCTGGCCACGACGGTGGTGCCGGCGGCCATCGCCTCGGTCAGGATCATCCCGAACGACTCGCCGCCGGTGTTCGGCGCGACGTACAGGTCCACGCTGCGCAGCATCCGGGCCTTGTCCGACTCGGACACCCGGCCCAGGAAGACCACCCGGGCGTGCAGATCGGGCGGCATCCGGTCGTAGAGGTCGTCGGCGTCGCCCGGCCCGGCGACCAGCAACCGCAGCCCGGGCCGTTCCCGGGCCAGCGGCACGAACGCGTCCCGCAGCACCGGGAAGCCCTTGCGCGGCTCGGTGAACCGGCCGAGAAAGCCCAGCGCGCCGCCGGCGCCGGGCCAGTCCGGCAACGGGTCGGCGTGCGCGAACTTGGCCACCGCCACCCCGTTGGGGATCTCCACCGCGCCGCCGTCCAGGTGTTCCACCTGCACCTTGCGGGCCAGCGCGCTGACCGCGATCCGCGCGGTGACCCGCTCCAGGACCAGTTGCAGGATGCCCTGCGCGACGGCGAGCGCCCGGGACCGGGTCAGCGCGGTGTGGAAGGTCGCCACCACCGGCCCGCGGGCGGAGAGCACGGCCAGCAACGACAGGCTCAACGTCAGCGGCTCGTGCACGTGCAGCACGTCGAAGTCGCCGCGGGCCAGCCAGCGGCGTACCCGGGCGGTGGAGACCGGGCCGAACGCGATCCGGGCCACCGACCCGTTGTACGGCAGCGGCACCGCCCGCCCGGCCGGCACCACGTACGACGGCAGCGCCGAGTCCTCGTCGGCCGGCGCGAGCACGCTCACCTGGTGACCGAGATTGATCAGGGCCTCGGCGAGATCCATCACGTGGTTCTGCACCCCGCCGGGGACGTCGAAGGAGTACGGGCACACGATGCCGATCCGCACTGCGCCCCTCCCCCTCAGGCCGAACCGGCGGTCGGCGGCCCGATGACCGGCTTGCGGGCGACCGGCTCGGCCAGTCCGTCGTCCGCCGGTGTCGCGGGCTCGTCGATCCACATCCGCTGCAGCATGTGCCAGTCTTCCGGATGCCGGGCGATTCCGGCGGCCAACCGGTCGGCGATCCGCTGGGTCAGCTCGGCCACCCGCTCCTGCAACGTCCCGCTGTCCGGGTCCGGTATCGCCAGGGGCCCTTCGAGCAGGCCGCGCGGTCCGTCCGGTTCGTACCAGAGTGAGGCGACGTAGAGCGGTGCCCCGGTCCGGATGGCCAGCATCGCCGGGCCGGCCGGCATCCGGGTACGACCGTCGAAGAACCGCACCTCGATGCCTCGGGCGGACAGGTCCCGGTCGGCCAGCAGCGGCACCACGTGCCCCTGGGCGATCCGGTCGGCCAGCACCGTGAACGGCGGCTGCTGGCCGCCGGTCAACGGGATGATCTCCATGCCGAGCTGCCGGCGGAAGGCCAACCACCGCTGGTAGACGCTCTCCGGCTTGAGCCGCTCGGCGACCGTGGTCAGCGGCCAGCCCATCGCGGCCACCCAGGCCCCGGCGGCGTCCCAGTTACCGGCGTGCGGCAACGCCACCACCGCGCCCCGGCCGGCCGCCACGTCGGCGCCCAGCAGCTCGTGCCGTTCCAGCCGGAACCCGTCGCGGAGCTGGTCGCGGGACTGCGACGGCAGCCGGAACGCCTCCAGGTAGTACCGGGCGTACGAGCGCAGGCCGCGCCGGACCAGTTCCTCCAGCCGCTGCGGCGGCAGGTCCGGCCCGACCACCCGGCGCAGGTTGCCGGCGAGCCGGTCGACCCGCCGGCCGCGCTTGCGGTACGCCCGGTCCGCGCCGGCCCGGAAGGCCGCGGCGGCCACCGGCCGGGGCAGGGCGCGCACCAGTCGCCAGCCGGCGGCGTAGCCCAGGTCGGCGAGCCGGCTCACGCGTCGGCCTCGGGGTGCCCGGACCGCTGCGCCTGGGCGTACACGTGCCGGACCCGCTGGGCGACGGTGAACAGCGACAGGGCGGCCAGCAGCCACAGCGCCGCGACCAGGGCCCAGGACAGGCCGAAGCCGGTGAGCAGGCCACCAACCCCGACGATGACCAGCCGCTCGGTCCGCTCGGCGACGCCGACGTTCGCGGTCATGCCCAGACCCTCGGCCCGCGCCTTGACGTAGGACACCAGCCCACCGAGGACCAGACAGATCAGGGCCGCGGCGACGCCCCAGTGGTCGCCCCGGGTGGCCAGCCAGTAGGCGACCGCGCCGAACACGGCCCCGTCGGCGAGCCGGTCGGCGCTGGAGTCGAGGAACGCCCCGAACCGGGTGGAGCCGCCGGACAGCCGGGCCATCGTGCCGTCGAGCAGGTCGGTGAGGGCGAAGAAGGTGACCACCAGGGCGCCGGCGACCAGGTGGCCGCGGGCGCCGAGACCCAGCGCCCCGACCAGCACGCCGGTCGTACCGGCGACGGTCACCGCGTTGGGTGACACGCCGGCGCGCAGCAACCGGCGGGCGACCGGTTCGATGACTCGGGTCATCCCGGCACGTGCGGACACTTGGAAGATCTTCGCCATGGCGGTCCCACGATAACGGTCGGCCGCGACCCACCGGTACGGACGGTCCGCTTACTTCGCGCGGCGGGGTTGTGTACGGCCCGTCGCGGGTGTGGGATCAGTGCAGGGAAACGTGAGCTACCTCACCCGGACACACTTCAGGTGAACGGCGCGCGACGGGTCGGCCGAGGATATCGCCGCGGTTTCGCCCCGGGTCGTTCCTCCTCGTCGTCGCGCGGCGGTCGCCCACAACCACCGGCTAGGGAGGCCCGTCGATGGCGCAGAAAAGTCAGGAGAAGGGAGTCACCGGTCCGGTACCGGTGGTGGACGAGCCCGACAGGGTTCGCAACGTGGTGCTCGTCGGTCATTCCGGCGCCGGCAAGACCACTCTGGTCGAGGCCCTGTTGGCGGTCACCGGCACGATCGGGCGGGCCGGCACAGTCACCGAGGGCACCACGGTGTGCGACCACGACCCCGCGGCCGTCCGGCAGCAGCGCTCGGTCAGCCTGGCCTGCGCGCCGGTGACGCACCGGGGCGTGAAGATCAATCTGCTGGACACCCCCGGGTACGCCGACTTCGTCGGCGAACTGCGGGCCGGCCTCCGGGCGGCCGACGCCGCCCTGTTCGTGGTCTCGGCGGTCGACGGGATGGACGCGGCCACCGCCGCGCTGTGGGAGGAGTGCGCCGCCGTCGACATGCCGCGGGCGGTCGCCGTGGCCCGGCTGGACCACCAGCGGGCCGACTTCGACGAGACGGTGGCGCTGTGCCAGCGGGTGTTCGACGACAACGTCCTGCCGCTGTACCTGCCGATGCTCGGCGACGACGGGGTGTCCGTGGCCGGCCTGCTCGGCCTGATCACGCAGCGGGTCTTCGACTACTCCGCCGGTTACCCGCCGGCCGTGCGCGAGCCCGACCCGGAGCACCTGCCGGCCATCGACGAGGCCCGCAACGAGCTGATCGAGGGGATCATCGCCGAGAGCGAGGACGAGACCCTGATGGACCGCTACCTCGGCGGCGAACAGATCGAGGTCCAGGTGCTGATCGACGATCTGGAGAAGGCGGTGGCGCGCGGCCACTTCTACCCGGTGGTGCCGGTCTGCGCGGAGACCGGCCTCGGCCTGGACGCGCTGCTCGAGGTGCTCACGGCCGGGTTCCCCGCCCCGCCGGAGCACGAACTGCCCGTGGTCACCGGGGTGGACGGCTCGCCGTACCCGCCGCTGACCTGCGACCCGGCCGGTCCGCTGGTCGCCGAGGTGGTCAAGACGACGATCGACCGGCACGTCGGGCGGGTGTCCCTGGTCCGGGTCTTCTCCGGCACCCTGCGGCCGGATCAGACGCTGCACATCTGCGGGCACGGGATGGAGCAGCGCGGGCACCCCGACCACGACGCCGACGAGCGGGTCGCGCACGTGTACTCGCCGCTGGGCGCGACCCTGCGGGAGGTTCCGTACTGCGTCGCGGGCGACATCTGCGCGATCACCAAGTCGGGCAGCGCCGAGACCGGGGACACCATCTCCGGCCGGGAGGAGCCGCTGCTGGTCGAGCCGTGGGACATGCCCGAACCGCTGCTGCCGGTCGCCGTCGTCGCCCGGTCCCGGGCCGACGAGGACGCGCTGGCCAAGAACCTGGCCCGGCTGGTGGCCGGTGACCCGACGATGCGGCTGGAGCGCAACCCGGAGACCCACCAACTGGTGCTGTGGTGCATGGGTGAGGCGCACGCCGACGTGGTGCTCGACCGGCTGCGCGGCGGCGGCGTCGAACTGGACACCGAGCCGGTCCGGGTGGCGCTGCGGGAGACCTTCGCGGCCGGTTCGAAGGGGCACGGCCGGCACGTCAAGCAGTCCGGCGGGCACGGTCAGTACGCCGTCTGCGACATCGAGGTGGAACCGCTGCCCCGCGGCGCGGGCTTCGAGTTCGCCGAACGGGTGGTCGGCGGTGCGGTCCCGCACAACTACATCCCCTCCGTGGAGAAGGGCGTCCGCGCCCAGCTGGAACGCGGCCTGGTCGCCGGGCACCAGGTGGTGGACGTACGGGTGACCCTGGTGGACGGCAAGGCGCACAGCGTGGACTCGTCCGACGCGGCGTTCCAGACGGCGGGCGCGCTGGCCCTGCGGGACGCCGCCGAGAAGGGGCAGGTGACCCTGCTGGAACCGGTGGACGAGGTGGTGATCCGGGTCCCGGACGGCTCGGTCGGCGGCGTGATGAGCGACCTGTCCGGCCGGCGCGGCCGGGTGCTGGGCACCGAGCCCGACCCGGCCGGGCACGAGCGCACCCTGGTCCGCGCCGAGGTGCCGGCCACCGAACTCGTCCGGTACGCCGTCGAGCTGCGCTCGATGACCTCCGGGGCGGGCACCTTCACCCGGTCCTTCGTCCGCTACGAGCCGATGCCCGGTCACCTGGTGGACCAGGTCCGCAAGGAACACGCCGCGAACCAGTGACGTACCGGTGGCCCGGTCCGCGCCGGCGGGCCGGGTTGCCGGTGGTGGCGGGCCGGGTCGATCAGCCGGGGGTGCGGCTCAGGCCGGTGCACCGCTGGTTGACGGTCAGCTTGTCGCGGATCTTCCGTTCCGCCGCCCCGGTGACCAGCACCGGCTGCCCGGTGTCCGAGACGGTCGCCGGCCGGAACTCGTTGCGGATCACCTGCCGGCCCCGGACGGTGAGCTGGAGCACCCCCGAGTCCGGGCTGTTCAGGCCGCTCCACCAGAGGAAGTTGCCGAGCCCGTAGTGCACGTAGGTGCGGCCCAGCCAGCCGTCGGCCAGCAGGGTGTGCGCGTGCGTGCCGACCACGATGTCCGCCCCGGCGGCCGCCAGCTTCGGCGCGAACGCCTTCATCTGCGCGCTCGGACAGGGATTGCCCTCGACCCCCCAGTGCAGGTAGACGATGACCAGGTCGGCCTGCTTGCGGGCGGCCGCCACCGCGGCGACGGCCCGCTTGGTGTCGAACGCCATGGCGATCCCGGGCCGGGTCGGTGTCGCCTGCCACTGGCTGGCCAGTTCGCTGATCTGCGACATCCCCAGCACCGCGATCCGGACCCCACGCACGGTGGTCAGCCACGGCGCGTACGCCTGGTCGGCGTCGCGGCCGGCGCCGAAGACCGGGAAACCGGCGCGCCGGGCGGAGTCCAGGGTGTCCAGCAACCCGACCTGGCCGTAGTCGAGGGTGTGGTTGTTCGCGATCGAGACGGCGTCCACCCCGGCCGCCCGTACCGCGTCGTAGGCGGTGGTCGGCGCCCGGAAGTGGAAGGTCTTGGGTTGCGGGGTGCCGCGCTCGGTGACCGCCGTCTCCAGGTTGACCACGGTGAGGTCGGCGTCCCGCAGGGTGTCGGCGATCGGGCCGAAGGCGGTCGCCGGGTCGCGCAGCAACGGCCGGGTGCGGTCCATGAAGTGCACGTCCCCGGCGAAGGCGAGCCGCAGTTCGACGGCGTCGGGCGGAACGGCCGCCGACGACGACCCGCCGCCGGTCTCGGGGGCATGCCACCGGGCGGCCGGGGTTGCGGCGTCCCGGCAGCCGGTCAGCAGGGTCACGACGACGAGCGCGGCGGCGAGGCCACCACGCGGTACGGATTTCAGCACGCTCGGAGCGTACGGCTCAGCCGGCCGGCCAGGCGCCCGCCAAAAGGTCACGAGTGTCGGTGAGCAGTTGCGGCAGCACCTTCGTCCGGCCGATGACCGGCATGAAGTTCGCGTCCCCGCCCCAGCGGGGCACCACGTGCTGGTGCAGGTGCGCGGCGATGCCCGCACCGGCGACGGTGCCCTGGTTCATCCCGATGTTGAAGCCGTGCGCGGCGCTGACGGTGCGGACCACCCGCATCGCGGTCTGGGTGAAGGCGGCCAGTTCGGCCGTCTCGTCGCCGTGCAGGTCCGGGTAGTCCGCCACGTGCCGGTACGGGCAGACCAGCAGGTGACCCGGGTTGTACGGGTAGAGGTTGAGCACCACGAACACGTGCTCGCCCCGGGCGACCACCAGGCTGTCCGCGCCCTCCCGATCCGGGGCCAGGCAGAACGGGCAGCCGGTGGGCTGTTCGTAGCCCTCGGCGGGCCGGTCCTGGCCGCTGATGTAGGTCATCCGGTGTGGCGTCCACAGCCGTTCCAGGCCGTCCGCCAGGCCGGTGGCCGTTCCGTCGGTCGGGTCGGTGTCGGTGTGCCGTCGCGCCCCAGTCACACGGCGATCCTACGAGCACCGCACCGGGTCCCACCCATCCGGACCGGTCAGGTAGGCGGCCCGGGTGTACTCAGGCGGCGGGTTCGGCGGACGGGCCGGCGTTGGTCCGGGACCGGACCACGTCCACCACGTGTGCGACCGCCTCGGCCAGCGGCACGCCGTTGCGCTGTGAACCGTCCCGGTAGCGGAACGACACGGCATCCGCGGCCACGTCGTCGTCGCCGGCGATCGCCATGAACGGGATCTTCTGCTGCTGGGCGGTGCGGATCTTCTTCTGCATCCGGTCGTCGGAGGCGTCCACCTCGGCCCGGATCCCCTCGGCCCGCAGCAGCCGGACGAACTCGTCCAGGTGTGCCCCGTGCTCCTCGCGGATCGGGATGCCGACCACCTGCACCGGCGACAGCCAGGCCGGGAAGGCGCCGGCGTAGTGCTCGGTGAGCACGCCGAAGAACCGCTCGATCGAGCCGAACAGCGCCCGGTGGATCATGACGGGTCGCTGCCGGCTGCCGTCGGCGGCCTGGTACTCCAGGTCGAACCGCTTCGGAAAGTTGAAGTCCACCTGGATGGTGGACATCTGCCAGGTCCGGCCGATCGCGTCCTTGGCCTGTACGGAGATCTTGGGCCCGTAGAACGCCGCGCCGCCCGGGTCGGGGACCAGGTCCAGGCCGGAGTCCTCGGCCGCCGCCCGCAGCGCCTCGGTGGCCGCGTCCCAGTCCTCGTCCGAGCCGATGAACTTCGGCGAGTCGTCCCGGGTGGACAGTTCCAGGTAGAAGTCGTCCAGGCCGTAGTCGGCCAGCAGGTCCAGGACGAAGCGCAGCAGCGAGGTCAGCTCGCCGGCCATCTGCTCCCGGGTGCAGAAGATGTGCGAGTCGTCCATGGTCAGCCCGCGTACCCGGGTCAGCCCGTGCACCACACCGGACTTCTCGTACCGGTAGACCGTGCCGAACTCGAAGAACCGCAGCGGCAGCTCCCGGTAGGACCGCCCGCGCGCCCGGAAGATCAGGCAGTGCATCGGGCAGTTCATCGCCTTGAGGTAGTAGTCCGCGCCCTCCAGGTGCATCGGCGGGAACATGGTGTCCGCGTAGTACGGCAGGTGGCCCGAGGTCAGGAAGAGCTGTTCCTTGGTGATGTGCGGGGTGTTGACGAACTGGTAGCCGGCCTGTTCGTGCTTGAGCCGGGAGTAGTTCTCCATCTCCCGCCGGACGATCCCGCCCTTGGGGTGGAAGACCGCCAGACCCGAGCCGATCTCGTCCGGGAAGCTGAACAGGTCCAGGTCCGCGCCGAGCTTGCGGTGGTCGCGCCGGGCCGCCTCCTCCAGCAACTTCAGGTACGCCTTGAGCTCGTCCCGGGTCGGCCACGCGGTGCCGTAGACCCGTTGCAGCTGCGCGTTCTTCTCCGATCCGCGCCAGTAGGCGGCGGCCGAGCGCATCAGCTTGAAGGCGCCGATCAACCGGGTGTTCGGCAGGTGCGGGCCACGACACAGGTCGGACCAGCAGACCTTGTCCTCGTTCGCGGCCAGGTTGTCGTAGATGGTCAGCTCGCCGCCGCCGACCTCCATCACCTCGGCCGAGTCCAGCCCCTCGCCCTTGACCTCGATCAGCTCCAACTTGTACGGCTCGGCGGCGAGTTCGGCGCGGGCCTGCTCGACGCCGTCGAACCGGCGTCGGCGGAACCGCTGGCCGGACTTGATGATCTCCTGCATCCGCTTCTCGAGCTTGCCGAGATCCTCCGGCTGGAACGGCCGGGACACGTCGAAGTCGTAGTAGAAGCCGTTCTCGATCGGCGGGCCGATGCCCAACTTGGCCTCGGGGAAGACGTCCTGCACCGCCTGGGCGAGCACGTGGGCGGTGGAGTGCCGCAGCACGTTCAGCCCGTCCGGCGAGTTGAGGGCGACCGGCTCGACCCGGGCGTCGGCGGTCGGCGCCCAGTCCAGGTCGCGCAGCCGGCCGGCGTCCGGACCGTCGAGTTCGCGGACCACCACGACGGCCTTCGGGCCGCTCGCCGGCAGGCCCGCCGCGGCCACCGCGTCGGCCGCCGTCGTCCCGGCCGCGACGACGACGGGGTCGGTCACAACAGGGCTGGACGGTGCGGACACGGGAACTCCTTAAGTAGGGACGAACCAGGCGACGCCGGATGCTCGGCTGCTGCGATGCTATCCGGCGCCCGGGTCGGCCCAACCTCCGGAGCGGTCACCGCCCCGCGGGCGACGGCCCGGGCGGGCCGGACCGGCGGGCGGCGAGCAACTCCGAGACGGTGACCGGCTTCAGGCCGCGGGCCCGGAAACCGTCGATGAACGCGCCGATCTGGCGCAGCGCGACCAGCCGGTCGGGGCCGCCGACGTCGTGGGCCAGCACGATGGTCCCGGGTTTGGCGTTGTCGACGATGTCCCGGACCTGGGCCGGCGGGTCGGCCTGGAACATCGTCTCGCGCATCTGCTGGGACCACATCACCACGTCGTAGCCGAGTTCGTCGACCACGGTGAGCGTGCTGCCGCCGAGGTGCCCCCAGGGCGGCCGCATCAGGGTGGGCGACCGGCCGAGCAGCCGGTGGATCGCGTCGTGGGTCCGGGTCAGTTGGTCCCGTACGCCCGCCTCGTCGAGTTGGGCGAGATCGCGGTGCGCCCAGGTGTGGTTGCCGACCTCGTGCCGGTCCAGCCGACCCCGGACCAGTTCCGGGGCACGGGTGAGCCGCTCGCCGACCATGAAGAAGGTGGCCGGGGCGTCGGCCCGGTCCAGTGCGTCGAGCACCATCGGGGTCCACGGCCCGGGACCGTCGTCGAAGGTGAGCGCGACCAGCGGCTCGTCCGTGGGGACGTGCCAGTGCACCTGCACCTGCCCGCGCGGCGACCAGGTGCGCGCCACGCCGGCCGGGGCGTACCCGCCGCTGATCGGCAGCCGGTCCGGGCCGAGCAACGGCCACAGCGCGGTGGCCGCGCCGCCGACGACCGCACCCCCCGCGGCGACCAGCGCTCCACCCAACAGTCGACGCCTGGCG
This sequence comes from Micromonospora zhanjiangensis, assembly GCF_042650605.1. Taxonomy (NCBI): domain Bacteria; kingdom Bacillati; phylum Actinomycetota; class Actinomycetes; order Micromonosporales; family Micromonosporaceae; genus Micromonospora; species Micromonospora zhanjiangensis. The sequence goes on along the minus strand of NZ_JBHSBN010000004.1, from coordinate 195,422 downwards.
ACGCCCATTCGACACCCCCGTGCCCATCCACCGCGGTTCCGATCCCGCAACGAATCCCCGCGCACAGGGTACCGGTCGGGTGCCCGCGTGCATACCGGGTAGTCATCCAGTTGGACGGCAGGCGCCGCCCGGTGTCGCGGGTTAGATTGACGCCGTGGCCGCCACAGACACCGTACGAGCACTTCAACGCCGGTACGAGACGTTCTTCGCCAGCCGACCCGAGATGCCCTTCGCCGTCGCGACGGTGGGTGGCCCGGTCCACCCGTTCGGCACGGGTGAGCCCTTGTTCACGATCCGCGCCACCGACCCGCGCGGCGAGCGGGCCCTCGCCGGACTCGACCAGTTCAGCGTGGCCGTCGCCTACCTGCAGGGCTGGCTGGACGTGGAGGGTGACCTCGCCGCGGCGTTGAAGATGCGGGACTTCTTCAACGACTTCCACCCGATCGCGTTCCTCAGCCGGTTCACCCCCGGCGCGCTGCTGAAGGGGCGCAAGGAACACGACCGGCGGGCCATCTCGCAGCACTACGACGAGGACAGCGAGTTCTTCCTGACCTTTCTCGACCGGCGGCACCGCTGCTACACCGAGGGCGTCTTCGCCAGCGACGACGAGCCGCTCGAGGACGCGATGACCCGCAAGATGGACCTGGCCATCGAGGCGATCGGGGTGCGGCCGGGCGACCGGGTGCTGGAGGTCGGCGGCGGGTGGGGCGCGTTCGCCGAGCACGCGGCCCGGCGCGGCATCGACGTCACCACCACCACCCTGGCGGCCGAGTCGGAGCGCTACCTGAAGGACCTGTTCGTCCGCGAACGGTTGCCGGTGACGGTGGTCCGCCAGCACATCTTCGGCTACACCGACGAGCGCAAGTTCGACGCCATCGTCAACATGGGCGTCACCGAGCACCTGCCCGACTACCGGACCACCCTGCGCAAGTACGCCGAACTGCTGCGTCCCGGTGGTCGGGTCTACCTGGACGCGCTGGCCATGCGGCGCAAGCACCTGGCCTCCACGTTCCTGAAGCGCTACATCTATCCCGGCAACTCGGCGCCGCTGCTGCTGCACCAGTACCTGCGCCAGGTGGCCCGGTCGCCGTTCGAGCTGCTGTCGGTGGCCGACGACCGGCACAACTACTACCTGACCTGCCGGGAGTGGGCGCTGCGGCTGGACGCCGCCCGCGAGGAGGTCGTCGCCCGCTGGGGCGAGCCGTTGTACCGCCGGTTCCGGCTCTTCCTCTGGGGCTCGGCGGCCGGCTTCGACACCGGCCTGGTGCAGGCGTACCGCTGGGTGCTCCGGCTGCCGTAACCGGGCCGAACGGACGATATCGCCGCCATTCGGTCGTACGGGCCGGCGAGGGACGGGCCGTACGGACGGTCGGTGGCGGGCCGAACCGGCGGACACGCCGGCCGCCGGGGCACCGCGCTCCGGCGCGACTTGCCACGGGCAGTACGGTCTTGGGGTGGCCACGGTACTCCTGGTCGAGGATGACCACGTCGTTCGCGGCGCGATGCTGCGGTCCCTGGCCGACCGGGGACACGCGGTGCACGCGGTCGGCACGGCGCTCGACGCGCTGCGCCGGGTCGCGGCGGAGACACCCGACCTGGTGGTGCTGGACCTGGGCCTGCCCGACCTGGACGGCTCCGACGCGCTGCGGATGCTGCGCGGGATCACCGACGTCCCGATCATCATCGCCACCGCCCGGGACGACGAGCAGGCGATCGTCCGGCTGCTGCGCGCCGGCGCCGACGACTACATGGTCAAACCGTTCACCGGCGCCCACCTGGACGCCCGGATCACCACCGTGCTGCGCCGGGCCGGCCGGGCGAGCCGTACGGTACAGCCGGCGGTGCACGAGGTGGGCGGTCTGCGGGTGGACGTCGGCGAGCGCAGCGCCCAGCTCGACGGGGTCGCGCTCGCGCTGACCCGCAAGGAATTCGACCTGCTGGCCTATCTCGCGGCCCGACCCGGCCGGGTAGTGTCCCGCCGGGAACTCTTGGAGGAGGTATGGCGGCAGCCATCGGTCGGCGAGGACCAGACAATCGACGTGCATCTGTACTGGCTGCGCCGCAAGCTGGGCGAGTCCGCGGCGAAGCCTCGCTACCTGCGCACCGTGCGGGGGGTCGGATTCCGGCTGGTGGCACCGGACTGAGGCTGGCGCTGGCCTACCTCGGCGCCGGCATGACGTCGATCGTGGCGTTGGTGTTCCTCGTCCCGCTCGGGATCACGCTCCAGCAGGACACCCGCCGGGAGGCCCTGGCCGACGCCGCGCGGCGCAGCGCGGTGGTGGTCGGCGCGCTCACCGCCACCGCCGACCCGAAGGCCCGGCAGCGGGCGGTCGCCGGCAGTTCGGACGACCCGGCGCGGCGGGTGGTCGTGCACGGGTTGGACCTCGGTGGACCGGGTCGGGCCGATCCGAAGGACGTGGCGCTGGCCGCCGGTGACCGCGCCCCGCAGGTGGTCGACGTGGCCGGCGGGGTGGTGCGGCTGGAGCCGGTGGTGCTGGGCGACCGGACCGCGGTGGTCGAGGTGTTCGTGCCCGACTCGGCGCTGGACGCCGGGGCCACGGGCACCTGGGTCACGCTGGCGGTGGTCGCGGCCGGCCTGGTGGTGGCCTCGGTCGTCGTCGTGGACCGGCTGGCCGGCCGGGCGGTCCGCTCGGCCCGGACGCTGGTCCAGGCGGCGATGGCGGTCGGCGACGGCGACCTCGGGGTACGCATCGAACCGGGCGGCCCGCGGGAGCTGGCCGAGGCCGGGTACGCCTTCAACCGGATGGCCGACCGGCTGGTCGCCTCGCGCACCGACGAGCGGGAACTCGTCGCCGACCTGTCGCACCGGCTGCGCACGCCGTTGACCGTGCTGCGGCTGGACGCCGACGCGCTGGACTCCGACGACACCAGCGTCGGCTCGTTCAGCGAGGCCGAACTCGACCGGCGTCGGACGATCCGCCGGATCCGGCAGGCCATCGTCACGCTGGAGGGTGAGATCGACGTACTGATCAACACCACCCGCAAGACGGTGGCCCAGGAGGTCGCCGTCGGCATGTGCGACGCGAGCGAGGTGGTCCGCGACCGGATGGTCTTCTGGGCGGCGCTGGCCGGCGACCAGAACCGCCCGCACAAGGTGCTCGGCGCCCAGTTGCGGATCCCGGTCCCGGTCCCCCGGGCCGAGCTGGCCGCGGCGCTGGACGCGGTGCTCGGCAACGTCTTCCGGTACACCCCGCAGGGCACCGCGTTCGAGGTGGCCGTCTCGCGGCGGGACGGTTACGTGGCGATCCGGATCGACGACGCCGGTGCCGGCATCGCCAACCCGGACCGGGCGCTGCGCCGGGGCGCCAGCGACCGCGGCTCGACCGGCCTGGGCCTGGACATCGCCCGGCGGGTGGCCCTGCAGGCCGACGGGTCGGTCAGCATCGACCGGGCCCGGCTCGGCGGGGCCAGCGTGGTGATGCTGCTGCGCGACCCGGAGGCGGCCCCCCGCCAGGTGAGCCGGTTCGGGCTGGTCGGCCGGCTGGCCCGGGAACGCGAGACGACCGGACGCCGGTGGTCCCGGTCCAAGGAGTCGGACGGCTGACCCAGCCGGACCGCGCGTCGACCAGGGTCGCGCCGGAAGATCTTTCAGCCTTGCGCAAGTCTTGCTTAGGTCTGGGTTAACCCCCCGCCGTCCGTCCCGCCACGATGGCAACATCGAAGGCGATCCCAACCCGCTCCGCCGGGCCAACGCCCCAGAAGTTGCGTCCCAACCCGGCCCGGTGGAGCCGTGCGCGCGGCGGGACCGGTCCCCCACACCAGCTCCCGCCGCGCGCGCCAACCCGCACAGCAGCCCAACCCAGCGGTACGAGACGACGGGCGGAGAGCGTCGACGAGGACGCGCCGGTCGTGTCGGGTCGACCCCCGGGCGACCCGACCGGCCCGACCCGTCGCCCGAACCCGCTGACCCGGCGCGGCCGCCCGCAGCAAACCGCGCCGGGTCAGCGTCCACCCCGCCCGGGTGGCTCGGTCGGCCGAGGTCGGCCGGCCCGGCGGCTCAGTCGGTCGGCGCCCCGGCCAGGTAGCGGTCGACCTCGGCGGCGAGCCGGGACTTCTCCGCGCTGGACAGGAAGGACGCCGAGATCGCGTTCCGGACCAGCCCGGCGAGTTCCCGCGGGCCGGCGTCCAGCAACCGGGCCGCCACCGCGTACTCGGCCTCCAGGCTGGTGCCGAACATGGGCGGGTCGTCCGAGTTGATGGTCACCAGCAGGCCGGCGTCCACCATCGTCCGCAGCGGGTGCTCGTCGATGCTGGGTACGGCCCGGGTCCGCACGTTGGAGGTGGGGCAGACCTCCAGCGGGAGCTGCCGCTCGGCGAGGTACGCCATCAGTTGCGGGTCCCGTACCGCGGAGGTGCCGTGGCCGATCCGCTCGGCGCCCAGCTCCCGGATCGCGTCCCAGATGGTCTCCGGGCCGGTTGTCTCGCCGGCGTGCGGGACCGAGCGCAGCCCGGCGGCCCGTGCCTTGTCGAAGTACGGCTTGAACTGCGGCCTCGGCACGCCGATCTCCGGCCCGCCGAGCCCGAAGCTGACCAGTCCGTCCGGGCGCTCGTCCAGGGCGATCCGCAGGGTCTCCTCGGCGGCCGGCAGACCGGCCTCGCCCGGGATGTCGAAGCACCAGCGCAGCGCGATGCCGAAGTCGGCCTCGGCCCGCCGCCGGGCGTCCTCGATCGCCTCGCAGAAGGCCGGCGCCGGGATGCCCCGGCGCACGTGCGAGTAGGGCGTGATGGTCAGCTCCGCGTAGCGGACCCGCTGCCGGGCCAGCTCCCGGGCGACCTCGTGGGTGAGCAGCCAGACGTCGTCGGCGTCCCGGATCAGGTCGACGACGCTGAGGTAGATCTCGACGAAGTGGGCGAAGTCGCGGAACGCGAAGTAGTCCGCGAGCGCGGCCGGGTCGGCCGGCACCGGGGTACGCCCCTCGTGCCGGGCGGCCAGCTCGGCCACGATCCGGGGCGAGGCGGACCCGACGTGGTGCACGTGCAGCTCCACTTTGGGCAGCCCGGCGATGAAGCCCGACAGGTCGGTGGTCACGGGTTCTCCCTACGAGCGGGCGTCCGGTGCCCCGGACGGTGGCGACGCGGCCGACCCGGCCGCACGCGTACCCACCCGGGCCACGACGAAGACGCGGCGGAACGGAAAGTACACCTGCCCGTCGCGGACCGGGTACGCCTCGGCGAGGCGGTCGCCGAGCGCGCGGCGGAAGTCCACCCAGTCCCGGTCGTCGACGCCGGCCAGGGCGGCCCGGACCGGGCGCAGCGCGGTGCCGTCCATCCAGGTGAGGACCGGATGCTCGGCCGTCCCGGCGGTCGGGAGCAGGTGCACGTAGGTAGTTTCCCAGGCATCCACCCGGCAGCCGGCGGCGGCCAGCAGGGCGGCGTACTCGACGGGTTCCCGGACCGGGTCGGCGCGCAACCGGGGGGTCACCCGGTCCCGCCAGCGCGGCTGCCCGGCGAGGGCGCGCAGCGCCCGGTGCGAGGGCGCCTCGAAGTTGCCGGGCACCTGCACGGCCAGCCAACTGCCCGGGGCGAGGGCCGCGGCCCAGCGGCGCAGCAGCTCCTCGTGACCGGGCACCCACTGCAGCACCGCGTTGGCCAGCACCACCCGGACCTCGGGGCCGGGCACCCAGTCGGTCACGTCGCCGACCCTGAAGTCGACCGACGAGCCGAGCCGGCGGGCCTCGGCGATCATCTCGGGGGACGAGTCGAGGCCGCCGATCCGGGCCCGCGGCCAGCGGTCGGCGAGTCCGACGGTGAGGGTGCCCGGACCGCAGCCCAGGTCGACCACCTCGGTCGGGTCGGCCGTGCAGATCCGGGCGACGAGGTCGTGGAACGGCCGGGACCGCTCGTCGCCGTACCGCAGGTAGCTCTTCGGATCCCACATGCGCACCGTCCAGACGAGAAAACCGTACGTACGTCTTGTTGAAGCCTAGAGCTGCCCGGTGGCCGGCACAACCCCGATCGGCGCTGGGTGCCGGCGGCGGACGGGACCGGCTTGGGCACCGCGGGCCCGGACCGCCGGGTCCGATCCTCTAGGGTCTGGTCCTGAGCACGAACCGGAAAGGGGAAGGCGATGAAGGGCTGGCTGCCACTCACCCTCGGCCTGCTGGCCGTCATCCTCGGCGCGCTGTGGACGTTGCAGGGTCTGGGCTACGTCGAGGGAAGCGTGCTGACCGGAGAGACGGTCTGGGCGATCGTCGGCCCGGTCGTCGTCCTGGTCGGACTGGCCTGCCTCTACCTCGGACTGCGCCTACGCGGTCGAGGCACTCGTCGGTGAGACCGGACGCGGTCCCGGCGGGACGAACAGATCGAGCCCCACGGTCCGGACGGACCGCGGGGCTCGACAGGGTACGTGTCCGGCCGGTGCGTCGCCGGCCAGAGCTGGATCAGATGGGGCGCACCTGCTCAGCCTGCGGACCCTTCTGACCCTGGGCGATCTCGAACTCCACCCGCTGGTTCTCCTCCAGCGTGCGGTAGCCGCTGGTCTGGATGGCCGAGAAGTGGACGAACACGTCGGCACCCCCACCGTCAACGGTGATGAAGCCGAAGCCCTTGTCTGCGTTGAACCACTTCACGGTTCCCTGCGCCATGTGTATCTCCTTCTGAAACTGGCGGCCAAGCACGCCGTGCGGCCGGTTGGCCGTTTTTCGAGCAGCGGCGCCTGAGGCGGCCCCCACACAGGAGGACTTCTCTCAACCCACGCCATCTCTCAACAGCGTGGAACAGCAAATCACGGACGGAAAAACTCGTACACCCCACCCGACGAAATTCTCCGACATGTGACCTGACAGACCGTAACCTTCGCTGGTCGGTCAGTCGGGCCAGCGGCCGGTCAGTCGGCGGACCCCGACCGCACCACCCCGGTCGACGGCCGCGCGGACGACGGCGAAGATCGCGCCCTGCAGGGCCGCCGCGGCCAGGATCTCGCCCCAGCCCCGGTCCTCGTCGGTGGCGCTGGGCGCCTCGCCGTCGCCGGCCGTCACCTTCCAGACCTGCCGGAACACCGCCCCGGCGAGCATGCCGGCGGTGATGCCCAGCAACACGCCCACCGGCTTGTAGGCCACCTTGTTGATCGCCTTGCTCACCTACGCCTCCCTCGTACCACCAGAATCAGCACCACCACGGCCGCCGCGCCGGCGGCCAGCGCCGCCCACGGGACCGGACCGCGCCCGGCGTCCCGCACCAGCTCGGCCGTCTGGCCGGCCTGCTCACGGACCAGCGCGGTCTTCTCGGCGGCCCGACTGCGCACCCGGGCCGAGGCCTGGGCCGCCGAATCCTTGATCCGCGCCTTCACGTCGGCCTTGCCGGCCAGCGCCTGCACGGTCTCGCCCAGTTCGGCGCGGGTCCGCCTGATGTTCTGCCGCAGGGCCTCCGGATCGCCCTGTCCGTTGTTCCCGCTGCCCATTACGACCGTCCCCTGTCCTTGACGGCGGTGGTGACCGCGTCCACGTCGGCCCGCACGCTGTCCGCGGCCGCCGTGGGAACGGGTGGCACCGCCCGCTTGACCTGGTTCTTACCGACCAGCGCGAGGATGCCGGCGAGCGCGAACAGCACCACCGCCACGATCAGGGCGGCCAACCAGGCCGGTACGACCAGCGCGAGCAGCAGAACGGCCGCGGCGACCAGGGCGCCCAGCCCGTACAGCGCGAGCGCTCCGCCGCCGCCGAAGAGACCCACCCCGATGCCGGCGTGTTTGCCCTTCTCGGTCAGCTCGGCCCGGGCCAGCGCGAGTTCGTCGCGGATCAGCCGCGACACCTGCTCGGTCGCGCGCTGCACCAGCTCGCCGGTGGAGAGCTCGGCAGCCGGCCCGGTCGGGCGGCTGTTGACGGCGTCGGCCATGGCGTCCCCCTTTCCACGTCCCGAGCTGTATGCCCCGGGTTGGGGCAGGTCAATCCTGCGTTCGGGGACCAGTCGGGGCAGGCGGGAGCGGGCCGGAATCCGCCGTTCGGGGTCAGCGGGGCGCCTCGACCACCTCGTCCGGGCCGACGAAGCTGCTGCTGCGGGCGTCGCCGTCGTCGCTGCCGCCGAACACCCGGGCGTCGTCGGGGACGTCCTCGGTGCGCCGGCGTACCGGCCGCCGCCGGGGCTGCACCCACTGCCAGGGCAGGTCGCTGTTGGCGTCGCCGATCTCGGTGCGCACCCGGGGCATCACGGTCGGCCGCTGGTCGCGGATCCACTCGACCAGGTGTTCCCGGACCAGGCAGCGCAGGTCCCACAGCCGGCCCGCGTCGGCGGCGCTGACCAGGGCCCGCAGCCGCACCGACCCGCCGGTGGCGTCGGTCACCTGCAGCACGCAGACCCGGCCGTCCCAGAGCTCGGTGTCCTCCACCATGCGGCGCAGTTCCTCCCGCATGGTCTGCACCGGGACCGCCCAGTCGACGTCGAACTCGGCGGTGCCGAGCACCGCGGACTGGGTCCGGGTCCAGTTCTCGAACGGCTTGGTGGTGAAGTACGAGGTGGGCAGGACCAGCCGACGGTCGTCCCAGATCTGTACCACCACGTAGCTGAGGGTGAGTTCCTCGATCCGGCCCCACTCCCCCTCGACCACCACCACATCGTCGAGCCGGACCGCGCCACCGAACGCCAACTGCAGGCCGGCGAAGAGATTGGCCAGGACACTCTGGGCGGCCAGCGCGGCGAGGGCACCGATCACGCCGGCGGAGGCGAGCACGCTGGCACCGACGCCCCGGACCGCGGGGTACGTCATCAGCATCACGCCCAGGGCGAGCACCACGATGATCACCACGGTGAGCCGGCGCAGGATGTTGATCTGGGTCCGGATCCGCCGGGCCTGCCGGTTGTTCGGCACGTCGGTGCGGAACCGGACCAGCGCGATGTCCTCGCACACCAGCAGCAGCGACGCGACCAGCCAGGCGGTGGTCGCGATGGTGAGCAGGACCAGCCCGTGCAGCAACGCCTGGCGCCAGCCGGTACCCACCGCGTAGAGGCCGGTGCCGATCCGTACCGCGGCCTGCACCGCGAACACGGTCGCCGCGACCTGGAACGGTCGGTGTGCGTGCTGGGCGAGTTCGGCCAGCAGGACCGACCGGCGACCGAGGGCCCGGACGATCCGGTGCACCGTCTGCACCACGAGCAGCGCGATCGCCGCGGCGCCCAGGGCGGCGGCGATCGTCCAGAGGTACGCCTGCACGAAGATTGCTCCTTACCGGGAGGGTCGCGCGGTCCCGTCGTAGGCAAAAGCCCAAGGGTGCCCGACACCTCCCGGTGCGTCCACCTCAGACCTTGCGGTACTTGGCCTGGATCACACAGAACGCGGCGAAGGCGGCGATGCCCAGCGCGACCAGGGTGAGCAGGATCGGGCCGTACGACTGGTCCCGCAGGGTACGCAGCGCGGCGTCCAGGCCGCGAGCCTTGTCCGGGTCGTAGGTCACCGCCGCGCCGACCACCAGCACGCCGGCGATGGCCACCGCGACGCCCTTGGCCGAGTAGCCGGCCACGCCGAGCCGCCGGGCCAGCTTGCTGGTGCCGGCGTTCATCCGCTCGGTGTGCAGCTTCTCCTCGAACTTCTTCTTCGCACCGTAGCCGACCATGCCGACACCGAGCGCGAGCACGGCCACCCCGACCAGGCCCACCAGGAACCGCCCGCCGCCCGAGGACATCAACTGCGCGGACATCGCCTGCTGCTTGTCGGCGCTCGACGAGCCGGCGTCGTTGACCACCTTGACGGCGGTCCAGGCGAACCAGGCGTACAGGACGGCCCGGGCGCCCGAGGCGACCCGCTCGAACACCCGGCGCCTGCCCCGCTCCTCCTGGTGGCCGACGAATGCCTCGGACAACTGCCAGAGGGCCATCGCCAGCAACCCGACGGCCACCGCGACGAGCAGCGTCTTGCCGATCGGCTGGGCGGCCAGCGTCTGCATGGCCCCGGTCTGGTCGCCCTCCTGGGCCGACTTGCCGAAGGCGATCTGCAACGCCAACCAGGCGAAGAGAACGTGGACGATCCCGTAGCCGATGAACCCGGCTCGGGTGAGGATCTCCAGCGGCTTGCTGTTGGCCGCGCGGGAGGCGGTGACTTGCGCACCATGGGTCGCTGACATGCGCAGTCATTCACCGCCCGGGCGAGTTTTCAAACGTACGCCGTGGCCGGAATGCCCTAAGAGCGGGGATTGCGGCCGATCCGTACCACGGCCTTGCTGTCGTCCAGGCTGTCCAGCGAGACGTACAGGCCGGCCGCCTGGGCGTCCGGCTGGTCGACGCTGAGCGTCAGCTGCTCGCCGGCGACCTCGACGGTGACACCGTTGGCGTCGGCGCCGACCAGCTTGGCGTCCACCCCGAGCACGCTCGCGCTCGCGTCGAGATTCCGGTCGAAGGTGACCTTGCAGGCGTCGAGGCCGCAGTCGGTCGAGGCACCCTCGCCGGAACAGCCGGCGAGCACGGTCGCGGCGAGGGCGAGGGCGGCGACGACCCCGGCGGTGCGGGGGGCGGACGAGAACGGGGGGGACGTTCGTCGGGTCATCACCCGGCCAGGGTACGAGAACGCCGCTCACGATCCACCGGCCGTGTCGCCCGGCGCTCGCCCGGCCGGCCCGGCACGCCGCCGCTCGGCCCGGCGGCGCGGCCGGGCGGCCGGGTTCGGTCACAATGAGCGGATGAGTCAACTGGTCGAGGACAATCCCGCCCGGCACCGCTTCGAGATCCTGGTCGACGACGCGCTGGCCGGGTTCGTCGACTACCGGCAGGAGCCCGGCGTGGTGACCCTGGTGCACACCGAGGTCGATCCCGCCTTCGAGGGGTCGGGGGTCGGCTCCGCGCTGGCCCGGGCCGTCCTCGACCAGCTCCGCGAGCGCGGCGATCGGGTGGTGCCGCAGTGTCCGTTCATCGCCGGCTGGATCGGCCGGCACCCGGAGTACGCCGACCTGGTCGTCGAGCGGCCCTGAGCCCGGCCGGCCCGCCGGGGGGTGGATGCGCCCGGTGCCCGGCCCGTGCGACAGTTCCGGCATGGGACCGATCCGGTACGCGGCCGAGGAGATCAGCTGGTACGACGTTCCGGGCGTCCGGCTGGTCGGCCTGGTCCTCGGTGGACTGCTGCTGATCGCGGCGATCCGGTCGATGTTCGGCAAGGGCGGTCGGTGATCCGGCCGATTGCCGAACCATGGCTGCGAATGGTCAACGCCTTCGATATGTTTGCCGGGTGCAACTACCCGACGGAGGGAGCCTCCACGTGCGGAGAGCGTTGGTGGCGGCAGCCGCCGCCCTGACCCTGACCATCGCCGGTGGCGCCGTGACCGGCGCGCCCGCCCAGGCCGAGCCGAGTCCCGGCGGCCCCGGTCTCGGCGACAGCTACTTCCCCGACTACGGCAACAGCGGCTACGACGTCGACCACTACGACATCCGGCTGCGCTACGACCCGGCCACCGACAAGCTCAGCGGCACCACCACCATCGTGGCCCGGGCCACGAAGGATCTGTCCCGGTTCAACCTCGACTTCCTGCTCGACGTGGAGTCGGTGAAGGTGAACGGCTGGACCGCCGGCCACGCCCGGCGGGGCGGCCACGAACTGGTGGTCACGCCGGCCCGGCCGGTGACCAAGGACCAGCAGCTGACCGTGGTGGTCAAGTACGCCGGGATCCCGTCGCAGGTGAAGTACGACGGCTACACGGCGTGGACCCGGACCGCGGACGGGGCGCTCGCCGTCAACGAGCCGGAGATCTCCTGGTGGTGGTACCCGAGCAACGACCACCCGAAGGACAAGGCCACCTTCGACGTCTCCGTCTCGGTGCCGGACGGCGTCGAGGTGATCAGCAACGGGGTACAGCCCCGGCCGCCGCTGCCGGAGTTGCTGGGCTGGACCCGGTGGAGCTGGCGCAGCGTCAAGCCGCAGGCCACCTACCTCACCTTCCTGGCGATCGGTCAGTACGACATCGTCACCGACACGGCGCCCAACGGACAGCCGGTGATCAACGCGTACAGCACCCGGCTGGGTGAGGCGGCCGGTGCCGCGCGGGCCAGCGTCGAGCGGACCGCCGAGGTCATCGACTGGGAGAGCGGCATCTTCGGGCCGTACCCGTTCGAGGCGCAGGGCGGGGTGGCCGCTCCGCCGGACGGGATCGGCTTCGCCCTGGAGACACAGACCCGGCCGGTGTACTCGGCCGGCTTCTGGCGGCGCGGGTCGAACCCGTACGTCATCGTGCACGAGAACGCCCACCAGTGGTTCGGCGACTCGGTCTCGGTGAAGGAGTGGCGCAACATCTGGCTCAACGAGGGCTTCGCCAGCTACGCCGAGTGGCTCTGGTCCGAGGAGCAGGGTGAGGGCACCGCGCAGGAGCTGTTCGACTTCACCTACGCGCTCTACCCGGCCGACGACGAGTTCTGGCAGGTGCTGCCGGGCAACCCGGGCGCCGACCGGGTGTTCGACGGCGCCGTCTACGACCGGGGCGCGATGGCCCTGCACCAGCTCCGGCTGGCCGTCGGTGACGACGCGTTCTTCCGCATCCTGCCCCGCTGGGCGGCCAGCCACCAGTACGGCAACGGCACCATCGAGCAGTTCCAGACGCTCGCCGAGCGGATCTCCGGCAAGGACCTGGACGCGCTCTTCACCACCTGGCTGTTCACCAAGGGCCGGCCCGAGCTGACCGGGACGGCGGCGCGGCACACGGCGGCCACGCCGGCCCAGCCGAAGTCCTGGCCGAAGCTGCGCCAGGCGCACGACCTGCTGCACCACTGATCTCGACGGGCGGGAGAGGGCCGGCGGCCGGGCCGCCGGCCCTCGTGCATGAGCGGCGCGGACCGGGGTACGGGTCCGGTGGAACGCCACCAGCCGCGCGAGGGAGAACAGGCCAATGCGCATCGGTTACTTCTTGTCCAGCGAGGAATACACCCCCGCCGAGCTGCTCGACCAGGCGCGCGGCGCCGAACGGGCCGGTTTCGAGGCGCTGTGGATCTCGGACCACTACCACCCGTGGGTGGACGCGCAGGGGCAGAGCCCGTTCGTCTGGTCGACGATCGGCGCGCTGAGTCAGGTCTGCCAACTGCCGGTCACCACGGCCGTCACCTGCCCCACCGTACGCATCCACCCGGCCGTCGTCGCGCAGGCGGCGGCCACCAGCGCGGTGCTGCACTCCGGCCGGTTCGTGCTCGGCGTGGGCAGCGGCGAGGCGCTGAACGAGCACATCTTCGGCGACGCGTGGCCGGGTGCCGACGTCCGGCTGGCGATGCTGGAGGAGTCCGTCGAGGTGATGCGGAAGCTGTGGCAGTGCGGCTTCGTCACCCACCACGGCAGGCACTACACGGTCGAGCAGGCCCGGGTCTACACGCTGCCGGACACTCCCCCGCCGGTCTACGTCTCGGGGTTCGGCCCGAAGGCGATCGACCTGGCCGCCCGGATCGGTGACGGCTACGTCAGCACGATGCCGGACGGCGACATGGTCAAGCGGTTCCGGGAGAACGGCGGCGGGGACAAGCCGTGCCAGGCCGGGTTCAAGGCCGCGTTCGCGCCGACCGTCGACGAGGGCGCCGACATCGCGTACGAGAAGTGGCCGAACGCCGGGGTGCCCGGCGAACTGTCCCAGGTGCTGCCGTCGCCCCGGCACTTCGAGCAGGCCGCGCAGAACGTCAGCAGGGAGCAGGTCAAGTCGGCGTTCGTCTGCGGCAACGACCCGGACGCCCACCTGGAGATGATCGACAAGTACGCCCGGGCCGGGTTCGACGAGATCTACGTCGCCAACACCGGCCCGCACTACCAGGGCCTGTTCGACCTGTACGCCAAGGAGGTCCTGCCCCGGCTGCGGTGAGCGGGGTGCCCACCGGATCGGGACAGCGGCCCTCGGACACCCGAGGGCCGCTGTCCCGACGGTCCACAGCGGAGGGATCCGCAGGCCGTTTCGATCTCCGAGGGCGGGGGTACCTCGGGCCCTTGATGAAACTGCCTCTGCACTCGACCCGGCTGCGACGCGCCGCGAAGAACCTCTTCGGCTGGCGTACCCTGCGGCCCAACCAGCTTGCCGCCATGCGGTCGGTGATGAAGCGGCGCGACACCCTCGTGGTGTTGCCCACCGGCGCCGGCAAGTCGGCCATCTACCAGATACCGGCGAGCCTGATCCCGGGCCCGACGGTGGTGATCTCGCCGCTGCTGGCACTCCAGCAGGACCAGATCGCGTCGCTCAACGAGCGGCAGCGTCCCGAGTTGCGGGCCGTCCGGATCAGCTCCAACGAGAGCGCGAGGCAGCAGGCCGACGCGTTGGAGGCGATCCGCGACGGTTCGGCCGAGTTCCTGTTCATCACGCCGGAGCAGTTGAGCAATCCGGACCGGCTGGCCGAGGTCCGGGCGCTGCGCCCGGCCCTGGTGGCGGTCGACGAGGCGCACTGCATCTCGGCGTGGGGGCACGACTTCCGGCCGGACTACCTGGCGCTGGGGCACCTGATCCGGGGCATCGGCCGGCCGCCGGTGGTGGCGCTGACCGCCACCGCCTCCCCGCCGGTGCGGGACGACATCATCGAGCGGCTCGGCCTGAACAACCCGAAGATCGTCGTCTCCGGGCTGGACCGGTCGAACCTGTTCGTCGAGGTGGCGCACTGCCCCACCGAGGACTACCGGTGGCGGCGGCTGATCGCGCTGCTGCGCGAGGACAAGCGGCCCGGGATCATCTACGTGCCGACCCGCCGGGCCGCCGAGGAACTGGCCGCGAAGCTCACCAGGGCCGGCTTCGAGTCGAAGTTCTACCACGGCGGGATGCCCGCGAACGCCCGGCACGAACTGCACGAGGCATTCCTCGACGACCAGGTGCCGATCATGGTGGCCACCTCGGCGTTCGGGATGGGCATCGACAAGCCGAACATCGCCTGGGTGGTGCACATGGCGCTGCCCGACTCGCCGGACAGCTACCTGCAGGAGATCGGCCGGGCCGGCCGCAACGGGGAGAGTTCCCGGGTGCTGCTGCTGTGGCGGGCCGAGGACGTCGGCCTGCAGCGGTTCTTCAGCGGCGGGACGCCGGACGAGGCCGAGCTGCGCGACCTGGCCGCGCTGGTCCGCAAGGGCCCGACCAGCAAGACGGCGCTGAAGGAGGCCAGCGGGCTGGGACCGCGCAAGCTCGGCCAGTACCTCGCCCTGCTGGAGCACGTCGGCGCCGTCGCGCCGCACGGCAGCCACCAGCTCGCCGCTCCCCGGTACGCCCCGACGCCGGCGCCGGCCGCGCAGGCGGCGCTGCGGGAGGCGGAACGGCAGCAGACGGTGACCCGGTCCCGGACCGACATGATGCGGGCGTTCGCCGAGACGCGGGGCTGCCGGGGGCAGGCCCTGCTGGCCTACTTCGGCGAGCAGATGACGCACGTCTGCGGGCACTGCGACAACTGCCTGGCCGGCACCAGCACCGCCGCCGACGGCGCGAGCGGCCCGTTCCCGGTGCACAGCCAGGTACGGCACGCGGAGTGGGGCGCCGGCCTGGTGCTCAGCTACGAGGACGACAAGATGACGGTGCTCTTCGACGACGTGGGGTACAAGACCCTCTCCGTGCCGGTGGTGAGCGAGCAGGGTCTGCTCACCGCCGACACGGCGTGACCTAGGGTGATTCCGTCGATCCGATTGACCAGAGGGGTTTTGTCGTGACTGACCAGCCGGTGTACACCGAATTCGGGTTCTCCGACGAGGAGTGGGGGCTGCTCGTCGGGCTGCCGCAGGCGGTGCTGACCGCCGCCAGCGCCGCCGAGTCGGACTCGACCCGTCGGACCATGCAGGAGAACGCGGCCGGCCTGGAGACCATCGGCGCCGGCCGTGAGTCGGCCAGCCCC
Source organism: Micromonospora zhanjiangensis (assembly GCF_042650605.1). Taxonomy (NCBI): domain Bacteria; kingdom Bacillati; phylum Actinomycetota; class Actinomycetes; order Micromonosporales; family Micromonosporaceae; genus Micromonospora; species Micromonospora zhanjiangensis. The sequence continues at coordinate 179,663 of NZ_JBHSBN010000004.1, read as the reverse complement.
CTGGTGGCGGCGGTCGCCGGCGAGGTGGTCTCCCGCACCGGCGACCCGGAGGTCGGCGAGGAACTGCCGGTGATCCAGCCGAGCGACCCGCAGGCCCTGATCGAGGACGTCCTGGGGCGGGCCAAGGCCGCGTCCGACCTGCTCGCCGGGAAGGTGGACGAGGGCGAGGTCGGCGCGTACAAGCTGTGGCTGCTGGAGATCGCCGACCACGTGGTGACCGCCGCGCCGAGCGGTGGTTTCCTCGGCATCGGTGGCGAGACGGTGAGCGAGTCCGAGCGCCGGTTCCGCGACGACCTCTCCCACGTGCTCTACGACTAGAGGCAGGGCGTGAACCGGGAGAGTTCGGCTCGTGCGGAACTCTCCCGGAGCACGCGGGACCTCACCCGTCGCGCGGGGTGAGCAGGTCCAGGACGGCGGCCTCGGCCTCGGGGCGGGGGCAGCCGGGTCCCACCTCGACCACCACGCCGTCGTGGTAGAGGTCGACCACCCGGGGGTCGACGTAGGAGGCGCGGGCCACCGTCGGGGTGTTTCCCAGCAGGGCCGCCACCTCGCGCATCACCCCGGCCACCGCCCGCCTGCGGGCCGTCGCCGACCGTTCGTCCGCCCGGGCGGCCAGCTCCACCGCCGCGAGCACCGTGGCGTGCCAGGTCCGGAAGTCCTTCGCGGTCATCTCCGCGCCACTGGCCTCGCGCAGGTACCCGTTGACGTCGTCGCTGCGCACGTCCCGCCAGGCCCGGCCGTCCCAGTAGCCGAACAGCCGCTGCTGGCCGTCCCGGTGTCGGCGCAGCGCCCGCAGCACCCGGCAGACGTCCTCGTCCTCGATCCGCAGCACCTGCCGGATCCCGCCCTTGGCGGGGAACTCGAACACCACGCAGCCGCGCCCGGCCCGGGCGTGTCCGGCCCGCAGGGTGGACACCCCGAAGGTGGGTTCCGCGCCGGCCGCGTACTGGTCGTTGCCGACCCGGAAGGTGCCCATGTCCAGCAGCTTGGCCAGTCCGGCCAGCACCCGCTCCCGGCGCAGCCCCCGGCCGTCCAGGTCGGCGGCGACCCGGGCCCGCAGGTCCGGCAGCCGGCTGGCCACCGCCAGCACCCGGTCGAACTTGTCCGCGTCCCGCTGGGCCCGCCAGTGCGGGTGGTAGAGGTACTGCTTGCGGCCGGCCGCGTCGATGCCGGTGGCCTGGATGTGGCCGCGCGGGTCGGGCGAGATCCACACGTCCCGCCAGGCCGGCGGGATGACCAGCCCCCGGAACCGGGCCACCGCCGCCGGATCGGTGACCGGCCGGCCGGCCGGATCGAGGTAGCTCACCCCGCGGCCGCGCCGACGGCGGCCGTACCCGGGGCGGTTCAGGTCAGTGCGCCGCAACCGCATCCCGGGACCGCCCGGCCCGTTCGGCGTCGTCCGCCGCCGTCAGCACCTGCCGCACGTCCACCGCGGCCAGCGCCGGGTGGATCGTCCCCGGCTCCCCGGCCGCCCCGGCGAGGTCCGCGGCCCACAGGGCCCGGTGCCAGGGCCGGTCCGGTGGTGGCCCCCAGTGGTCCGGGCGGACCGGCCCGAAGATCACCACCGACGGGGTGCCGTAGCCGGTGGCCAGGTGGGCGATCCCGGTGTCCGCGCTGACCACCAGCCGGCCGTAACCGACCAGGGCGGCCAACTCCCGCACGTCGAGGTGGCCGGCGAGGGCGGACGTGGCCGGCAGCCCGGCCGACTCGACGACGTGCCGGACCAGGTCCCGCTCGGCCGTCGAGCCGGTGACCAGCACCCGGTGGCCCAGCCGGGTCAGCTCCCGGGCCACCGCGGCGAACCGGTCCGGCGCCCACCGCCGCCGCGCGTCCTTGCCGCCCGGGTGCAGCAGGGTCAGGCCGATCCCGAGCCGGTGCGGCTCCGGCAGCCGCAGCCCCAGGTCGGCCGGATCGCACGGTACGCCGTACCAGTCCAGCAGCCGGCACCAGCGGTGCACCTCGTGCTCGTCGTCGACCCAGGCCGGTCCGTCGGTGTGCCCCGCCTCCGGGCAGGCGAAGGCGCGCAGCAGCACCGGCTCGGCGCCCTGCAGCAACCGGTGCGAACGAGGGCCCCGACCGTGCAGGTTGACCGCCCAGTACGGCTGCGTGCCGGGCCAGTCGAACGGGTCCAGCCCGTCGGCGCGGACCACCCGGTCGATCCCGCCGACCAGGTCCACCATCGGCTCCAGCCAGCCGGGCGCGGCCAACACCAGCGGATGGTCGGCGAACGCGGCGCGCAGCCCGCGCAGCGCCGGGACCGCGGTCGCGAGGTCCCCGACGCCGAGAGCCCGCAGCACCAGGATCATGGGTACGACGTCTCCCGGTCGGCGCAGACCACCAGTTCCCGTACCGCGCAGCCCGGTGGCTGGCTGAGCGCGAACAGCGCCGCGGCGGCGACGTTGGCCGGTTCGCAGAGCACGGCGTCCGGGCCGGGCCGGTACTGTTCGGCCCGCTCGTCGAAGAACGACGTGCGCATCCCGCCCGGCACCAGCAGAGTGACCCCGACCGAGCCGGACAGCTCGGCGGCCAGCGCCCGGGTGAACCCGACCACGCCGAACTTGGCCGCGCAGTACGCGGTCGCGTCACCGACCGCCTTCAGCCCGAGCGTCGAGGCGACGGTGACGATCCGGCCGCCCGACCGTTCCAGGTGGGGCAGCGCGGCCCGGATGACCGCGGCGGTGGCCAGCAGGTCCACGGCGACCACCCGTTCCCAGGTCTCCCGCGGTACGTCGACGAGCCGACCGGGCACGTCCACCCCGGCGGCGGTCACCACGCCGTCCAGCCCACCGGCCTGCTCGGCGATCTGCCGGACGGCCTCCTCGGCGGCGGCGGTGTCGGCCAGGTCGCAGGCGACGAACGGCAGGTCGCTCTCCGGCGGGTTGCGGTCCAGGACGGACGGCCTCCCGCCGGCGGTGACGACGGCCGCGACGATGGCGGCGCCGAGGCCGCTCGACCCCCCGGTGACCAGGATCGACGGGCCGGGCATGGACGGTGTGTCGGTCATCGGGTCCGCTCCACCCGTCGGCCGTCGCCCCACCGGGCGGCGGCGATCATGCTGGAGGTCGATCGACCGTCCAGGTAGGGCACCACGACCGTCTGGCCGCCCCAACGGCGCAGGATCTCCGCCTCCGGCAGGGCGGACTCGTCCCCGGCGCCGGAGCCGTAGTCACCGCCCTTGACCCAGACGTCCGGCCGCAGCCAGGACAGCACCGCGTGCGGCGTCGCCTCGTCGAAGACCACCACCGCGTCGACGCAGTTCAGCGCGGCCAGCAACCGGCACCGGTCGGCCTGCCCGACCAGCGGCCGGTCCGGCCCCTTCAGGCCGGTCACGCTGGCGTCCGAGTTGAGGCAGACGACCAGACAGTCACCGAGCCGGCTGGCCGCCTCCAGGGTGGCCAGGTGACCGGCGTGCAGCAGGTCGAAACAGCCGCCGGTGGCCACCACCGTGCCGCCGGCCGCCCGTACCCGGGCGACCACCGCACCGGCGGCATCCGGACCGATCCGGTCGGCCCGGCCGGCCGGCACGGTGGGTACCGACGTCCGGGCCGCGGTGGGCACCGGCGTCGCGGGTACGGCGGTGGCCACTCCCCCGGCGGCCACGTAGTCGGACGCCTCGACCACCGCCCGTTGCACCGCCTCGGAGACCAGCTGCCGCTCGGCCAGCGCCACCGTGGCCGCGACCGCGAACCGGTCACCGGCACCGCAGGCGTCCCCGTCGGCACCGGCCGGCGGCCGGACCACCAGCGGCGTCGCCCCGGCGTGGCAGAGCAGGGCGCCGTCCGCGCCCAGGGTCACCGCGACCGCACCGGCCAACCAGCGCTCGCGCAGCTCCTGCGCCGCCCGGGAGGCCATCACCAGCCGCGAGCCACCCGGCCCGGTGGCCGCCAGGTCGTGCGCCTCCACCTCGTTCGGGGTGACCAGCCGGACCCCCGGCACCGGCGCCGGACCGCGCGGATGCGGATCCCAGACGATCGGCGCCGACCCGGCGGCCAGCGCCGCGCGCAGCGTCGGCTGCTGGGCAATCCCCCGTCCGTAGTCGCTGACCAGTACCGCCGCGGCGTCGGCCAGCAGTTCCAGGACCGCGTCGCCCGGCTCGCCCGGCGGGCCGGCCGCGCCGCCCCGGTCGTGCCGCAACAGCACCCGGCCCCGGGTCCGCAGCCGCACCTTCTCCGGGGTCGCCCCGGGCAGCGGCAGCGCGAACACCTGTACGCCGGCGGCGGTGAGCAGGTTGCTCAGCCGGGCCCCGCCGGCGTCGTCGGCGAGCGCCGTGACCAGGGCCACGTCGAAGCCCTGATCGACCGCGAACAGCGCCGCGAGACCGGCGCCGCCGGGGCGGTCGGTGCCGTCCAGCTCGTCCAGCACCGGCACCGGCGAGTCGGGGCAGAGCCGGTTGACCACGCCCTCGACGTCCCGGTCCAGGAGGGTGTCGCCCACCACCACGATCGGGCCCGGCGTCACGGCGTACCCCCGGGGTCGTCGCCGGCACCGACCCCGGCGGGCGGCGCCGGCACCTGGGGGACCTGCACCGACGGGGTCGGATACGAGCGGGCCGGCACACCGGCCGTCGACGGGCCGTACGCCCCGGCGCCGAGCACGGTCGGCAGCGCCGCCTCGACGTACTCGCACAGCACGTGCGCCGAGACCAGATGCAGTTCCTGCACCACCTGCGGGTCCGGCGACGGCACCGCGAGCACGTCGGTGCACACCTCGGCGAGCGGGTTGGGCGCCGGCCCGGTGAACGCCCAGCACCGGAGCGAGAGTTCCGTGGCGGCGCGGGCCGCGCCGATCAGGTTGGCGCTGCGCCCGCTGGTGGACAGCAGCAGCAGGATGTCGTCCGCCCGGCCGTGCGCCCGGACCTGCCGGGCGAAGACCTCCTCGAAGCCGAAGTCGTTGCCGATCGCGCTGACCGCCGAGCTGTCCGCGGTCAGCGCGATCGCGGACAGCGGGACCCGGTCACCGCGCAGCTTGCCCACCAGCTCGGCGGCCAGGTGCTGCGCCTCGGCGGCGCTGCCGCCGTTGCCGGCGATCAGCAACCGCCCGCCGTGGGCCAGCCGCCAGGCGAGTTCGCCGCCCCACTGACCGAGCCGGGCCGCCGCCTCCCGGTACGGCAGCAGGGCCGCCGCCAGGCCGGCGAGGTGGGTGTCCAGCAGCGCCACCGAGTCGGACATCAGGCCACCACCTGGCTGGTCTGCCGCACCTGGCTGACGACCGCCTCGTAGACCTCGCCGAGTTGGGCGGCGGCCCGTTGCCAGGAGTAGTGCCCGCGGACCCGCTCCAGGGCGGCGGTCGCGTAGCCGGCCCGGCGGGCCGGGTCGGCCAGCAGCGCGTGCAGCGCCGCGCCGAGTGCCGCCGGGTCCCGGGGCGGCACCAGGTCGCCGGTCACCCCGTCGACGATGGTGTCGGTCAGGCCGCCCACCGCCGTCCCGATCACCGGGACGCCGCAGGCCATCGCCTCCAGCGGGGTGAGCCCGAACGGTTCGTACCAGGGGGCGGCGACCAGCACGTCCGCCGAGCGGTACCAGCGGGCCATCTCCTGCCGGGGCACCGCCCCGGCGAGCCGGACCCGGTCGGCCACCCCGCACTCCCGCGCCACCGCCAGCAACCGCCGGGCCTGCGGGTCGTCCAGCAGCTCCGCGCCGGGCGGGCCGCCCACCACCACGCACTCCGCGTCGGGGACCGCCGGCATCGCCCGGATCAGGTCCTGGAAGCCCTTGCGTTCCACCAACCGGCCGACGGTGAGCACCCGGGGACGCCCGTCCGGTCGCTCCTGCGCCGGTCCGGTCGGCGCGAACGAGGCGACGTTGACGCCGGACGGCACGATCGTCATCCGGTCGGCCGGTACCCCCATCCGGATCAGTTCCCGCAGTTCGTCCTGGCTCTGCGCGATCACCCGGTCGACCGCCCGGCCGAGCGCCCGCTCGTAGCCGATCCGCCGGCCCGGGCTGGTGTCCGACGCGCCCTGGTGCCGGCGCTTCACCGTCCCCAGCGCGTGGTACGTCAGCAGCACCGGCACCCCGAGCCGCCGCGCGGCGGTGATGCCGGCCAAGCCACTCATCCAGAAGTGCGCGTGCACCACGTCCGGCGCCCAGTCGTCCCGCCGCCACCGGTCCACCAACCACCGGCTGAACGGCTTCATGTGCGGCAGCAGGTCGTCCTTGGCGATGACCTCGGGCGGCCCGGCCGGCACGTGCACCACGGCGACGCCGTCCAGCATCCGTACCGTCACCGGTAGGTCGGTGTCGTCCCGGCGGGTGTAGACCCGTACGTCGTGTCCGGCCCCGGCCAGCGCGGCGGCGAGTTCCGCCACGTGCGTGTTCTGTCCACCGGCGTCCTCTCCCCCGAGCACGGCGAGCGGGCTGGCGTGTTCCGAGATCAACGCGATGCGCACAGCTCCTCCTCCAGCAACCGGTCCCAGTCGGCGAGGAAGCGGTCCAGGCCGTAGCGGGTGAGGGCGGTCTCGCGGGCCCGGTCGCCGATCCGCCGGGCGGCGGCCGGGTCGTCGACCAGCCAGCGGGCGGCGTCGCGGAGGGTCTCGACCCGGGTGGAGAGGATCCCGGCGTCGGGCGGCACCGCGGCCACCGCCTCGGTGGCGGCCAGCACCACGACCGGCATCCCCATCGCCATGGCCTCGATCAGGCTCAGCCCGAGCGACGTCCAGCGGCACAGGTGCAGGTACGCCCGGCGGCGGGCCAGCTCCGCATGCATCCGTCCCTGCGGCAGGTCCTGGTACGAGGTGAGCCGGCCCGCGGGCAGCAGCAGCCGCTCGGCCAGGCCGGCCACCCGCATGCCGTAGACGTCGAGCGGCGCGACGGCCGCGAAGCCGGGCAGCAGGTCGGTCCCGGTCACCCGCCAGCGGCGTACCGGCTCGTTGACCACCACGCCGAGCCGGTCGAGTTCGCCGGTGTACCGGACCGTCGGCGGGACGACGCCGTGCTCGATCACGGCCGTCCGGGTGCCGCCGGTGTCCCAGAACAGCGCGTTGAAGTGGGTGACGTGCGCGATCAGCAGGTCATCCCGGTCGGCGAACTCGTGCCGGGTGTTCGGCACGTCCCCCTTGGGGGTGTTGTGCTCGACGTAGATCGCCGGCAGGTCCCGGCCGATCCGCCGACCCAGCCACTCGGCGGCCAGGTCGTACTCCTCGGGCCGCTGCAGGATCACCAGGTCGACGTCCTGCGCGGCAAGCGCCTGCGGGGGCACCTCCTCGACGGTGGCGGGCCACGGATAGGTGCGGGCCAGTCCCAGCCCGTACGGTCCGCGGTCGGGAGTGACCGGGACCAGGTAGCGGTGTTTGCCGTGCACGAACGCCGTGGTCCAGGAGCCGTGCACGTGCCAGAGGAGGATGTTCACGGGCCGCCCCGGCGGGCCGCGGCCAGGGCGGGTTCGCGGTCCAGCAGCCGGACGGCGGCCAGCACGCTGCCCGGTTCGATCTCCGACAGGCACGGGTGGCCCGGAATCGGGCAACTGGTCGCCCGGGTGTGCCGGCAGCCGGCATCCGCCCGGCCCAACCGTACGGTCGGCACCCGGTACGGCCCCCACTGGCCGAACGGGACGGTCGGGGCGAACAGGCTGACCACCGGGGTGCCCACCGCGGCGGCCAGGTGCGCCGGACCGGTGTTGCCGACCACCAGGCAGCCGGCCCGGGCGATGATGGCGGCCAGCCCGGTCAGCGACGTCTGCCCGCCGAGATCGGTCCCGGCCCGGCCGGCCACCCGGGCGCTCAACTCGTCCTCACCCGGGCCGCCGGTCACCATCACCCGGCGACCGGCCGCCGCCAGCCGCTCGACGATCCGGGCGCACAGCTCCGGCGGGCAGGCCCGGGCGTCCACCGACGCGCCGGGGTGGACCACGACGTAGCCCGGCTCGGCGGACGCCGCCGCGTCCGGTGGCGGCCCCAGGCAGTCCGGTCGCAGCCGCAGCACCGGCTCGTCGTCGGCGGGTAGCGCGAAGCCGGCCACCGCGGCCAGCGACAACGCCCGCTCGACCTCGGGGATGCCGAGCGACACCCGGTGCCGCAGGTCCAGCAGCGATCCCGGGTAGTCGTCGCTGATCGCCGAGATCCGGTCGACCCCGGCCATCCGCAGCACCAGGGCCAGCGGCAGGGCCGACTGGTGGAACGAGGTGAACAGCACCGCCTCGTCGGCGCCGACCCGGGCCAGCCGGTCGACCAGCCGGTCCACCGCGGCCCGGTCCACCGGTTCGGGACGCGGGTCGATCCAGGGCAGCGGCCATTCGACCAGTTCGTCGACCCCGGGCAGCAGTTCGGCGGCGGCGCGGCCGCGCGGCCCGCACAGCAGCACCACCCGGTCGGCCCCGGCCGCGACCGCCCGGATCGCCGGCCCGGTGACCAGCACGTCGCCGGCCGAGTCCGGCCGGGCCACCAGCACACACCGGGGTCGGCGCCGGGTGCCGGCCACCGGGGCGGTCAGCATCGACCGCTGCCGACGCAGGATCAGGTCCACCGCGCCGGCCAGGTCACCGACCACGGCGGGCGCGGCGGCCACCTCCTCGGGCCGGGTCGCCGGGGTGGGCACCATGATCCCGGTCGCGCCGGCCGCCGTGGCGGCGGTCATGTCGGCGCCGATGTCCCCCACGACGACGCAGCGGCCGGCCGCCGTGCCCAGGTCCCGGGCCGCGGCGTGGACCAGTCCCGGCGCGGGCTTGCGGCAGCCGCAGCCCGGCGCGTCGACCGGCGGCTCGGCGTGCGGGCAGATCCGCCAGGTGTCGAACGGGCCGAGCAGCTCGGCGATCCGGGCGTTGACCCGGGCCAGGTCGTCGGCGTCGAACAGGCCGCGGGCCAGGCCGGACTGGTTGCTGACCACACCCACCCGCAACCCGGCGGCGCGCACCCGGTCCAGCGCCGCGCGCGCCCCGTCGACCACCCGCACCCGGTCCGGGTCACCGTTGTACGGCACGTCGTGCACGAGCGTGCCGTCCCGGTCGAACAGCACGGCGTCGAACAGGCCGGCTCGGGCACCGGCGGCAGGGATGCCGTCGACGCCCGAGCCGGCGCCGTCCGCCGCGACCCGGTCATTTCGCACGGGCGGCGGGTTCCCAGGGGCAGCAGGAGTAAACCCGGCGGAACAGCGGTAGGTGACCGGCCGGTAACCGTGTGTCCGCGCCGGTCGGGGGCCGGATCCAGGGTCCACCGGCCGGCCCGTCGAGCCGCTCCGGGCCCTCCCGCGGGGGGAGCCGCTGCGGACGGTCATCGCGCTGGCTACCCTCTCCACTGACCGCTGTCGGCCGAACGAGGATGTCCGTGATGATCGAACCCGTGCAGCTGCCCTCCCCGTGGCGCGACGCACGCCTGACCGTCGTCGTACCCACCTACAACGAGGCGGGCAACCTGCCTGTGCTGGTGAAGCGACTCCTCGCGCTGCCGCTGCCCAGGCTGAGCATCCTGATCGCGGACGACAACTCGCCGGACGGCACCGGCGAGGTCGCCGACAAGCTGGCCATCGAGAACCCGGACCGGATCACGGTCGTGCACCGGCCCGGCAAGGAAGGACTGGGCCGGGCGTACGTCGACGGGATCAGCCGGGCGCTGGACGCCGGCGCCGACTACGTGGGCCAGATGGACGCCGACCTGTCCCACCCGCCGGAGGCGGTGCCCGGCATGCTCGGCGCCCTGCTGTCCACCCAGGCCGGCGTGGTCATCGGCTCGCGCTACGTGCCCGGCGGCGAACTGGACGAGGCCTGGCCGCTCTACCGGCGCGCGCTGAGCGGCTGGGCCAACCTGTACGTGCACACCCTGCTCCGGGTCCGCATCCGCGACCTGACCGCCGGTTTCAAGATCTGGCAGGCCGACGCGCTGCGGGACATCGGCCTGGACCGGGTGCAGTCCAACGGCTACAGCTTCCAGGTGGAGATGCACTACCTGGCCACCAAGTTGGGGCACACCATCATCGAGGTGCCGATCAAGTTCGAGGAACGCCGCGACGGCGCGTCCAAGATGACCACCGCCACCAAGGTGGAGAGCGCCCTGATGCCGTTCAAGCTGCGCAGCCGGCACCGCAACCTCACCCGCGGCGCGGGATCCGACGCCGCTCAGCGGTAGCCCGGGACCGGACTGCGCTCAGCGGTAGATCGCCCGGTTGGCGGCGCCCACCGTGGCGCCGTACCACCGGCCGGTCACCGCGCGGTCCCGGGCCAGGGCGGCCCGGGCGGCGTTGGCGCCCGGACCGCCGTGCACCCCGCCGCCCGGATGGGCCGAGGCGCCGGCCAGGAAGAGCCGGTCGATCGGGGTGTCCGCGCGGCCCAGGCCGGGCACGGGTCGGAAGAACAGTTGCTGGTAGGCCGCGGACGTACCGCCGCCGACGGCGCCACCGACCAGGCTCGGATCGCCCCGTTCCAGGTCCGCCGGGCCGGCGACGTGCCGGCCGCGGACCAGCCGGCCGAAGCCGGGGGCGTGCCGTTCCAGCGCCGCCTCCATCCGGGCCACCTGGGCCGCCACGTCCTCGGTCGACCAGTGCCGGCGGAACGGCAGGTGGCTGTAGGCCCAGAGCGACTCGGCCCCGGCCGGCGCCCGGGCCGGGTCGGCCACCGCGAGCTGCCCGACCAGCAGGAACGGATCGTCCGACAGCCCGCCGGCGGCCAGCGTCGCCGCGCCGGCACGCAGCCCGGCGAGGTCACCGCCCAGGTGTACGGTGCCGGCGCCGCGCAGCCCCGGATTGCGCCACGGCACCGGCCCGGCCAACGCCCAGTCGACCTTCACGGTCGAGCCGTCCCAGCGGAACCGGGTCAGGTCGTCGACCAGCCGGGACGGCAGCCGGGCGGCGCCCACCAGGTCCAGGTACAGCGCCGGCGCCGGCACGTCGGCGAGCACCGCCCGCCGGGCCCGCAGCGCCTCGCCGGCCGCGGTCCGTACGCCCATCGCCCGCCCCCGGGCGACGAGCACCCGCTCCACCGGGGTGCCGGTGCGTACCCGGCCGCCCCGGTCCCGCAGCCGGGCCAGCAGCGCGTCGGTGATCCGGCCGGCGCCACCGGCCGGCACCGGCCAGCCGACCTGCTGGCCGAGCATGGCCAGCAGCCAGCCGTACACGCCCGAGCCGACGTCCCCCGGGGCCAGGTCGGTGTGCAGGGCGCAGCCGGCCAGCAGCAGGGCCGCCCCCTCACCGGCGAACAGTTCCGCGGCGAGCCGGTCGACCGGCAGGGCCAGGGTCCGGGCCAGCCGTAACGCGCCACCGGCCCCGAGCCGGCGCAGCAGGTCGACGGCGCCGCGGACCGGCGGGAAGGGGGAGAACAGCGCCGCCAGCAGCGGACCGGAGACCCGCCGCCAGTCGTCGTACGCGGCGAGCCAGCGGTCACCGTCGCCGGGGGCGAACCGCTCCACCGAGGCCGCGGTGACCGTCGGGTCGCGGTTGAGCAGCACGGCCCGGTCGTCCGGCAGCAGATGGGCCAGCACGTCGGGCGCGTGCCGCCAGGTCAGGCCGTGGTCGTCCAACCGGAGCCGGCGCAGCACCGGGGAGGCGTACCCGAGCGGGTAGAACGAGCTGTAGAGGTCGCTGAGATAGCCGGGCGCGGTCACCTCGGCCGACCGGACCGCCCCGCCGGGCGTACCGACCGCCTCCAGCACCAGCACGTCCCAGCCCGCGTCGGCGAGCAGGTTGGCGGCGACCAGGCCGTTGTGGCCGGCGCCGACCACGATCGCGTCGGTCATCGGCCGCCGGCCGTCCGCCGAGTGCCCGGTAGGCGTTTGTTCCGGTCGGACCGGGGCATGCAACCGGACATGTGGGAGGTGCAGCAACTCATCGCCAGCTCCTGGGGTGCCGGCGGCGCGAACGGCCACCTGACGGTCGTCGACCCGGCCGACGATACGCCGGTCAGCCGGGCCCCGGTCGCCACCGGGGCGGAGATCGCCGCCGCGGTGAAGGCGGCCCGGCAGGCCGCGCCGCAGTGGGCCGCGGCGCCGGTCGCCCAGCGGGCCGAGGCGTTGCGGCGCGCCGCGGACGCCGTCGAGACCGCCGCCGACGAGCTGGCCACCGCGCAGACCGCCGAGATGGGCCGGCCGATCGGCGCCGCGCGGGGCGGCGTCGAGGCGGGCGTCTCCACCCTGCGCCAGTACGCCGAACTGGGCACCGTGCACCGCGGCCGGGCGTTGTCCGGCGAGCCGGACGCGATCGACCTGATGGCGGTGCAGCCGCGCGGCGTGGTCGCCGTGATCACCCCGTGGAACGACCCGGTGGCGGTCTCCTGCGGGCTGCTCGGCGCCGCCCTGGTCACCGGCAACGTGGTCGTGCACAAACCGAGCGAGCGCACGCCCGCCTGCGGTTTCCTGCTGGCCCGGCTGCTCGACGAGCACCTCCCGCCGGGCGTGCTGTCGCTGCTCACCGGCGACGGCGAGGTGGGTGCCGGCCTGGCCGCGCAGGACGTCGACCTGGTCGCCCACGTGGGGTCCACGACCACCGGCCGCAAGATCGCCGCGGCGTGCGTACCGACCTCGGCGAAGGCGCTGCTGGAGAACGGCGGCAGCGACCCGCTGATCGTGGACGCCGACGTGGACCCGGTCTGGGCGGCCGAACAGGCCGCGCTCGGGGCGTTCGCCAACGCCGGGCAGCTCTGCGTGGCGGTGGAACGGATCTACGTGCACCGGGCCGTGGCGTCCCGGTTCCTCACCGCGCTGGTCGAACGCGCGGACGCGATGCGGCCGGGCCCGGGCCGTGACCCGCTGACCGAACTCGGCCCGCTGGTCGACCGGCGCCAGCGCGACCACGTCGACGGTCAGGTCCGGGCCGCGACGGCCGACGGCGCGACGGCGCTCACCGGTGGCGTGGTGCCGCCCGGGCCGGGCGCGTTCTACCCGGCCACCGTGCTGACCAACTGCGTCGATGCGATGGCGGTGATGCGTGAGGAGACGTTCGGCCCGGTGGCGCCGGTGATGGTGGTCGAGTCCTTCGACGAGGCGCTGTCCCGGGCGGCCACCTCGCCGTACGGCCTGGCCGGCACCGTACTGACCGGCTCGATGGCCAACGCGCAGCGCGCCTGGCGGGAACTCCCGGTCGGTACGGTCAAGGTCAACGCGGTGTTCGGCGGCGCACCCGGCGGTGCCGCGCATCCGCGCCGCGGCAGCGGCCACGGCTTCGGGTACGGTCCGGAACTGCTCGACGAGATGACCGTCACCAAGGTGGTGCACATCAACGCGCCGGGCGGGCCGGACCGGTCCTGGTGACGGTGGTGACCGCCCGTCGGGCGGTCACCACGGCCGATCGACCCGGCGGGCCGGAGCGGGCGGCTCAGCGGCCGCCGCGGGCGGCGCGGGTCCGGTTGTTGTTGGCCTTCTGGATCGCCGTGACCAGTTCGGCCTTGGTCATCCGGGACCGGCCCGGCACGTCGAGCTTGCGGGCCACCGTCATCAGGTGCTCCTTGGGCGCGTTGGCGTCCACGCCCTGAGCCGTGGGTGCCCGCCGGGCGGGCCCACCACCGGCGGCCTGGGCGTCGCTCGGCCCCTTGCGGCCCTTGGGCTCCCAGTGGTCGCCCACCTTCTCGAAGGAGTTCTTCAGGGAGGCGTAGGCCGTCCGGTGCGACCGTTCCCCCTCCCCGTACGTCTCGACGGCCGCGTCGTGCGTCTTCGCCCAGGTGTCCTGGGCCTTCCGGGGCGAACGTCGGATCGTGCTGGGCATTACCTCGCGTCCGGGCATGATCGTCCTCCGCATCCTCGGTGGCGCCCCGGGCGTACCGGATGTCCGCCCCGTAGACGCTCTCCGCCGCGCGTTCCCCGCCCGCCACCGGCGTAAACGGCCGCACCCGCCGGCCGGTCCGCGGCGCCGGAGCCGGTGACCGCCGACCGAACCCGGCGGCGCCGGTCCGCCCGACCACTCCGGACCCCGGTGCCCGCCCCGGTGGTGTTTAGCGCGGGGACCCCCGGGTAGCGCAGGAGACATGGAACGGGGCAACAGCAAACACGGACCGCGGGTGGACGAGCAGATGAGCCGCGAGGTCGAAGGGACCGTGCACGGCACCGCCGGTTCCCGCGCCGAGGAGTGGCGGGACCCCGAGCCGGCCGGCGAGGACCAACCGAGCGCGACGACCGCGCCGACGGAGAGCACCCGCTCCGGCGTACCGCAGGGGATGACCCCGGCGGAGGTGGAGCAGCGCAGCCGGTTGGGCCGGTACATCAGCCTGTCGGCGCTGCCGGGCGACCGGGACGCGCTGCGCCGCAACGCGGAGCAGAACGAGGCGCCGGAGGCGGTCCTCGGCGAGTTGGACCGGCTGCCGGCGGACACCGAGTTCCAGACCGTGTCCGAGGTGTGGGCCGCGCTCGGCCACGCCAACGAGACCCAACGCTGGTGAGCGTCGCGTAGTCGCGCGTCGTCCTGGCCAGTTCGACCAGCAGGAAAGGGTGCGGAAGAGGATGAGTGGAGTAATCGAGTCCGTCGACGTGGCGGTGCCGGTCCGGACCGCGTACGACCAGTGGACCCAGTTCGAGGAGTTCCCGCAGTTCATGTCCGGGGTCGAGGAGGTTCGACAGATCTCCGACACGATGACCCACTGGCGGGTGGCGATCGCCGGGGTGACCCGGGAGTTCGACGCCCGGATCACCGAGCAGCTGCCGGACGAGCGGGTGGCCTGGAGTTCGACCGAGGGCACCCGCCAGGCCGGCGTGGTGACTTTCCACCGGCTGGACGAGAACTCCACCCGGGTCACCCTGCAGATGGAGATCGAACCGCATGGCGCGGTCGAGCAGGCCGGCGACAAGCTCGGCATCGTCGACAAGCGGGTCAAGGGCGACCTGGAACGGTTCAAGCAGTTCATCGAACGCCGGGGCACCGAGACCGGTGCCTGGCGGGGTGAGGTGAGCCGCCCGCAGCCCTGACCGGTATCCGACGAACGACACGGCGTGGCCGCCGGGGACCTGTGCTCCCCGGCGGCCGCGCCGTTCGTGGTCCGGGCCCGGGGCCACGCCCGTGTTGTTTGGCCCGGGGTCACCGGGGTACCGCCGAGGGCATGACGCAGAACGACGGCAGGAACTGGCGGGACGAGGACCGGCTTCCGCTCAGCGAGTTGGAGCGGGCGATGGGCGCACCGGCCCAGGACGGCCAGCTCGACGACATGACCGGGAACGACGCCGGCGAGGAGGCCGCGTTCGGGCACGGACCGGAGGCCACCGACGCGAGTCGGACCGCGTCGGACGAACCGGGCGCCGGGGACGGTCGGCACCGGGACGCCACCGACGCCGACCGGTCGTTCCGCCCCTCCACCACCGGGCGTACCGGTCCGCACTGAGTCCGCCGAGGTGACGGCCCTCGCCGGGGCCGAACCGGTCCCGAAACGCGGGGTGCGGCGACGTCCCGCCGCACCGGACAGACCACCCAGACTCGTCCGAACGGCTGACGGCGATCCGGATTTCCCGGGGCAGACTTGCCGAATGCACCAGGCACCCGGTTTCCTTTCCGTGCGCCAACGACGCTGGGCATGGCTCGGCTTCGTCCTGGCCGCGCTGCAGGCTCCCGCGTCCGCTCTGCTGGTGGCAGACGACTCGTGGTTGTTCAGCGTCTGCGTGGCGCTGATGGTCGCCACGGTGATCCTGGCCGACGACGCGATGCGGCGTCGTCCGGCCCGCGCCGACACCGACTGACACCCCGGCGGCCGACCGGCCGGGGTGATCATCACGCTCCTGGTCCGGGCCGGTTACGCTGCTGACATGCCAGGCACGGTCGGGCGGGCCCCCAGCCCCACGCCGCCGTCCGGCGGGCCTGCCCCGGCGGCACCGCCGGCGGTCCGGCACCCGTGGGCGCAGACCCCGCTCGGACCGCGGGAGACGTGGGATCCCGCGTTGTGCGCCGTGGTCGACACGGTGCTCGCCTCGCCGGTCCCGATGGCCCTCGGCTACGGACCGGACCTCGCCCTGGTCTACAACGACGCGTTCGCCACCCTGATCGGTGACCGGCACCCGGCCGCGTTCGGCCAGCCGACCGCCACCGTGTTCGCGGACCTCTGGCACCTGCCCGGCGTCGGCGACATGATCGAGCGGGTGCGTCGGACGGGTGAGCCGTTCCAGGAGAAGGAGAGCGCGCTGCCGCTGCAGCGCGGGCCGGACGGCCCGGTCGACCAAACGGTCTACGCCCGTGCCTACTCCGCCGTCCGGGACGCCACCGGCGGCATCGTCGGCGTGCTGACGGTGGCGGTCGAGACCTCCCAGGTGACCCGGCGGCTGGAGAGTCTCAGCGAGCTGACCGCGGCACTGTCCGGCACGCTCGCCCTCAACGACGTGGCCCGGGTGGCGCTGCGGTACGCCCTGCTGTCGTTCGACGCCGACCACGTGGCGTTCGGGGTGGACGACGGTCCCGGCTGGCGGGTCGTCCGGCGGGTCCGCGGCGAGCTGCTCGACGAGGCCGACGAACGGTTACCGCCGCTGTGGCGGCGGCAGCCGGCCCACTCCCCCGCGCCGCTGGCGGTCGCCGCCACCACCGGCGCCCCCACGTACGAGCACGACGGGCAACCGTTGGCGGCCATCGCGCTCGACCGGCACGACCAGCGGATCCGGGCGCTGGCCGCGCTGCCGCTGCGTACGCCGTCGCTGCGCGGCGCGCTCACCGTCGGTTACCGGGAGCCGCACCCCTGGCCGCCGGCCGAACGCGCCCTGCTGACCGCCGCCGCCGAGCTGGTCGCCCAGGCCGCCGAGCGGGCCCGCCGGTTCGAGAACCAGCACGGCACCTCACAACTGCTGCAACGCAGCATGCTGCCGGAACACCTGCCGGACCTGCCCCGGATGCGGCTGGCCGCGCGCTACGACGCCGGGGTGGACGGCAACGCCGCGGGCGGCGACTTCTACGACGCGTTCACCCTGCCGGGCGGGTCGCTCGCCGTGGTGCTCGGCGACGTGGCCGGCCACGACGTACAGGCCGCGGCGATCATGGGGCAGGTACGCGCGGCGCTGCGCGCGCTGGCGCTGACCGATCCGGACCCGGCCGCGGTGCTGCGCGGCGCGGACCGGCTGGTGACCAGCCTGGGCGCCGAGGCGCGCAGCGACGAACTCTTCGTGACGGTGGCCTACGGGGTGATCGAACCGGACAGCGGCCGGATGACGCTGGCCAGTGCCGGCCATCCCGCCCCGCTGCTGCGTCGCAGCCCGGCCACCGGGCCGACCACCGCCCGGTACGTCGACGTCGTCCCCGAGGCTCCGTTGGGCCTCGGCGGTCGGCGGACGGGCAGCACGGTCACCCTGCTGCCCGGTGACACCCTGCTGTTCTACAGCGACGGGGTGGTCGAGCGACGGCACCAGGGACTCTCCGCCGGCTTCGACGACCTGGCCCGTGCCGTCGCGGGGGCGGTCAGCGGCGATCCGCGTACCCTGTGCGCGCTGGCCACCGGGGCGGTGACCGGCGCCACCGACGACGATGTGGCCGTGCTGGCGGTCGAGTACGCGCTGGCACCGAGCCGGTCCGCCTCGATCGAGGTGCCCGCCGAGCCGACCGCGCCGGGGCGGGTGCGGCACTGGATGTCCGACCAGCTCGCCGCCTGGGGTGTGCCGGAGCAGGTGATCGGGTCGGCGGTGCTGTGCACCAGCGAACTCACCACCAACGCCCTGTTGCACGCCGGGACGGCGGCCCGGGTGGAGATCGACCTGAGTCCGGAACGACTGCTGGTGTCGGTGGCGGACAGCGGCACCCGGGGACGGGTGACCCGGGCCCGCACCGACGCGCTGAGCAGCCGGGGCCGGGGGCTGGGGTTGATCGAACAGTTGAGCGACGCGTGGGGCACCGACCCGACCGTGCGCGGCTCGACCGTCTGGTTCGAGTTGCTGATTCCCCGGGACGGACCGGGCGTCGCCGGCCGTGGTTACGGGTAGGAGGCCGGCATGGACGACGACAACCGACCCGCCGGGGTGCTCTTCGACATCGACGGCACCTTGATCGATTCGACCTATCTGCACACGGTCAGTTGGTGGGAGGCGTTCCGCCAGGCCGATCACGACGTGCCGATGGCCCGCATCCACCGCGCCATCGGGATGGGCTCCGACAAGCTGCTGGACGATCTGCTCGGCCCGGACCGCGACCGGGACGGCGACCAGAAGCTGCGCGACGGACACGACAGCCTGTACGCGGCGTACTGGGAACGGTTGCGCCCGCTGCCCGGCGCGGCCGACCTGCTGCGCGCCTGCGCCGCCCGGGGGTTGCGGGTGGTGCTGGCCACCTCCGCCGCCGAGCACGAGGTCGCCGCGCTGCGCGCGGCGCTGCGGGCCGACGACGTGATCTCCGAGATCGCCTCCTCGGCGGACGCGCGGGAGAGCAAGCCGGCCCCCGACATCGTGGCCGCCGCCGTCGAGCGGGCCGGCCTGGACGCCGAGCGGACGATCTTCGTCGGCGACTCGGTGTGGGACGTGCTCGCCGCCGGCAAGCTCGGTATCGGCTGCGTCGGCCTCACCTGCGGCGGCACCAGCCGCAGCGAACTGGCCGGCGCCGGCGCGGTCGCCGTCTTCGACGATCCCGCCGACCTGCTGGCCAACTTCGCCGAGTCCCCGCTGGCCAAGCTGGACTGATCCGCCCCGCGGGCCGGTCCGCGGGGCGGTCCGGCGCGGGCCGGCGGGACAAGCGTCACAGGGCCACCGTCCGGATCCAGGTGTGGAATCCGCGCGGCGCGGTTAAGGGTACGGCCACCGTCGATATGGGCGTTGTCGGAGAGGGACAGGTGGCCGCGTGGATCCGGTAGCCGTGGCGTTCGGTCTGGTCGGTGTCGGGGCGCTCCTGGCCGGGGTGCTGCCCCGGGTGCTGGAGCACCGCCCGTTGTCCATGCCGATCGCCTTCCTGGGCTTGGGCATGCTGGTCTTCCTGCTGCCCACCGGGTTGCCGGTGCCGGACCCGCTGCGGTATTCGACGATCGCCACCCATCTCACCGAGATCGGCGTGATCGTCGCGCTGATGGGTGCCGGCCTGAAGATCGACCGCCCGTTCGGTCGGCGCCGCTGGTCGTCGACCTGGCGGATGCTGGCCGTCGCGATGCCGCTGTGCATCGCGGCGGTGGCGGTGCTGGGCTGGTGGTGGGCCGGGCTGGTGCCCGCGGCGGCCCTGCTGCTCGGCGCCGCCCTGGCGCCCACCGACCCGGTGCTCGCCGCCGACGTCCAGGTCGGCGAGCCCACCGACGTGGAGGACTCGGAGGACGAGGTGCGCTTCGCCCTCACCTCCGAGGCCGGGCTCAACGACGGGCTGGCGTTCCCCTTCGTGTACGCGGCCATCGCGATCGCCGCCGCCGGGCTGGCCCCGTCCGGCTGGCTGGCGCACTGGCTGACCCTGGACGTGGCGTACCGGCTGGCGGCCGGCGTCGCCGGCGGGCTGCTGATCGGCTGGCTGCTCGGCAAGTTGTTCTTCCGGGCCCCGACCCAGGCGCTCCGGCTGTCCCGGCACGCCGAGGGCTTCCTCGCCATCGCCGCGACCTTCCTGGCCTACGGCCTGGTCGAGATGATCCACGGGTACGGCTTCCTGGCCGTCTTCGTCGCCGCCCGGGCGATCCGGTCGGCGGAACGGTCCCACGAGTTCCATCAGGTGCTGCACGACTTCGCCGAGCAGACCGAGCGGCTGCTGACCGTCCTGTTGCTGCTGCTGTTCGGTGGCGCGGTGGTCGGTGGTCTGCTGGCCCCGCTCACCTGGCCCGCCGCCGTGGTGGGACTGGCCCTGGTCTTCGTGATCCGGCCGTTGGCCGGCTGGCTGGCGCTGCGCGGCGCCCCGGGCCGCCCGGCCGAGCACTGGGTGATCGCCCTGTTCGGCATCCGCGGCATCGGTTCGTTCTTCTACCTCGCGTACGCCACCACGCACGCCGACTTCCCGCAGGCCGATCTGCTCTGGGCGACGGTCGGGCTGGTGGTGATCGTCTCGGTGGTGCTGCACGGCGTCGCGGCCACCCCGGTGATGCAGTTGCTGGACCGGTCGGGTCAGCGGGAGACGGAACCCGGCGCGGCGGAGGGCGACCGGGACGACCGGGCCGCGGTCGCCGGCTGACGGGCCGCAACCGGTCGTCGGGGCCCGGGATTCAGCGGCGGACGTGCAGCCGGACGGTGGTGGACCGACCGCCTCGTGGGTCAGCGACCCGTTGCCGTTCATGGGTCGACCAACCGCGCCACCGCAGCCCATCCCGCAGCACCTCGCGCCCCCGTACAGTACGCGCCCGGGGCCAGCCGTCGACCCGGCACGATCGCGAACCCGACCACGGGCGGCCACTCACCGTCCACCGGAGAGTCGCTCGGCCAGCGCCCGGCCCAGGGCCCGCCCCGACGACCAGGCGGTCTGCACCCGCGGCTTGCCGAACGCGTCACCGGCCAGCCCGATGCCGGCGGCGTCGAGGTGGTAACCGCCGGACGGACCGGTCGAAGCCGGCCGGGGCCGGGCATAGGTCCACCGGTGCACATGCGTGCCGATCGCCGGGTCGGACAGGGCGAGCAGATCCCGTACGGCCGCCTCGATCTCACCCGCGGCGGCCGTCGGCTGGGCCAGGTGCCGGCCGGCGAACTCCGCCGTCGTGTGCGCGACCAGCACCGGTTCGCCGTCGCCCCGGCGGGCGCCGTCGTCGCAGACCAGGGTGAGTACCGGGTGCTCGTTGACGAACGCGCCGGCGAAGTCGGCCCAGCCACGGCGCGGGAAGCGGAACACGCCGGTCAGGGCCGGCAGCCACACCTGCGCCTGCGCCGCCGCCGTCGCCTCGGTCAGCGCCGGGTCCAGCAGCCACGCCGCCTGCGGTCCGGGCATCGCCAGCGCCACCGCCGCCACCGGCTCACCGTCCACCAGCGGGCCCGGTTCGACCGCGAAGACCAACCGGCTGGTGACCACCGGCAGGCCGTCGGCCAGGTCCGTCACCAGGGACCGCAGCCCGCGCGGCGCCGCCCACCGCATCGGGCCGGTCACCTCGTCCCGGCCGGCCGGACCGTACGCCACGAAGGTGTCCGTCCATTCGCGGGCCAGTCCCGCCGCCCGCCAGCGGTCCACCTGCTCGGCGAAGTCCGGGTCGCTGACGGTGAGGTACGCCGCGCCGATGTCGGCCGGTCGGCCGTCGAACCGCTTGCTGGCCATCCGGCCGCCCGGAACGTACGCCCGTTCCCGGACCTGGACCGGGATCCCGGCGGCGGCGAGTTCCCGGGCGCAGGTCAACCCGGCGATGCCCGCCCCGACCACCACCACCCCGGCTGCTCGGCTCACCCACGGATGCTACCGACGCGGGCGCGCCCGGCGGAGCGGTCGCCACGCCGGGTCGTCCGCACGCATGACCGGCCCGCCCACCGGGTAGGGGTACACCTGTTCGAGCGGACCGGCCGGGGACGGTGAGCGCCGGCCGGACGTGGGTCAGCGGTCCGCGGGCGGACCGGTCCGGCCGACCCGGGGCGGCAGCCGGTGCAGCCGTACCCGGGTCAGCCGGCCGCCGGCGACGACCGCGGTCAGGTACGTGGCGTACGGCTGGCGTCGCCGGTCGGTCGGCGACCCGGGGTTGAGCAGTCGTTGCCCGGACGGTGACACGGTGTCCCAGGGGATCCATCCGCAGCCCGTCGAGGTCCGCGTGAGCGACCTCGGGCAACCGGTCGCGCAGTTCCGGGCCGTCGTTGTTGCCGTACACGCCGATCAGCCGGCGGGCCCTCGACTCCAGCGCGTCGAGCAGTTCCGGTCGCACCCAGTCGCCGGCGTGCACGACGACGTCCGCCCGGTCGACCGCCGCCCACAGCGGCGCCGGCAGGTCCCGGGCCCGGGCCGGCACGTGCGTGTCGGCGGTGATGACCAGTCGCATCCCGCCATTCTGGCCGCGCCGGTGGACATCACGGTCGCCGAACTGTCGATCGAGTCGTTCCTGCCGGAAAATGCCGAGATCGTCGCCTTCCTGCGCGGTTGACCGGTCGTATCGGTCCGCGGCCGTGGGTTACCGCTCGGCGGGGTCGGGAAACCGAGAGGCTGACGAAGGAGGCAGATCATGGTCACACGGACAAACCCGACTACCGGCTGGCGGCCCGGCATTCCGGGCATGACCGGTGGAAGCAATGTCCCTTCCGGGCCGAGCGGAGTGCCGGCCACCCACGGTGACGGCGGGCCGGGCATGAGCCGACCCATGATCAACATCGCCACGTACCCGGACTACGTGTCCGCCCAACGGGCCGTGGACCACCTGGCCGACAACCGGTTCCCGGTGGAGCACACCGCCATCGTCGGCACCAACCTGCGGCTGGTGGAGACCGTACTGGGCCGGATGACCACCGGCCGGGCGGCACTGGCCGGCGCCGGGACGGGCGCCTGGTTCGGTCTGTTCATCGGACTGCTGTTCGGCATCTTCACCGCCGGCAACTGGCTGGCCATCATCGTGATCGCGCTGGTCATCGGCGCCATCTGGGGTGCCATCTTCGGCGCCATCGCGCACGCCATGACCGGCGGACGGCGGGACTTCAGCTCGGCGAGCTCGCTGCAGGCCGGCGAGTACGTGGTGAGCGCCGACGCCGACTTCGCCGAGCAGGCCCGGCAGATGCTGGCCCGGCTGAACTGGCAGCCGATGGACCGGTCCACGCAGTCCGCGCACTGACCCGGCCCGGTCACCGCCCGGCCGACCGGCCGGGTGGCGGGTCCCGTCGGCCGTCCGAGCGTCCCACCCGCTCGGACGGCCGACACGCGTCCGCCCCGGCGAAGGGAGAAATCCCGTAGCCCTGTCTTTCGGTTCCGGTAGCCGTACAGGTAGGCGTGAAGCACTTCACGGCACGCCGGGCAGCGCCGGTAGTCTTTGGGGAACGGCTCAGCCTTCACGGTCTACCGTCCGGCGGCAGGCATTCTTGTAGCGCACGTATTCGCGTGCAGGCTTGGTTGCGTGCAGCATCATCATGATTCCGGCCAGCAGGCCGATAATCAGCCCGAGGGCAAGCCCGATCGTCGTTCCGAACGTCAGTAGCCCGAACATCGGTTACCTTCCTTTCGTCCTTGGTTGGGCATGGCGGTAGCCACGCCCGTTTACACAGTTGGCTTGGAGGCAGAGAGCGGGCCCTCATTGGGGCCCGCTCACTGGGTGCGCCTTAAACCGGCGCTTCCCCCTAGCTTCCCACCTTCAACCGGGTGCGCCTGTAGGTTGAATTGTGGTAACGGTTTGGCAATGGCGTGCCGCGAGGTTTTCCGCCTCCACCTCCCCTTAACTACCTGCAAACAACCTCTAGAAATAACGCTGAGGTAACGATTCCGTTTGTGCTGGTCACGGACTCAAGCAAACTGGTTGTTCGCCCTTTGTGGACGACCTAGAGAGGCAACACCGGAGCGTGCCTCCCGGTAAACGGTCCGGCTTCCCGTGGCTCACCTCGGGGCCGGCTGGACACACATCGTCCCACGGCTCAACACTCTCACCGGAGAAACGGCCGCCCGTAGGGCTCTCAGGGGCACGAAAAACTGCGGGGCACCCGGTAGGTGTCCGCGGGGGTTAATCCGGGGCCGCTAAAGGGCTGTCACGGCGCTATGAGGGACCTCTGCTTGTGAGTGACGCGGGACGGCTGGCCGGTGGCACGCTCGGCCAGGTCCCGCGGCAGGTACATGGCAACCTGCATCCCGTCTTCCACGGTGAGCGCAACGGCAGCGTCGTACCGCTCCGGCCGCTCGAACAGTCCGAGGCGCATCGGCCCGCCCTTGTGGGCCACAACCTCAACCCGAATGCCGGAAGCCTTAAGCAACTGGCGCCGCTCATCCTCATTGGCGGCGGCCCAACGTTCCGCGTACTTCTCCCCCGTCCATTCCTGACGGACAGACGGTTCCTGCTCAGGAATAGCGGAAAGCGTGGCCAACTTGTCCTCTACAGCTTCAATCCGTTTCGCGTACACACGCGCCACGGCTTCACCCTTGCCCGCACTACGGGCCAGCAAGTCCTCTAGGGCGGCTTCAAGCTCCACGATTTCGGCCCGGTGCGATACACCAGCGACCTTGACGGTTCGCATGATCTCAAGCGGCCCAATCTCCGCCAACAGCAACCGTTCAACAACGGCGTGCAGTTTGTCACCGCGGACAGCCGATTTTGCCTCACAATCAGAATTCCGCCTAGACCAGCGACCCCCACAACCGTAGTAGAGGTAGGACCATCGGTAGTCGTCCTTACCTTTGACGCGAGTGAACCGCCGATACATCGGGAATCCGCACAGGGCACAGAAGGCGACATCAAGAAGCAATGCCATTAAGTTAAGAGGTCTGGGCAGGCCAGCCTGGGTATGGCGGGCCCGTCGTGACGGGTGGTCCGGTCGGTGGGGCGTTTGACGCGGTAGGAGTTGTGGCGGGCGCGTTTGATGACGCGGGGGCAGCTGCGATCGCGTCGGGGCGGGTTCGGCTGGTGGCGGATCTCGGTGAGCGCGTCGTCGAGGGCGGTCGAAAGGTGCTCAGGGGGTAATGGCCGCCTGGTCGGTGACCTGGCGGCGCACGACGCGTAGGCCTTTGACGAACGACATGCGGTCGGGGTCGTAGCCGGCCGGGTCGGCGGCTTCCAGCAGCAGTGCGCGGATGGCGTAGTGGGCCAGCAGCAGTCCCCACATCTGCTGTTCGACCAGCTCGGGGACCTTCGATCGGAGGACTTCGCCGCGGCCGCGCAGGTCCGTCTTGATCTCGTCCAGAGCGGACTCTTCTTCCCAGCGCTGCTGGTAGGCACCCGCCAGTTCCATCGCGGGGACCTCGTGGTGGTCGGTGAGGGTGGTGACCACCACGATGAGTTCGCCGTCGGGGTTGCGGTCCGGGACGGTGTACTCGACCACCCTGACGAGGCGGGCGAGATCGGTAGGGATCTCCTGGCCGGTCCGGGCCTGCTCGACCAGCCGAGCCCGGCGTTGCGCGGACAACCCCGCCTTGAAGATCAGCGCCTGGTAGGAGCCGTCCGCGAGCCACCGCAGATGCCCGACCGACACGGAGGCCCCGATCCGCCAGGCCAGGTCCGCGCCGGTGGCGGCGAAGGAGTTGAACAGGTCGAAGGAGTACAGGCCTGCATCAGCCAGGACCAGCATGCCCGGCCCGACCCGCCCGGCCAGACCCTTGACCAGGGTACGTTCCCCGGTGCGGCACGAGCCGAGCACTGCCCCGACGATCGCATGGCTACCGCACTCGGCCAACGCCGCGACGTGCAGTTTCGGGTACGCCGACGCCTTCGGCCCCGACCCCATCCGGCCGAAGCGTTCCACGTTGGCCGGGGTGTCGGCCACGTCGACACTGGTCGCGTCGATCGCCATCAGCCGGCGCCGGGCCAGCCAGGCGCCCTTCGTGCCCGGTCCAGCCAAGGGCACGCACGCCCTGTCGAACAACATCTTCACCGGCTCGGCGCCCAGCCGCTGACGTGCCTGGGTGATCGCCGACGCCGTCGGGACCTGCCAGTCATCGTCCCAGGAACCAAGTCTGCGCAGGTTACCCACCAGCCGACGCATCACCTCGTCCAAGGACTCGGCGCAGAACAGCCCCATCGCGATCACGTAACGGATCATCACGTGCGCCGGCAGCCGCCGAACCCGCTTCTCACGCCGCCCGCTGCGGTTGAGTACCTCTTCCAGCAGATCCCGGTTGAACCGGGCCGACAACACCCCGAGCCCGATGTGATCGGTCAACCGGCCCTGCGGCCGCAGCGACTCCACCCCAGACAACGTCACGCCACGGCACGGTACCGGCCCGTCGACCCCTCGTCAGCCCACCGCGCTGACCAGCACTGATGCCTTAACTGAACGGCATTGCATCAAGAAGCATGCTCGCCCCGGTGGAACGGTCCCGCTTGCCGTTGCCCGCTAGCACTTCCTGTAGCGCATTCCATCGCTCATGACTAATCAGGGGGTCGGCGCGCACCGGGTCTATCGGAATACCTTCAGAACTCGTAACCGATTTATAGGTAGCTTCTCCGAGCAGCGCACGGGAACGCAACATCTGGCCCACATTGACGCTAACCCACCCCGCCTTCCCGCCCTTTGGAGTGGCTATCTTCCGCCGCTGAAAATCGAGTTGCACGGCATAGGCCGGTTCACCGGCGATGACCCGGTCTACAAGCTCAACAACAACATCCCTGGCTTCCTCATCTATCTTCAATTCCCAACCGCCGGTTTCCAGCTTCACCGGGCGGTAACCGTACGGGTATCGCCCGCCGGGCCAACGGCCGGCCGCGTACATTTCCGTACGCGCATCGTTTACACGCTCTTTGATGATGTCCGCTTCAAGCTCCGCGAAAACGGCAATCATGCCGGCCATAGCCCGCCCCATAGGCGAGTTGAGATCAATCTTGTCAGTAATGCTAACAAGGTTTTTGGGCCGGTCAACGGGAGGCAACCCGGTATTGTTCGGCTTACCCTTGGCCCACTTCACCATCTCGGCAAAGTCGCCAACCGACCGAACCAGACGGTCAAGCTTCCAGAACGCCAACGTGTCAAAGTCTTCCGGCCGGCGCAGCCACTCCCCCAGCTCCGGGCGTTCCCACGGGGGAACCTTGGCGGCAGACACCCCGAGGTCTTCCGCCCAGCCAATGATGGTGAGCCCTCGGTCACTCTCAATCAGCCTCCGTTGCCGCTCAGGGGACGTAGACGGGTCATCGGCCCGCTTGCTGTGACGGGACAGGCGGACCACGCCAACGGTGCGCGCATGCATCGACATACGCGGCACTCGACGACCATTCAACAACACCCGTCAGACGGCGCGCCGTTCGGCTAGAAACTCAATCCTCCATGCGGTAAGCCTGCTCCCCGGCCCGGATGGGGGCCTTGAGCCAGTTCTCTGGGGGCGCCAGGGGGCACGCGTATTGATAATCGAATGCGCACGATGGGTTGTACCCGTAGTTGAAGTCCAGCCGCGCCCGGCCGTCGGGCAGCACGGTCAGGCCACGGCCGAAGGTGCCCTTCACGGTGTCGGTGAGGTAGCGGCCGCCGCCGTACGACTCCCGGCCGCAGGAGCCGTCCCGGAACGGGACGAACAGCCCACCGCCGTACGCCTCGATCCACCACAGGGTCAGCGGCCCCCACGGTGTCTCGGCCACCGCCACCCGGCGGTAGCGCACGACCCCGTCCGGGCCGCCGGTGTCGATGCTCTCCGTCCCCTCGGCGGGCCGCAGTGGCACCGTCACGACCGCCTCCGGATCGGGCGGGAAGTACCGCAGCCCGGTGAAGGCCGCCCGCTCCCGGGGCGGGATCGGCGACTGCGGGTGCTCGGCGAACAGTCGGTCCCGCTCCGCCCGGAACTCGGCCACCCCGCCGTCGGACAGATACAGCCGCGCCACCCGTTCCCGCCAGTCCAACACCTCAAGCTCGTCCACCGCGCCCACGCTAACCGCTCCCCCACCCCGCCGCCGACGAGGACCCGCATCCACCGCGGGGCGGCGCTGACGGGAAGGAGCGCAGGTGGGGGCAGGAATAGCGGTAGGGGTTACGGGGTTCATGGGGACGGGTTGATGGTTCCGACCCGACACCTACCGCCGAGGAGCGACGCCATGCCCGCCGTCACCGTGGACGACATCCTCGTCCTGCCGCGCCTGGACCGGCTGGACGAGACCAGCACCGCCTTCCGGCCGGTACGCCGGCTGGTCACCGCGCCGAGCGGCTTCGAGGGCGAGGGCTTCCCGGTCCGTCGGGCCTTCGCCGGCGTACCGATGCACGAGCTCGACCCGTTCATCCACCTGGACCAGATGGGCGAGGTCGACTACGCCCCGGGCGAGCCAAAGGGTACGGCCTGGCACCCGCACCGTGGCTTCGAGACGGTGACCTACATCATCGACGGGATCTTCGACCACCAGGACTCGAACGGTGGCGGTGGCACCATCACCAACGGCGACACCCAGTGGATGACGGCCGGCAGCGGCCTGTTGCACATCGAGGCGCCACCGGAGCACCTGGTGGTCAGCGGCGGGCTTTTCCACGGCCTGCAGCTCTGGGTGAACCTGCCCCGGGTGGCCAAGATGAACCCGCCGCGCTACCAGGACATCCGGGGCCGGGAGTCGGCCCTGTTGACCACGCCGGACGGCGGCGCGCTGATCCGGGTGATCGCCGGTGCGGTCGACGGGCACCAGGGGCCGGGCTCGACGCACACGCCGATCACCATCGCGCACGTCACCGTGCAGCCGGGTGCCCGGGTGGACCTGCCCTGGCGGCCCGACTTCAACGCGCTGGTCTACGTCCTGGGCGGACGTGGCACGGTCGGCACCGACCGCCGGCCGGTGCACACGGGCCAGCTCGCGGTGCACGGTCCGGGCGACGCGCTCCGGTTCTCCGCCGACGCCCGGCAGGACCCACACACGCCCGCGCTGGATCTCTACATCATGGGTGGGCAGCCGATCCGGGAACCGGTCGCGCACTACGGTCCGTTCGTGATGAACACCCGCGACGAGCTGCTGCAGGCGTTCGAGGACTACCAGGCGGGCCGGCTCGGCGTGATCCCGGCCGAGCGGCTCCCGCACACCGACGGGCAACAGCCGGTCTGACCGTCGTCGTCGCCGGCCCGCACCACGGGCCGGCGGCGAACCGGTACGCCGTGCCCCACCGCCCGGTGCCGGTGCCCGGCGACGGTCAGGTGGACGCCACGATGATCCCGGCGACCCCGAGCACGACCATGAGCAGCATCGCCATCATGATCCCCCGCTCGCCCTCGACCGCCTGGTCCCGATTCTGCTCGCTCGTCATCCCGGCCTCCCCGACCTGTTTTCGACCCTCGCGTTCTGGGCACCCCGTATCGACCTGGTGATTCGCCGCTTCCGGTTGCGGCGGCCCCGGCGTG
The DNA here is from genome assembly GCF_042650605.1 of Micromonospora zhanjiangensis. Classification (NCBI taxonomy): domain Bacteria; kingdom Bacillati; phylum Actinomycetota; class Actinomycetes; order Micromonosporales; family Micromonosporaceae; genus Micromonospora; species Micromonospora zhanjiangensis. The sequence goes on along the minus strand of NZ_JBHSBN010000004.1, from coordinate 151,026 downwards.
CGGGATACGCGTTGGGGTGTTTTCGAAACTTTGGGGGCTGCTGATGGCGACGGAGGACTGGTTCCTCACCGCACCGGAACGCAGCAACCCGGTCTCGGAATTACCCGTCTGGACCGAGGGAAACCACGTCGAGCCCCTGATTCACGGCGCCACGTACTTCGACCGGCTGGTGACCGAGGTCGAGGCGCTCCGGCCCGGCGACCACCTCTTCTTCACCGACTGGCGGGGCGACCCGGACCAGCGGCTGCGCCCCGACGGGCCGACCACCGCCGAGTTGCTCTGCCGGGCGGCCGAACGCGGCGTGCTGGTGAAGGGCCTGATCTGGCGGTCGCACCTGGACAAGCTGGCGTTCAGCGAGGAGGAGAACCGCAACCTCAGCGAGCGGGTCCGGGCGGCGGGCGGCGAGGTGCTGCTCGACCAGCGGGTCCGCCGCGGTGGTTCGCACCACCAGAAGCTCGTCGTGCTGCGACATCCGGGGGAGCCGGAGCGGGACATCGCCTTCGCCGGTGGGATCGACCTGTGTCACAGCCGCCGGGACGACGCCGAGCACGGGGGTGATCCGCAGCCGGTCAACATGTCCCCCCGGTACGGCGACCACCCGCCCTGGCACGACGTCCAGTTGGCGCTGCGCGGCCCGGTGGTGGGTGCGCTGGACATCCTGTTCCGCGAGCGCTGGACCGATCCGATGCCGTTGGACTCGGAGAATCCGATGGCGTACGCGCGGGACCGGTTGTCCGGGGCGGACCTGAGCCCCGACCCGCTGCCGGATCGGCCGGCGGACCCGCCGGTCTGCGGTCCGCACCGCATCCAGGTGTTACGCACCTACCCGGCGGTACGCCCCCGCTACAGCTTCGCGCCGGACGGCGAGCGCACCATCGCCCGCGGCTACCTCAAGGCGATTCGCCGGGCCCGCCGGCTGATCTACGTCGAGGACCAGTACCTGTGGTCCAAGGAGGTGGCGAACCTGTTCGCGGAGGCCCTGCGGGCCAACCCGGACCTGCATCTGGTCGCCGTGGTGCCGCGTCATCCGGATGTCGACGGCGCGTTCGCCCTGCCGCCGAACCAGGTCGGCCGCGCGCAGGCGCTGGAGCTGTGCCTGCGGGCCGGCGGCGACCGGGTGCACGTCTTCGACGTGGAGAACCACCGGGGGACCCCGGTGTACGTCCACGCCAAGGTCTGCGTGGTGGACGACGTGTGGGCCAGCGTCGGCAGCGACAACTTCAACCGTCGGTCGTGGACCCACGACAGCGAGCTGTCCTGCGCGGTCCTGGACGACACCCGCGACGAACGGGAGCCGCGGGACCCGGTCGGACTCGGCGACGGCGCCCGGTTCTTCCCCCGCGACCTGCGGCTGCGGCTGTGGCGCGAGCACCTCGACCGGGCCCCGGACGGCAGCGAGGACGCCGGTCTGATCGATCCGGCGAGCGCGGTCGAGGCGATCACCGCGGCGGCCGCCGCGGTGCAGGAGTGGCACGACAACGGCCGGACCGGTGCCCGTCCGCCGGGCCGACTGCGCCCGCACCGGCCGGAGCGGCTGCCGCTGCTCACCCGGCTGTGGGCCGTACCGGCGTACCGGTTGATCTACGACCCGGACGGGCGGCCGGTCCGGGACCGGCTGCGCCACACCTTCTGACCGCCCGGTCGCCGGTCGCCGTCGTCAGTCGGCGCGGTACCACCGGTGGGGCACCCAGATCGGCTGCTCCGGGTCGCCGGCCAGGGTCAGTTCGGTCCTCCACCGCTCCGCCCGCGGGTCGCCCTCGGCGATCCACCGGTCCCGCAGGGCGAGCGCGTCGTCCGCGTACCGGCCGGCCTGGGGGCCGCAGCCCAGCACCGCGCCGTCGGTGGTGATGACGGCCGCGCCGTCGCCGGCCGCGCCGAGCAGGGCGCAGCCGCCCGCCGCGCCGGCGCCCGGCAGCGGCGCGTAGCTGATCCGCCGGTCCCAGACCCCGGCGGCGAACCACAGGTCGTGGTAGCGGTGCACGCCGAGCGCCGGCTGCCAGACCGCCGGATGCCGCACCGTCGGTTCGGGCAGGGCCCGGTCCCGCAGCGGTTCCGGGTGCGCGCCGGGGTAGCGGGCCGACAGCGGACCGGCGGCGGTCATGAACCCGGCCGGGGTGACCACCCGGCCGGTGACCCGACCGTCCCGTCCCCACCGCACGGCCAGCACCGGGTGGTTGCCCGCGTGGGCGGTCGGCACCAGCGCGAAGCCGTCGGGGGTCAGCTGGTCGAGCCAGTGCGGGGAGATGCCGGCCACGCCGACCGTGACGACCACCCGGTCGTACGGCGCGCCGGCCGGGTCGCCGAGGTAGCCGTCCGCGAGCCGGACGCGGACCCGGTCGAGGCCGGCCCGGGTCAGCGCCGCGCCCGCCCGCGCCACCACGTCCGGCTGTACGTCCAGGCTGGTGACCACGGCACCCAGGGTCGCCAGCAGCGCCGCGTTGTAGCCGGTCCCGGCGCCGATCTCCAGCACCCGGGCGCCGGGCACCGGGTCGAGCGCGTCGATCATGGTCGCCATCAGCGACGGTTGGCTGGACGAGCTGACCGGCGTCCCGTCGCGCAGCTTGGTGACCAGTGCCTCGTCGCTGTAGACGGCGGGCAGGAAGGCCGGGTCGGTGGCGGTGGTGCGGGCCCCGTCCCGGCCGTGGAAGCCGTCCGCCAGGAACAGCTCACGTGGGACGTGGGCGAACGCCTCGGCCAGCCCGGGCCGGTCCAGCACGCCGGCCCGCCGGAGCTGCTCGACGTACCGGTGGCGCAGGTCCGCGACCGCGCCCACGTCCGACCGTCCGGTCATCCGGCGGTCTCTCCCGGTCGGCTCATGCCACCCACGGTATGCCCGGCGGCCGGGCGCCGGGAGGGCCCGCCGCCCGGCGGGTCCGAGTGGCGCAGACCACGCTTCCGGCCGGCATCGCGCGCGCCAAACCCCCCGAGGACCCACAAACTGCGCCCGATTTGTCGCATAGCCGGCTCGACGCGACATTTATCCATCAGCCGTTCGGCTAGCTTTTGGCAAACCAATCGGGTTAAGGTTTGCCCTGAACGACCGACCAAACACATACGCACTTCCATCTTCGAACTTTGTCCTTCATCCGCGGACGAGGTGCAGGGAGGACCACCATGACCGCGTCAACGACTGAGCAGGCCACCACCGCCACGGCCACCCGGCCGGCGGACGTCGAGCTCGATCCGCGCCGACTCAACGACAGCGCCACCGACCTCCTGCAGGCGATGGCGGCGCTGCCCGCGCAGCACCCGTCGCGGGCGGCGCTGCGGGAGAAGGCGATCGAGGCCTGGCTCCCGCTGGCCCAGCACCTGGCCCACCGCTACAGCGGCCGGGGCGAGCCGTCCGACGACCTGGTGCAGACCGCCGCGATCGGCCTGATCAAGGCCGTCGACAAGTTCGACCCGGCCCGCGGCGTCGACTTCGCCGGGTACGCGATCCCGACCATCATCGGCGAGCTCAAGCGGCACTTCCGGGACCGCACCTGGGACATCCGGGTGCCCCGCCGGCTGCAGGAGCTGCGGCTGGCCATCTCCGAGGCCAACAGCTCGCTGCTGCAGAGCCTCGGCCGGTCGCCGACGGTCGCCGACATCGCCGCCCACCTGAAGCTCACCGAGGAAGAGGTCCTGGAGGGCCTGGAGGGTGCCCGCGCCTACAACGCGGTGTCGCTGTCCACCCCGACCGGCGACGGCGAGCGGGCCACCGAACTGGGTGACATGCTCGGCAGCGAGGACGGCGAGTTCGAACTCGCCGAGCTGCGGGTCGCCCTCGGCCCGGCGCTCGCCACGCTCGACGAGCGCGAGCAGAAGATCCTCACCCTCCGCTTCTACGGCAACCTCACCCAGTCGCAGATCGCGGAGCAGATCGGCGTCTCCCAGATGCACGTGTCCCGGCTGCTGGCCCGGGCGCTGACCAAGCTGCGTGGGCAGCTCGGCGAGACGTACTGACCGACCCGGCCGACGGCGCCCCGCGTGCCGTCGGCCGCTCGACGGACGACGGCCGGACCCACCCCAGACGGGTCCGGCCGTCGTGTCGTGCTCTGCCACACTTGCCGGGTGCACCCCGAGATCGACGTCGACCTCCCGGTTCGCCATGTGCTGCCGGCGGTCACCGCGGCGTTGCGCCGACGTGGTGCCGCCGTCCTGGTGGCGCCGCCGGGGACCGGTAAGACCAGCCTGGCCCCGCTGGCCGTCGCCGAGTGGGTCACCGGCCGGGTCGTCGTCGCACAGCCCCGCCGGGTGGCCGCCCGGGCCGCAGCCCACCGGATGGCCGCCCTACTCGGCGAGCGAACCGGCGAACGGATCGGCTACGCGGTACGCGGCGACCGGCGCACCGGGCCGCGGACCCGGGTCGAGGTGGTCACCACCGGCCTGCTGGTGCAGCGGTTGCAGCGCGATCCCGAGCTGGCCGGCGTCGGCGCCGTGCTGCTCGACGAGTGCCACGAGCGGCATCTCGACTCGGACCTGGCGCTCGCCTTCACGGTCGAGGCCCGCGCCGCCCTACGGCCCGACCTGCGGCTGCTCGCGATGTCGGCGACCGTCGAGGCCGACCGCTTCGCGGCGCTGCTCGGCGACGAGGAGGGCCCCGCACCGGTGGTCGCCGCCGAGTCGGCGCTGCACCCGGTCGGCGTGTCCTGGGCACCGCCGGCCCGGCCGGTGCCGCCGCCGAACGGCCCACGGGTGGATCCCCGGCTGCTCGACCACGTCGCCGACACCGTCCGACGGGCGGTGTCCGAACGGGACGGCGACCTGTTGGTCTTCCTTCCCGGCGCCGGTGAGATCGCCGCCGTCGCCGGGCGGCTCGCGGACCTGCGTGCCCGGATCGACCTGCTGCCGCTGCACGGCCGGCAACCGGGCCGCGAGCAGGACGCCGCCCTGCGTCCCGGACCCCGGCGCCGGGTGGTGCTGGCCACCGCGGTCGCCGAGAGCAGCCTCACCGTCCCCGGCGTACGGGTGGTGGTGGACGCCGGCCTGAGCCGGGTGCCCCGCCTCGACCTGGCCCGTGGACTGGGCAGTCTGGCCACCGTGCCGGTGTCCCGGGCGGCGGCCGCCCAACGGGCCGGGCGGGCCGGCCGGGAGGCGCCCGGTTGGGTGTACCGGTGCTGGGCCGAGGCCACCCACGAGCGGTTGCCGGCGTACCCGGAACCGGAGATCGCCGGGGCGGACCTGACCTCGTTCGCGCTCCAGTTGGCCTGCTGGGGCAGCGCGGACGGTGCCGGGCTCGCGTTGCCCGAACCGCCGCCGGACGCCGCCCTGCGGGTCGCCCGGACCACCCTGACCGCCCTCGGCGCGCTGGACCCGGCCGGCCGGGTGACCGGCCGGGGCCGGGCGATCGCCCGGATCGGTACGCATCCCCGGCTGGCCCGGGCGCTGCTCGACGGCCTCGCCCCGTTGGGCGTCGACCGGGCCGCCGAGGTGGTGGCCCTGTTGGCCGAGGAGTCCATCGGCCGGGACGACGACCTGGTCGCCGGCTGGCGGCGGTTGCGCGCGGGCGTCGACCCGGCCGCCACCGCCCGCTGGCGCACCGAGGTCCGCCGGTTGCGCGACGCGGTCGACCGGCGACCCGCGCCCGACCGCGCCGGCACACCGGCCGGGACGGACCCGGCCCCCGGCCACCCGCCCGGCCCGGCCACCGACCGCCCGGCCCTGGACGGCCCGGCCACCGACCACCCCACCCCCGACGGTACGGAGCCGGGCGCTCCGGTCCCGGACGATCTGGCCGCCGGTCTGCTGGTCGGGCTGGCCTACCCGGAACGGCTGGCCCGGCTGCGGCAGCCCGGGGCCGGGTCCTACCTGATGGCCGGGGGCACCGCGGCCGACCTGTCGTCCGGTTCGCCGCTGTTCGACTCCCCCTGGCTGGCCGTGGCCGGGGCGGACCGGCCACCCGGCCGCGGCGCGGCCCGGATCCGGTTGGCCGCGGTCGTCGACGAGGCGACCGCCCGCGCCGCCGGCGGACCGTTGCTGCGGTGGGAGCGGGAGATCGACTGGGCCGACGGTGACGTGCTGGCCCGCGACGTCGAGCGGCTCGGCGCGATCGTGCTGACCGTCCGACCGATCGCCCGGCCGGATCCGGAGCGGGTCGTCGCGGCCCTGCTCGACGGACTGCGCACCGAGGGACTCGGCCTGCTCGACTGGACGCCCGGGGCGGAGGCGCTCCGCCGCCGACTGGCGTTCTGCCGGCGGGCGTTGGGCGAGCCGTGGCCGGACGTCGCCGACGAGGCGCTGCTGGCCGACGCGACCCGGTGGCTCGGTCCCGAACTGGCGACCGCCCGGCGCCGGGCCGACCTGCGCCGGGTCGACGTGACGGCGGCGCTGCGGCGGCTGCTGCCGTGGCCCGAGGCGGGCCGGCTGGACGAGCTGGCACCGGAGCGGCTGCCGGTGCCCAGCGGCTCCCGGGTCCGGCTGGACTACACCGACCCGACGGCACCGGTGCTGCCGGTGAAGCTGCAGGAGACCTTCGGCTGGACGGCCACGCCACGGATCGCCGACGGCCGGGTCACCGTCCTGCTGCACCTGCTCTCCCCCGCCGGTCGGCCGGTGGCGGTGACCGCCGACCTCGCGTCGTTCTGGCGGACCGGCTACGGCCAGGTACGCGCCGAACTGCGCGGCCGCTATCCCCGGCACCCGTGGCCGGAGGACCCGACCACCGCCCCACCCACCCGCCAGGTACGCCCCCGCCGAAGTTAGTCAGTCGTCGACCACGTCGGCCACCACGACGGTGACGTTGTCCGGGCCACCGGCGCGCAGCGCGAGGTCGATCAGCCGACGTGCGCACGCGTCGAGGTCCGGGTTGCCGGTCAGCACCTCGGCGAGGGTGTCGGCACGGACCACGTTGGACAGTCCGTCGCTGCACAGCAGCCACCGGTCCCCGGCGCGGGGCACCACCGTGTTGAAGGCGGTGTTCACCGTGTCGCCCTGCAGCGCCTGGGTGACCACCGCCCGGCGCGGATGGCTGCTGGCCTGCTCGGGGGTGATCACACCCTGGTCGACCAGCAACTGCACGAACGTGTCGTCCCGGGTGATCTGGGTGAGGGCGCCGTCGCGCAGCAGGTAGGCCCGGGAGTCGCCGATGTGGGCCAGGGCGGCGCAGGTGCCGGTGCCGGAAAAGAGCAGAGCGGTCAGGGTGGTGCCCATCCCCTGCCGGCTGCCGTCCTCCTCGACCGCCTCCCGGATCCGGGTGCTGGCCACCTCGATCGCCCCCTGCAGGGCCACCACCAGCGCGTCGTCCGGGGTCGGCACGTCGAGCCCGGCGATCGCCTCGATGGTGATGGCGCTGGCGAGGTCCCCCGCGGCCATGCCGCCCATGCCGTCGGCCACCGCGATCAGCCAGGGGCCGGCGTGCACCGAGTCCTGGTTCCCGCTCCGGACCAGGCCACGGTCGCTCACCGCCGCGGAACGCAGCTTCAGAGTCATGGCACGCAGCCTGCCATCACCGGACCAGGTTGTCTCTACTAGATCACCCCGGATGGGAAAGCTGAAGTGATCTTCCGACAGGTCTGTCCCCGATCACGTGGGCGACCGGGGTTCCCACCCGGAGAACACCGTACGGCAACCGGGCCGGGCACGCAGCGCCCGGCGGCCGGTCAGCCGATCTCCTCGTCGGTGAAACACCAGCGCCACGACTCACCGGGCTGGATCGACCGGATCACCGGGTGCCCGGTCTCGCGGAAGTGGGCGGTGGCGTGCTGTCGGGGCGACGAGTCGCAGCACCCGACGTAGCCGCAGGTCAGGCACGACCGCAGGTGCACCCAGTCGGTGGCGCCGACGGCCACGCAGTCGGGGCATTCCCCGGTGGTCGACGGTTCGGCCGTCCCGGCCTCGGTCAGGTGAACGCAGCTCATTCCTCACTCCGGCGTCGTAGCAGCGACTCTTCGAGATCAAGATCACGGTAGGCGCGGACCAGCGCCTCCTCGGGAATCCGCCCCTGGTCCCGGGCGGCCCGGAACACCTCCCGTTCGGCGTCGATCATTTCCTGCCGCACCCGACCGTACGCCTGCGAAGGGGTCTCCTGCCGGTCGCCGCCGAGTCGTTCCCAGGCCGAGTTGGTCCGGTCCTCGACCAGCCGGCGCAGCCGCTTGACCACCGACTCCGGCGCGTCGGCGGCGAGTTCCTCCAGCCGCTCCCGGGCGGCCCGGCCGGCCCGCTGCTGCACCTCGGCCTCGGCCAGCGCGTCCTGGACCGCGTCGTCACCGGGCAGCCGCAACCGGCGGGCCGTCGTGGGCAGGGTCGCGCCCTGCAGCACCAGGGTCGCCACGATGACCGCGAACGCGAGCCAGACGAACAACTCGCGAGGGTACGTCGTCCCGCCGGCCAGGGTCAGCGGCAGGGCCAGCGCGGCGGCCAGGGTGACCACGCCCCGCATGCCGGCCCAGGCGATGATGGTCGGGACCCGCGGATCCGGGGCGGGGTCGCGGCGACGCACCCGCGGGACCAGCCGTTCCAGGTAGGTGGCCGGATACATCCAGACGAACCGGGCCAGCACGATGGTGCCGAGCACGGCGGCGGTGGCCAGCACGATCGTCCCGCCCGGAGTGTCCAGCCCGGTGAGCACGTCCCGCAGTTGCAGCCCGACCAGCAGGAACACGAGTCCTTCCAGCAGGAACTTGACCAGCCGCCAGAACGCGCCCATCTGCAACCGGGAGGCGGCCGACATCAGCACCGGCAGCTTGTGGCCGAGGCCGAGGCCGGCGACCACCACGGCGACCACCCCGGAGGCGTGGAACGACTCGGCGAGCAGCACCACGGCGAACGGCGTGATCAACGACAGCGCGTTGTCGATGAGCGGGTCGGTGGTCTTCTTGTGCAGGAAGCCGAAGACCAGCATGCCGAGCAGCCCGACGGCGATCCCCCCGCCGGTGGCCACCAGCACCTCCCGGCCGATGCTGCCGACCCCGGCGGCCGAGCCGATCGCCGCGGCGCTGGTGACCCGCAGCAGCACCAGCGCGGTCGCGTCGTTGACCAGGCTCTCCCCCTCCAGGATGGTGACCACCCGGCGGGGCAGCCCGATCCGGCGGGCCACCGCGGTCGCCGCCACCGCGTCCGGCGGGGCGACGACCGCGCCGAGGGCCAGGCAGATCGCCAGCGGGACGCCGGGCAGCAACGCGTGCACGACGAAGCCCACCGCCACCGCCGTGAACAGCACCAGCCCGACCGCCAGCAGCAGGATCGGCCGCAGGTTGTGCCGGAAGGCCGGCACCGACGTCTCCAGCGCCGCGACGTAGAGCAGCGGCGGGAGGATGCCGACCAGGACCAGGTCCGGCTCCAGGCGTACGTCGAGGAAGCCGGGCACGAACGACAACGCCAGGCCCACCACGACCAGCAGGATGGGCGAGAGCAGGCCGAGGCGCCGGGCGAGCGCGGCGCCCAGCACCGCGACCGCCAGCAGTACAACGACGTCGGTCAACCCGTGCATGGGCCACAGCCTAGAAGCTGGCCCGCGGGTCACGGTCACCCGCGCGGGCCTTCACCCCCGGCCTGAAGGCCGGAGCACTGGCCCGCATTCCGGTAGCCGGACTGACCCTGTCGGGCGCTCCCAGCGGCCGCCGGCCGCGCACCCCGGTCTACTCGGCGTGCGCGCCGGCCCCGGCGGTGGCCGCGCCCTCGCCCACCCAGACGGTCTTGATGTTGCAGAACTCGCGCATCCCCCAGGCCGACAGCTCCCGGCCGTGGCCCGAGTTCTTCACCCCGCCGAACGGCAACTCCGGGTACGACGTGGTCATCCCGTTCACGAACACGCTGCCGGCGTCCAGGTCGGTGGCGAACCGCTCCTGCTCGTCCGGGTCCCGGGTCCAGGCGTTCGAGCCCAGCCCGAAGGCGGTGCCGTTGGCCACCTCGACGGCCTCGGCGTAGGACGACACCCGGTACAGCCCGGCGACCGGGCCGAAGACCTCCTCCGACCACATCCGCATCTGCGGCGTCAGGTCGGCCACCACGGTCGGCGGGTACCACCAGCCGGGCCGGTCCGGGCGTTGCCCGCCGCAGAGCACCCGCGCGCCCCTGTCCACCGCGTCGGCCACCTGCTCCTCGACGTCGGCCCGCCCGTGTTCGCTGGCCAGTGGCCCGACGTCGGTGTCGGCGTCCATCGGATCGCCCACCCGCAACGCCGACATCCGGGCCACGAACGCCTCGGTGAACTCGTCGTAGACGTCCGCGTGCACGATGAACCGCTTGGCGGCGATGCAGGACTGGCCGTTGTTCTGGCAGCGGGCCGTGGTGGCGACCTCCGCGGCCCGGTCCAGGCTCGCCGACGGCATCACCACGAACGGGTCGCTGCCGCCGAGTTCCAGCACCATCTTCTTCAGTTCCCGGCCGGCGATCTGGGCGATGGCCCGGCCGGCGGTCTCGCTGCCGGTCAGCGTGGCGGCCCGTACCCGCCGGTCGGTCAACACCCGTTCGACCTGCTCGGACCCGATCAGCAAGGTCTCGAACGAGCCGGTGGGAAAGCCCGCGCGGTGGAACAGGTCGGCCAGGTACAGCGCGGTCTGCGGCACGTTCGAGGCGTGCTTGAGCAGCCCGACGTTGCCGGCCATCAGGGCGGGTGCGGCGAACCGCATGACCTGCCAGAGCGGGAAGTTCCACGGCATCACCGCCAGCACCGGCCCGAGCGGCTGGTACCGGGTGAATGCCCGGACGGCGTTCACAGCGCCCGCGTCGGCCGGCTCGTCGGCGAGGAAGTCGGCGGCGTTGTCGGCGTAGAAGCGGGCCGCGGCGGCGCACTTCGTCACCTCGGCCTTCGCGGCCGCGTGGGTCTTGCCCATCTCGGTGGTCATGGTCCGGGCGATGTCGTCCCGGTCGGCCTCCAGCAGGTCCGCGGCGGCCTTCATCCAACCGGCGCGCTCGGTGACGGAGACCGCCCGCAGCGCCCGGTGCCCGTCCGCGGCCCGGCCGATGGCGGCGTCGATCTGCTCGTCCGAGTGCGGGTCGAAGGTCTTCTCGGTCTGTCCGGTGGCGGGGTTGACGGTGGCGATCGACATGCTTCTCCAGCTCCTGTCACTCGAAGAGTGAGTGCCGGCTACCCGGGGGCTCCTCCCGGCGGCGGGCGGCCCGGCGGCGCTGCACGACCACCAGGTCGACGGCGGCCACCACGGCGAGCAGGAACAGGATCCCGGCCGGCACCGGGTGGTGCGCCCGGGCCGCCAGGACGCCGAGGACCAACGAGACCACCAGCCCGAACGTCGCCAGCACCAGCCGCAGGTTCAACGCGCTGTACGGATGCCCGACCGTCCCTTTCGCCCCGCGAGGTTGCGGTTTAGCTGCCATCCGGTCGAACTACCCGGCCTGCGCCGCCGCTAACCTGACCGGCCGGATCAGCCCATGATCGGCCCGTCGGGATCATCGACGGGTCGCGGCCCGGCTGTGCCCGGCCTACGACGGACCGGCCTACGACGGACCGGCCTGCGCGGCTGCGTCTGCCCGGTGACGGATCGGCGGCGCGGCCGTTCCGGGTCCGCCGCCAACAGCGTAGAGTTACCGCGCCATCGCGTTCCGCCCAGCCCGGAGAGTCGCATGCCTCGCCGTTGGATCACCGCCACGGTCGCCGTACTCGCTCTGGTCGGGCTCGCCTGCGAGGGGTCCGGCGGCGCCGGCCGGCCGGGACGGACGCCGACCCCGACCCGGCCCGCGCAGGCGATGACCGTCGCCGCCCTCGGCGACTCGATCACCACCGGCTTCGGTTCCTGCCTCGCCCTGGCCTCCTGCGCCCGCAACTCGTGGTCCACCGGGGACGGTCCGCGGGTGAACAGCCTCTACCGGCGGCTGAGAGCCGCCCGGCCGAACGCCTCCATCAGTACCCGCAACGAGGCGAGCCCCGGCGCCCGGGCGGCGGCGCTGCCCGACCAGGCCGCGGCGGCGGTACGGGCCGGGGCCGACTACGTCACCGTCCTGATCGGCGCGAACGACGCCTGCCGGGGCGGGATCGACGCGATGACCGAGGTGGCCGCGTTCCGGGCCGACGTCGACCGGGCGTTGGCGGTGCTGAAACAGGGCCGACCCACCGCCCGGCTGCTGATGGTGAGCGTGCCGGACCTCAACCGGTTGTGGGAGGCGGGTCACGGCAACGCGGTGACCGCCCGGGTCTGGTCGCGCGGCGTCTGTCCGGCCCTGCTGGCCAACCCCACCTCCACCGCCGAGGCGGACGTCCGTCGGCGGGCCAGGTTCGCCGACCGGGTCGACGCGTACAACGACCAGATCGCGGCGGCCTGCCGGGCGTACGGGTCGCGGTGCCGGTCCGACGGCGGGGCCGTGCACCGTACGGCGGTCGGCCTGGACCTGGTGAACAGCCTGGACTTCTTCCACCCCAACGTGGCCGGGCAGAACCGGCTGGCCGAGGTGGCCTGGTCGGCGTCCGGACTGTCCGGATGAGCGCCGGGATACGGCGGGGTACGGCGGGTCAGTCGGTGCGGCGTTGGCCCGGCACGGCGGTCAACGCCGGCCGGCGGTAGTGGTCCCGGGCCCGCCGGGCCAGATCGGTGGTGGCCGACGAGTTCGCCCAGGCGCCCAGGATCACCGCGGCACCCGGCACCACCTTGGCGAAGATCCGCTTTGCGGCCCGGATCCCGGCCATCTGCGCCAGTTTCACGCTGAGCCGCAGCAGCGCCTGCCGCAGTGGCGTGTTGGGGCGGGCCAGCAGCGCGGCGGCCCGTTCCCGCCCCTGGGCCACTCCCAGCGCCAACCGGGCGCTCTCCGCCACCTTGTGCACCTTCTGCAACACCAACAGGTCGGTGGCCCGGTCCGGGTGGGTCGGGTCGACGCCGTAGGCGGCGGCGATGTGCAGCACCAGGCGGGCCTGGGTCCAGGCCAGGACGCCGACGTCGACCACCGCCCCGGCCAGGCCGGCCGCGCCGGACACCGCACCGGAGAGCCGGGCCAGGTTGACGAACTTCCGGACCGCCAGGTCGGCCAGTTCCTCGGGGCCGAGGTCGGGTTGCCCGGTACGGACCCGGTCGGCCCACGCCGCCGCCTCCGGGCCGAGCCGGTGTACCGCCTCCAGGGCCAGGTGCTCCGGCGCGTACTGCGGGTCCTGTTTCATCCGCTCCCACAGGCCCGGCGGCGGCGCCGCGGCGGCCACCTCGTCGGCGGTCGCCACCTCACCGGCGGAGGTCGCGTCGCCGGCCGTCGCCCGCTCCGCGGGGGCCGCCGCAGCGGCCCCGGCCGGGTCGCCGATGGGGGCCGAGCCGGCGGCGTCCGGAACCCGTTCGTTCGCGGCCATCGGCGCGCCGACCGGAGGCCGTTCGTCTGCGGCGCTCACCGGCGACGGAGCTCCCGCCTCGTCGGCGGACGCGGTCGGTGCGGGGACCGCCGGGTCCGCCGGGCGGGGAACGGCGGCGGTGGGCTCATCGACCGGCGAGATGGGTTCGGTCACGAGGCGGGCTCCGGGGGTCGTCGGGACGCCAGTGCGGTGCGGTGCCGTGCTCAGCGGCGCCGCCCGGACAGCCGGGTCGCCAGCTCGCGGAGCTTACGTTGGGTGGTCGGCTTGGCCAACTCGCGCCGGCCCCGGTCGACCAGTTGTTGTCCGCGGGGGGACCGCAGAAAGGAGCTGATCCGTTGGGTGATGGTCGACATGTCGATCCTCTCGTCGGCTGTCGGATTGCTACCCGTATCAGCGGTCCGCCACACCAGAGCCGTCCCACCTGCCCGGGAATCCATGATGCCCGGCCGGGTCAATCCCGGCCGGACGGAATGGACGAAGATGGTGGCAGCGTTCCCCTGACGGAGGGGCGCCCTCGGCAGGGAGCCGCTCCGTCGCCAGTTTGAGGAGGTTTCGACCGGTGCTCGACCCGAACGAGCTCTATGACGTCATCGACTCCCCGCCCGACCTCGGTCAACCCGTGCTGATCCAGGCGCTGACCGGCTTCGTCGACGCGGGCAACGCCACCCGACTGGCCCGCGAGCACCTGCGTACCTCGCTGGAGAGCCGGCTGATCGCCAGCTTCGACGCCGACCAGCTGATCGACTACCGGTCCCGGCGGCCCACGATGGTGTTCGTGGAAGACCACTGGGCGGAGTACGCCGAGCCCCGGCTGGAGCTGCACCAGCTCACCGACGACTCGGGAACGCCCTTCCTGATGCTCAGCGGCCCGGAACCGGACGTGCAGTGGGAACGGTTCACCGCCGCTGTGATCAACCTCATCGACCGGCTCGAGGTGCGGCTGACCGTCGGGCTGAACTCGATCCCGATGGCGGTGCCGCACACCCGGCCGACCGGGGTGACCGCACACGCCACCCGGTCCGAGCTGATCACCGGCTACGAGCCGTGGCTGCAACGGGTCGAGGTGCCGGGCAGCGCCGGACACCTGCTGGAGTACCGGCTCGGCGAGCGCGGCCGGGACGCCATGGGCTTCGCCGTCCACGTACCGCACTACGTGGCGCAGGCCGAGTACCCGGCCGCCGCCGAACTGCTGCTGTCGTCGGTGTCCCGGGCCACCGGTCTGCTGCTGCCGTCGGACGAGCTGCGGTCCGCGGCCGAGCGGGTACGCACCGACATCGACCGGCAGGTCGAGCAGACCGACGAGGCCGGTGCGCTGGTGCACGCCCTGGAGGAGCAGTACGACGCGTTCACCCGCGGTCGCGGTGACAACAGTCTGCTGGCCCGGCCGGCCGGTCCGCTGCCCACCGCGGACGAGCTGGGCGCCGAGTTGGAGCGGTTCCTGGCCGAGCAGAGCCGCCCCGGGGAGCAGCCCGGCGCGTAACGCGGGCCGGCGCGGACGCCATCGGCCCGGCGGCCGGTTCCCGGGCAGGTCGCGGCCGCACGGCCGTCAGGCCCGGGCAGGTCCCGACCCGGCTTCCCGACGCGGCCGGCTGGGCGGCGCGGCCGGCTGGGCGGCGCCGGCCCGGATGCGGCAGGCTGGACGGATGCGTCTGGCTACCTGGAACGTCAACTCGGTGAAGGCCCGACTCCCCCGGCTGCTGCCCTGGCTCGCCGAGACCGGACCCGACGTACTCTGCCTGCAGGAGACGAAGTGCCCGGACGGCGCGTTCCCGGTCACCGAGGTCGGTGCGTTGGGCTACCAGGTGGCCAGCCACAGCGACGGCCGGTGGAACGGGGTGGCCATCCTGTCCCGGGTGGGGCTCGACGACGTACGCGTCGGGTTCACCGACGAACCCGGCTTCCCGGAGCCGGAGGCCAGGTCCATCTCCGCCACCTGCGCCGGGACCCGGGTGTGGTCGATCTACGTGCCGAACGGCCGGACCACCGACTCGCCGCACTACCGCTACAAGCTCGACTGGCTGGCGGCGCTGCGCACGGCGCTCGGTGACGAGCTGCGGGCCGGCGCGCCGCTGGTGGTCTGCGGCGACTTCAACGTGGCCCCGACCGACGCCGACGTCTGGGACCCCGCCCTGTTCGTCGGCTCGACGCACGTCACGCCCGCCGAACGGGACGCGTTGGCGCGGTTGCGGGCGCTGGGGCTGCGGGACGTGGTGCCCACCCCGATGAAGGGTCCGCACCCGTTCACCTACTGGGACTACCGGGCCGGCATGTTCCACCAGAACAAGGGCATGCGGATCGACCTGGTGTACGCCACCGAGGACTTCGCCGACCGCGTCACCGCCGCGTACGTCGACCGCGAGGCCCGCAAGGGCAAGAGCCCCTCCGACCACGCCCCCATCGTGGTCGATATTTCAGAATGAGCCGGGAGGGCTTCGTCAGGCCGTGAACAGTTGTCGTCGCGGGAACGACAACAGATGTTCCCAACCTGCCACCAGCACCGGGTAGCGCGGGCCGGTGGGGCGGGGCAGGATCGACCGGTGATCGTCAGAGCGGCGTGGGACCGGGACAGTTGCTGACCGACGCGATCCACCGATTCGTCCGAGGGCCGGGCGGCATCGAGGTGGTCACCTTCTGCGCCGACCATCCCGGCGCCGCCGCCAGCGGCGCGCGCGTCTTCTATGAACGCCTCGGCTTCACCCCCGGCGAGGCGACGGACCCCGGGCCGGAAGGCGGTTCCCGGCAGATCTATCGCCTGGCCGTCGGCTGAGTGCGCGGTCCACCGCGGGTTTGTGCGCATCCAGTGCGGTCCCAGCAGCACCGGATGCGCACAAACTCGCGGCCAGCGGCCAGCGGCCAGCGGCCAGCGGCCAGCGGCCAGCGGCCAGCGGCCAGCGGTCGGCGGTCGGCGGTCGGCGGGCGGCGCGACGGTTCGGGCGGGCGGTGCATAGGGTGGAGGGCATGGCAGTCGTGAAGATCAACGCGATCGAGGTCCCAGCCGGCGCCGGCACCGAACTGGAACGGCGGTTCGCCGCCCGGATGGGCGCGGTGGACGGCACGCCGGGGTTTCTCGGCTTCGAGTTGCTGCGGCCCGTCGCCGGGGAGACGCGGTACTTCGTCTACACGAAGTGGGAGACCGAGGAGGCGTACCGGGCGTGGGCCGCCGGACCGGCCCGCGCGGCACACGGCCAGGGCGGCGAAGCGCACGGCGGTGGTGAGCGGCCGAAGCCGGTGTCCACCGGCGCGACCCTGCTGGAGTTCGAGGTCGTCCCGCTGGCCGAACTCGGCTAAACCAGCCCCATCGCAGTCACGGCGGCCGTCTTGCCGTCCGCGCCCCCGGCTTGCCGATCCGCAACCCGGAGGTCTGTACGAAGACGGACCGACGTTGGACCGCCTCTCCGTCACCGTCAAGTTCGTAACCGTCGAGCCACACCCACCCGTCATAGGTGATCCAGTCGCGGCGAACCCTGATGAGTCGAAGCCAAAACGGGTTGACGAACTGCACGCTCGCGGACCGGTCGAGGTAGATCAGGTCCCCGGGAGCCGGGAACCGCATCAGCCGTGCCACCTCTGGTTGTGCCACGGGTCGTACAGTCCACGGAAGTCCTCCGTCTTCTCGACGGCCCATCGTGGCCTGCTCATGAGGCGGACATTCGGGCAAGACTGGTAGTAGGGCCATCCGCAGGAGCACGACGGCCCACGCCAGAACCGGAACAGGCTCCTCCGCGGTCGGTGACCCAGACCGTACCTACCTCGCTTCGGCACGTTCCCTCCCCTCGTTGAGTTCGACACCAAGCAACTTACGTCTTACTTTGACTTAAGTCATGCCTTGACATATGTTAGATCTTGTGCTTATTGCGTACCTAGACTCAAGTCCGTGCCCTACGAACAAGCCGAGTACCGGCGGATCGCCAACGAGATCGAAGGCAAGATCCGGTCCGGCGAGATGAAGCCCGGCGAGAAGCTGCCCTCCACCTCAGAACTCGCCGACCAGTACCACGTGTCGTTGGCGACCGTTAATCGCGCCTTCGGCCTGCTGCACGACCGGCGCCTGGTGATCGGCCGGCAGGGCAAGGGCATCTACGTGGCGGAAACCAGCTAGGACGTACAAGGGGCCTTGCCGCCATCAGATCGTCAGGGTTTGCGGGAGCTGACCAGGGAGGCGAAGGCGATCACGTTGTCGGCGTAGCCGATGCTGCCGCCGCGCCACTGCCCGCCGCAGGTGATCAGGCGTAGCACCGGCCGGCTGTAGTCGCCGTACACCCGCTCGATCGGCAGCTTGCCCTTGTCGAACTGTTCGACCGAGTTGACCTCGAAGATGGCCGTGGACCGGTCCTCCCGGGTGATCTCGATCCGGGCCCCGGGGCGCAACTTGACCAGGTCGTGGAAGACCGACGGGCCGGTCTTCGTGTCGGCGTGCCCGACGATGATCGCCGGACCGAACTGGCCCGGGGTGGGACCGCGGTCGTACCAGCCGGCCTGGTTGTGCTTCGCCAGCTCGGGTACGGCGATCGAGCCGTCGTCGGCCAGGCCCACCTTCATCACCGGCGCCTGTACGCCGATGGACTTGACCGCCAGCCGGATCGGGATGCTCGGCTTCAGCACCGGGAACGACCGGGGTGGCTCCTTGTCGCCGCCGCTCAGCCAGGTCCACGGGGCGGCCGACTGGCCGAGTCCCGCGCCGGTGGCGAAGATCCCGAACAGCAGCAGGACCACGGCGAGCGGTCCGATCCAGCGTGGCCGCCGGTCCGACCGGCGGTCCGTCCACCGGCCCGGCAGGCCCGCACGCCGGTGCGGGCGGGTCGGCAGGCCCGCCGACCGGTGGCCCCGGCCCGGCACCGGCGGAGCGACGGCACCCACCCGGAACGGCCCGGTCGGCGGCTGGTCTCCTGCCCGGGTGGCGCCGGTGCGAGGTCGGCGTCCCGCCTGCGCGGGGGACGAGGTCTGCGCGGAGGTCATCGGTCACTCAGCGCCCGTACCCGCGGCGCGGCGCGCGGACCGCGACCGGCTGGGGTCGCCGGCGCAGGGCGACCAGCGCGAGCAGCAGGCCCGCGACGGTCGCGGCGATCCCGCCGGTGACCAGCCAGCCACCCGGCGGGCCCTGGCCGGCGGTGCCGCCGAAGCCGGTCGCCGGGCCGCGGGTGGGCCGGCCGGCGGCGACCACGACCAGGTTGGTCGCGGCGCTCTTGCCGTCCGGGCAGCTCAACTTCACCCGGTACGTGCCGGGCTTGGTGTCCTCGGGGACCAGGGCGGCCGCGGTCAGCACCCCGTCCTGGGGCTGCGCGGTGACCCGGCCGAAGGCGGTGGACTCGACCGTGGCCGGTTTCGAGTTGTCGACACAACTGGCCCGGATGCCGGCCAGGAAGCCGGCCTGGACGGTGCTCGGGTTCACCTGCACGAAGACGTCGGACGCGCGGGCCGGAACGGGACCGAGCAGCGCCCCGCCGAGGCCGACGACCGCGGCGAGTCCCAGACCGGCGACCCCCCGGGTGGTACGAGATTGCGTCGACACGGTGCCTCCCCCCTCCTGGCGCGAGCGGCGGGGTCACCGGACGCGCCGGCAGTGCCTTACCCGGATCATCTCATCCTGAGACGCAGAGCACACCCGGTTGAATCCGGTGCTCACGTAGGCTCGTCCCGCTGTGACCTCCTTCGACCGGAACCGCACCGCGCCGAGCCGCGCGAAGCCGACCGACGCCGCGCCCCCCGACGCCGCGCCGGGTCGCGCGAAGCCGACCGACCTCGCGCCAAGCGGTACGCCGCTCCGGCATCCGGCGGGAATCCGGACATTCCACCCGCGCCGCGGCCGACTCAGCGGTCGGCACCTGGACGCGTTGGACCGGCTCTGGCCCCGGTACGGCATCACCGTCCCCGACGAACCGGCAACCGTCCCCGACGAACCGGACACCGTCCCCGGCGCGTCGGCTCCCGTACCGGTCGATCCGGCCGGCCTGTTCGACCGCCCGGCGCCCGTGGTGTTGGAGATCGGTTCGGGCATGGGCGACGCGACCGCGGCGATGGCCGCCGCGGACCCGACCCGAAACTATCTCGCGGTCGAGGTGCACACGCCCGGAATCGCCAATCTGCTGGCCCTGGTCGAGCGGCGGGGCCTGGAGAATGTCCGGATCGCCCAGGGGGACGCGCTCACCCTGGTCCGCGGCCTGTTGCCGGCCGCGAGCCTGGCCGCGGTGCACGCCTACTTCCCGGACCCGTGGCCCAAGGCCCGCCACCACAAGCGGCGCCTGATCCAGCCGTCGCACGTGGCGTTGCTGCGCTCCCGGCTCGTCCCGAGCGGCACCCTGCACTGCGCCACCGACTGGGCCGAGTACGCCGAGGCGATGCGGACGACGCTGACGGCCGATCCGGAGCTGGTCAACGCGTACCCCGGGTTCGCCCCACGGCCGGGGCACCGACCGGTCACCAAGTTCGAGCGACGCGCGCTGACCGCCGGTCGGACCGTCTTCGACCTGATCTTCCACCGCCGCTGAGCGGACCCGCCGCGCCGCCGAGCGACCGCCGCTGACCGGGCCTGCACCGGCGCTGACCGGGCCCGTCGGCCGACGGGCCGGGTCGCCCGTGTGGCCGGATCCGGGCACCCGGGTGGCGGGCCGGTACGTGATCAGGGCAGGATTGACCGGCCATGACCCTCACCGACCAGCTGCCCGGCAGCGCCGACCCCGATTCCCTCTTCGACGCGTTCGCCGGCTGGGCCCAGGATCGCGGACTCACCCTCTACCCGCACCAGGAAGAGGCGCTGATCGAGATCGTCTCGGGCGCCAACGTCATCCTGAGCACCCCGACCGGCTCGGGCAAGAGCCTGGTCGCCACCGGTGCCCACTTCGCCGCCCTGGCCGACAACCGGGTCTCGTTCTACACCGCGCCGATCAAGGCACTGGTGTCGGAGAAGTTCTTCGCCCTGTGCGAGATCTTCGGACCGAAGAACGTCGGCATGCTGACCGGCGACGCGAGCGTGAACGAGGACGCGCCGATCATCTGCTGCACCGCGGAGATCCTGGCCAACATCGCGTTGCGGGAGGGTTCCCGGGCCGACGTCGGCCTGGTGGTCATGGACGAGTTCCACTTCTACGCCGAGCCGGACCGCGGCTGGGCCTGGCAGATCCCGCTGATCGAGCTGCCCCAGGCGCAGTTCGTGCTGATGTCGGCCACGCTGGGCGACGTCACCCGGTTCGAGGGCGACCTCTCCCGACGTACCGGCCGGTCCACCGCCGTCGTCCGCTCGGCGCAGCGGCCGGTCCCGCTGATGTTCACGTACGCCATGACGCCGCTGCACGAGACGCTCGAGGAGCTGCTGAGCACCAAGCAGGCGCCGATCTACGTCGTGCACTTCACCCAGGCCGCGGCGCTGGAACGGGCCCAGGCGCTGATGAGCGTGAACGTCTGCAGCCGGGCCGAGAAGGACATGATCGCCCAGGCGATCGGCAACTTCCGGTTCACCGCGGGCTTCGGAAAGACGCTGTCCCGACTGGTCCGGCACGGCATCGGCGTGCACCACGCCGGCATGCTGCCCAAGTACCGGCGACTGGTGGAGACCCTGGCCCAGGCCGGCCTGCTCAAGGTCATCTGCGGTACGGACACCCTCGGCGTCGGCATCAACGTGCCGATCCGCACCGTCCTGTTCACCGGCCTGTCCAAGTACGACGGGGTGCGGACCCGGCTGCTCAAGGCGCGCGAGTTCCACCAGATCGCCGGCCGGGCCGGCCGGGCCGGCTTCGACACCCTCGGCACGGTGGTGGTGCAGGCGCCGGAGCACGTGATCGAGAACGAGAAGGCGCTCGCCAAGGCCGGCGACGACCCGAAGAAGCGGCGCAAGGTGGTGCGCAAGAAGCCGCCCGAGGGGTCGATCGGCTGGGGCCGGCCCACCTTCGACCGGCTGATCGAGGCCGAGCCGGAGCCGCTGACCTCCAGCTTCCAGGTCAGCCACTCGATGCTGCTCAACGTGATCGGCCGGCCGGGCGACGCGTTCGCGGCGATGCGGCACCTGCTCACCGACAACCACGAGGACCGCGCCGCGCAACGGAAACACATCCGCCGGGCGATCGCGATCTACCGGGCGCTGCTGGCCGGCGGGGTGGTCGAGCAACTGCCCGAGCCGGACGAGACCGGCCGGCGGGTCCGGCTCACCGTCGACCTGCAACTGGACTTCGCCCTGAACCAGCCGCTGTCCCCGCTGGCGCTGGCGGCCATCGAACTGCTGGACAAGGAGTCGCCCAGCTACCCGCTGGACGTCCTGTCGGTGATCGAGTCCATCCTGGACAACCCCCGGCAGGTGCTCTCCGCCCAGCAGTTCAAGGCCCGCGGTGAGGCGGTCGCCGCGATGAAGGCCGACGGCATCGAGTACGAGCAGCGCCTCGAACTGCTCGACGAGGTGACCCACCCGAAGCCCCTCGCGGAGCTGCTGGACGCCGCGTACGAGATGTACCGGCGCGGCCATCCCTGGGTGGCCGACCACGAACTGTCGCCGAAGTCCGTGGTCCGGGACATGTACGAGCGGGCCATGACGTTCACCGAGTACGTCGCCTTCTACGGCCTGTCCCGGTCCGAGGGCCTGGTCCTGCGCTATCTGGCCGACGCGTACAAGACGCTGCGGCAGACCGTGCCGGAGGACGCCCGGACCGAGGAACTGACCGACCTGATCGAGTGGCTGGGCGAGTTGGTCCGGCAGGTCGACTCCAGCCTCATCGACGAGTGGGAGCGGCTGCGCAACCCGTCCGACGTGGCGGAGGCGACCGCCGCCCTGGCCGAGAAGCCGCCGGCGGTCACCGGCAACCCGCGGGCGTTCCGGGTGCTGGTGCGCAACGCGCTGTTCCGTCGGGTGGAGTTGGCGGCGCTGCGCCGCTACGACCTGCTCGGCGAGTTGGACGCCGAGTCGGGCTGGGACGCCGACGCGTGGGCCGACGCGCTGGAGCCGTACTTCGCGGCGTACGGCTCGCTCGGGGTCGGTCCGGACGCCCGCGGTCCGGCGCTGCTGATGATCGAGCAGGGCCGCGAGCGGTGGACGGTCCGGCAGATCTTCGACGACCCGGACGGCGACCACGACTGGGGCATCAGCGCGGAGGTCGACCTGGCCGCGTCGGACGAGGTCGGTGCGGCCGTGGTCCGGATCACCGACGTCGGCCAGCTCTGAGCACCCCCGGCTCCGGTGGGTGGCCGGGCCGGTCAGCCTGGCTGGTGTCGGAGCGGTCATGACCGGTGCGTCGCCGTCGGAAGGGCTGATGACGGACGGCCGATCCGGCCGGGGTCCGGTGACGAAAACGTGCATGACGCACCCTCCACGTGATGTCTGTGACTGACGTCAGCCACAGACATCACCGGGCGCGACGTTCTCTTCGACGACCAGCACCTACTGCTCGGCACGTTCCTGACCGGCCTCGAAGAAGCACCCCCGGGGGCCTCCCCCCTGGAGATCGTCGCCCACTCGTTGCGCTCGGCCGCCGGCTTCTTCCCCGACGAGAAAAGACCTTTCGCCCGCACCCGGCAGGCCGTGATCGACAAGAATCCTGCCCTGCAGGAGCGGGAACGCCACAAGCTCGCCGGCATCGGCACGGAGATCGCCGAGGCCATGTGCGCCCGCGGCGTCGACCCACTGCACGCCAGGCTGGCCGCACAGACCGCCGCGACGGTGTTCGGCATCGCGTTCGCGCAGTGGATCCGCGACGACGAGACCCGCTCGCTGGCCGTCGTCACCGACGAGGTCCTGACAGCCCTGCGCGACCTCGTCACCGGGTCCTAGCCGCCGACCACCTCGGTGTCGACACTCCGACCGGCCCACCG
This sequence comes from Micromonospora zhanjiangensis, assembly GCF_042650605.1. Classification (NCBI taxonomy): domain Bacteria; kingdom Bacillati; phylum Actinomycetota; class Actinomycetes; order Micromonosporales; family Micromonosporaceae; genus Micromonospora; species Micromonospora zhanjiangensis. The sequence goes on along the minus strand of NZ_JBHSBN010000004.1, from coordinate 128,033 downwards.
GCCGGCCTCACACGGTCGACGTCGGCCGCCCTCGACCGCACCGGCCGACCGTCCTCGATACCGGACCGAACGGGCCGCGAAATGACTGGGCGTAGCGGCGCCAGTCGATTAGAATGTATGTACTAAACCGGCTTCTGACCAGGGAGGAAAGCCGTGACCGCGCCCGCTCCCGCCGCCCCTCTGCTCCCCTATGCCACCCTGCTCGGTTTCACCCGCTACGTCGACCGCACCGGCCCGGAGAAGGCCACCTTCGTGGGCGGGCTGCGCAAGCAACGCGCCAGCCGCTCCGGCTTCAACCCGCACGGACAACTCGTCAAGGCACTCAAGGCCGACATCGCCTTCCGCACCGGTGGGCGCCACCTCGGCGAGATCGCCCGCACGGTCAAGCCGCGCTGGCGCCCGCTGTACGAGGCGTTGGTGCCCGGGGCGGTCGCCTACCTGCACTCGCTCGGCGACCTTTCCGAGGTGGAACTGGTCCCGACGCACGACGCGCTGGGCATGGTCGGCGACCTGCCGGTCAAGATCAATCCGCACTTCGGGCTGCGCTTCGCCGATGGCCACGGCGAGGCGGTCCGGCTGCACTTCGACGAGGCACCGCCCAGCGACGAGGCGGTGTTGGCCACCCTGCACCTGATGGACCGGCAGATGGACCGGATTCTGCCCGGCGCACGGCCGGTGCTGGTCGACGTCCGACGGGGGATCACCCACCGGCCACGGTCGAACGCCAAGGCCAGCCAGGTCGAGCGGTGGCTCGCCGGCGAGGCCGCGGCCTTCACCGCCACCTGGTCCGCCGTGGCCTGACCCACCCGGGGAGCCGCCGGGCCACGCCACACACCGGGACCAGGCGGTCCCGCCGGCCCCCACCCGGTCCGAGATCCGCGCGGACACCCCGGATTTGGTCGGTGGCACGTCTCGGGACGACCACCGACCGAATCCGGGTCCGCGCGGATCTCGCCCTGTCCGGCCCCTGCCGCCTCCCGGCACCGGCCGTCAGACCACCGCCCCGGGGACGCAGCCGCCGTCGTGCTCGTTCTGCCGCCCGCAGCGACGACCGTCGGCCAACAACCGGTCGCAGAACACCCGGTGCCGTACGCCCTGGTTGTCCTCCTCGGACACGGTCGTCTCGCCACCGTCCACCTCGGGCAGCGCGAGCAGCGCCACGGCCAGTCGTCGGGCCAGGTGCTTGGCCCCGGCCAGGTCCGTCACCACCACCGGCAGGTGTACGACGAATCGGGGCACCTCGCCGTCCCGGCGGGCGAACGGGCCCCGGCCCGGAGTCGGCGCGCCGGAAAGTGCTCCCAGCTCACCACGCAGGACCATCACGATCCCTCCGCCGAATAGCGGATGGAATTTCCATGGCATTGACGCAAGGCTTTCCTCCCTGGTCCAGGAAATGGGAACGGACGAGCGCGACCTTTGGTCCGGTCCGGGCGCATTGTCCTCCTTTCCGGCGTGACCGAACCGCCGTACACCACAAAACATGACGCCAGGTATACAGTCGGTCGCACGCAATCCATCCACTGTGGTAAGTAGAGTAGGTGGCAAGGGGAACATGCGCTTCCGCCGATCGGCAGCATACGGCGTGAAACGTAATCACTCACGTGACAACCCGATGTCACCGACCGAGCCGGCGCGACGCCGGCGGTGGCCCGCAGTTCGGTTGCACAGAGCAAATTGCAGGCTGCACCACTCCCGTATTGTTCGGGGAAGGACCGTCCCGTGCCACACAAGCCGTTCACCCGCACCCTTCGCGCACAATGGCTCGGCCAGCAACTCCGACAGATCCGCGAGCAACGCGGCATGACCCTGAAAATGGTCGGCGAGTTTCTGCAGCGTGACCACACCGCCCTGAGCCGCTACGAGCGGGCCGAGTGGCCGATCCGACGCAGCGAGGTGGTGGCGCTGCTCGACCTGTACGGATTCCACCAGGCCACCGAGCGGTCCCGGCTGCTGACCCTGGCCGAGGAGGTCTGGCGGGTGGACCGCTGGGACGAGGACTACGGCGACGTGATCGACTCGTCGTTCATTGATTTTCCCTGGCTGGAGTCCCGGGCCGAGCGCATCTGTTCGTACCACGCCATGGTGGTGCCCGGCCTGTTCCAACTGCCGGAGTACGCCGAGTTGGTGATCCGGGCGGCGGAGGGCCCGGAGGTGTCCGAGGATTCGGTGAGCCGTTGGGTGGAGTTGCGCCTGGCCCGGCAACGGGTGCTGGCCGAGCCCGGTTCGGCCGCCATCGAGGCGGTGATCGACGAGGCCGCCCTGCGCCGCCGGATCGGCAGTCCCGGCCTGCTGCGCGACCAACTCGACCACATCGGCCAACTCTGTCGCCGACGCCACGTCGAAGTGCGCGTACTGCCGACCACGGTCCGCCTGCACGCCGGCCTCAACGGCTCGTTCTGGCTGTTCGTGATGCCGCCCGGCTATCCGGCCGTGGGATATCTCGAAGGACTTGCCGGCCAACTGTACGTGGAATCACCGAAGTCGGATAGATTTATTGATGCCTATCATTCGGTAAGAGACGCCGCCCTGGATCCCGACGAGTCGGCAAAGCTGATCGCTACCATCGCGGAGGAACTGTCATGAGCGAGCCCATGCCGGACGTGACCTGGCACATCAGCACCCGCTGCGCCGACACCGGCGGCAGTTGCGTCGAAGCCGGCCCGCTGGCCGACGGAACCGGACGGGTGGCCGTTCGGCACAGCAGGACCCCCGACGCGGCCACCATCGTCTACACCCGGGCCGAATGGGACGCCTTCGTCGGCGGCGTCAAGGACGGCGAGTTCGACTTCCACGACTCCTGACGGACCGGGTGTCCGTTCCGGTCGGTCAGCCGGTGACCGGCTCCGGCGGCGGCAACTCGGCGAGCGGCACCACCCGCGGTTCGGCGGCCGGACCGACGATCACCCGGATCGCCGGCTGGTGTTCGGCCAGGATCTGCCGGCAGCGGGCACACGGCGTCATGATCTCCCGCCGGCCGGCGTCCATCGCGACGATGGTCTCCAACTCGGTGACCCCCTGGGTGGCCGCCGTCCCGAGCAGCACCACCTCGGCACAGACACCGCCGGTGACGTGTTCGACACCCACCGCGGTGAAGAGCCGACCGTCCGCGGTGCGGGCCGCGGCCGCGTCCGGGTGCCGGCCGGGCCGGCACCGCAGCCGTACGACGGCCGTCGCGGCCTGCACCAACGCCCGATCGGTGTCCCGCATCACGTACGCCTCCCGCCCGCTCGTCGAGCGGTCAACTGTAGGCGGCGACCAGAATTGCCCTCCGCGCGGACTGGGCGGCGGGGCGTACGCCTGGCAGGCTCTGCCCCATGACGGTCGACATCGTCTATGAGACCCACTCGGTCACCACCGACAACGAGGCGGGCCGCGCCACCGGCTGGCTGCCCGGTGAGCTGTCCACGTACGGCCGGAAGTTGGCCCGCGAGATGGGCGTGCGGCGGGGTCAGGACGGCCTGCACGCGGTCTTCTGCTCCGACCTGGCCCGGGCGGTGGAGACGGTGGAACTCGCCTTCCCGATGGGCCGGATCCCGATCCACCGGGACACCCGGCTGCGCGAGTGCGACTACGGCCTCTTCACCGGGATGCCCGTCGGTGAGCTGGAGCGGCTGCGCCGGCACCACGTCGACCGGCCGTACCCCAACGGGCAGAGCTACCGGCAGGTGGTGTCGCAGACCCGTGGCTTCCTGCGGGACCTGCTCGGGGCGTGGGACGGCCGCCGGGTACTGATCATCGCCCATTCGGCGAACCGCTGGGCGCTGGACCACCTGCTGGGCGGTCAGCCGCTGGAGGACCTGGTGGACGCGCCGTTCGACTGGCGGGAGGGATGGACCTACCGGCTGCCGACGGGCTGGGCGGGCTGACCGCGGCCGGCGTCCGCTCCGACCGTCCGGCACGGCCGCGCCGCACCGCGCCGTCCCGGCCGGGACACCGCCGGCGGATAACTCCCGGGCGCCCGCCGCCCGGGCGTGCCTATCCTTGGCGACGACATGCACACGCCACCCGCCGCACCGGCCGTCTCCGACCCGCTCCGCGACCTGCGGGGTCGCCTCCCCGACCTGACCCTCCGGGACCAGCACCGCATCCAGCGGCGGCTGGACGGCGTACGGAAGATCAAGGATCCGGACCGGCGGGCCGCCGCCGCCGGCCAGATCGCCGAGGACGTCGCCGCCGCCGAGGAGCGGCTGGCCCGGCGCCGGGCCACCGTCCCGGTGGTCAGCTATCCGCCCGACCTGCCGGTCAGCGAGCGCAAGGACGACATCGCGGCGGCCATCCGGGACCACCAGGTGGTGATCGTGGCCGGTGAGACCGGCTCGGGCAAGACCACCCAGATCCCGAAGATCTGCCTGGAACTCGGCCGCGGCGTGCGCGGCCTGATCGGGCACACCCAGCCGCGCCGGCTCGCCGCCCGTACGGTGGCCGACCGGGTCGCCGAGGAGATCGGCACCCCGCTCGGCGAGGTGGTCGGCTACAAGGTCCGGTTCACCGACCAGGTCGGCGACCGGACGCTGGTCAAGCTGATGACCGACGGCATCCTGCTGGCCGAACTCCAGCACGACCGGATGCTCAACCAGTACGACACGCTGATCATCGACGAGGCGCACGAGCGCAGCCTCAACGTCGACTTCATCCTGGGCTATCTCAAGCAGCTCCTCCCCCGCCGCCCCGACCTCAAGGTGATCATCACCTCGGCGACCATCGACCCGCACCGCTTCGCCCGGCACTTCGAGGTGCGAGAGGGTGTCCGGGTGCCGGTGGTGGAGGTGTCCGGGCGGACCTACCCGGTGCAGGTGCGCTACCGGCCGCTGATCGAGGTGCCCGACGAGCCCGACGGCGACGGCGACGGCGAGAACGTCCGGGACCAGATCCAGGCGATCGGTGACGCGGTCGAGGAGCTGGCCGCCGAGGGACCCGGCGACGTCCTGGTGTTCCTCAGCGGGGAACGGGAGATCCGGGACACCGCCGACGCGCTGGGCAAGCTGGTGCAGGCGAAGCCGGCGCTGCGCGGCACCGAGATCCTGCCGTTGTACGCCCGGCTGTCCACCGCCGAGCAGCACCGGGTCTTCCAGTCGCACGCCGGCCGCCGGGTGGTGCTGGCCACCAACGTGGCCGAGACGTCGCTGACCGTCCCCGGCATCAAATACGTGGTGGATCCCGGCACGGCCCGGATCTCCCGCTACAGCCACCGGCTCAAGGTGCAACGACTGCCGATCGAGCCGATCTCGCAGGCGTCGGCGAACCAGCGCAAGGGCCGCTGCGGGCGTACCTCGGACGGCATCTGCATCCGGCTCTACGACGAGCAGGACTTCCTGTCCCGGCCCGAGTTCACCGACCCGGAGATCCTGCGGACCAACCTCGCCTCGGTCATCCTGCAGATGACCGCGATCGGGTTGGGCGACATCGCGGCGTTCCCGTTCGTCGAGCCGCCGGACCGGCGCAACATCGCCGACGGGGTCAACCTGCTGCACGAACTCGGCGCGCTGGACACCCGGCCGGAGCGACCGGGCCTGGCGCTGACCCCACTGGGCCGCAAGCTGGCCCAACTGCCGGTCGACCCGCGGCTGGCCCGGATGGTGATCGAGGGCCAGCGCAACGGCTGTGCCACCGAGGTGGCGGTGGTCGCCGCGGCGCTGTCCATCCAGGACCCCCGGGAGCGGCCGGCGGACAAGCAGGCCCAGGCCGACCAGGCGCACGCCCGGTTCGCCGACCCGGAGTCGGACTTCGCGGCCCTGCTGAACCTGTGGCGGCATCTGCGAGAGCGGCAACGCGAGTTGTCCTCCAGCGCGTTCCGCCGGATGTGCCGGGCGGAGTACCTGAACTACCTGCGGGTCCGCGAGTGGCAGGACATCTTCAGCCAACTGCGCCAGGTGCTGCGTACCCTCGACGAGGGTGGCCGGGACGGCGCCGGTCGCGGCCGCGGCGGCCGGGACGGCGGCCACCGGGGCAGGGGCGAGCGGGGCGACGGGAGGCCCGACGGCCGGGCGGAGCGCGCCGACCGCGGGCCGGGCGCCGACCTGCCCGACGAGATCGACGCGCAGCGGGTGCACCAGTCGCTGCTGGCCGGCCTGCTCTCGCACATCGGCGTGAAGGACGTCAAGACCTCCGGCCAGCCGGCCGACGGCCGGGGCCGCAACGAGTACCTGGGCGCCCGGGGCGCCCGGTTCGCCATCTTCCCCGGGTCGGCGCTGTTCAAGAAGCCGCCGCGCTGGGTGATGGCGGCCGAGCTGGTGGAGACCTCCCGGCTCTGGGGCCGGGTGGCCGCCCGGATCGAACCGGAGTGGGTCGAGGCGCTGGCGCAGCACCTGGTCAAGCGCAGCTACAGCGAGCCGCACTGGGAGAAGAAACAGGGCGCCGTCATGGCGTACGAGAAGGTCACCCTGTACGGGGTGCCGCTGGTGGACGCCCGCAAGGTCAACTTCGGTCGGATCGACCCGAGGCTGTCCCGCGAGCTGTTCCTGCGGCACGCCCTGGTCGAGGGTGACTGGCACACCCAGCACCGGTTCTTCCAGGACAACCGGGCGCTGCTGGACGAGGTGGAGGAACTGGAGCACCGGGCCCGGCGCCGGGACATCCTGGTCGACGACGAGACCCTGTTCGAGTTCTACGACCGGCGGATCCCCGCCGAGGTGGTCTCCGGCCGGCACTTCGACAGCTGGTGGAAGAAGGCTCGCCGGGAGACGCCCGAGCTGCTCACCTTCGACAAGGCGATGCTGGTCAACGCCGGCCGGGGCGGCGTCGCCGAGGCCGACTACCCGGACGAGTGGCACTCCGCGGGGATGGCGCTGCCGTTGACGTACCGGTTCGAGCCGGGCACCGAGGCCGACGGGGTGACCGTCGACATCCCGCTGCCGCTGCTCAACCAGGTGGCCGCGGACAGCTTCGACTGGCAGGTGCCCGGGCTGCGCGAGGAACTGGTGATCGCGCTGCTGCGGTCGCTGCCGAAACCGGTCCGCCGCAACTTCGTCCCGGTGCCGGACTACGCCCGCGCGGCCCTGGCGGCGATCACCCCGGGCCAGGAGCCGCTGCTGGACGCGCTCACCCGCGAGTTGCGCCGGATGACCGGCGTGACCGTGCCGCGGGACGCCTGGGGGTTGGACAAGCTGCCGCCGCACCTGCGGCTCAACTTCCGGGTGGTCGACGAGGACCTGCGGCCGGTGGCCGAGGGCCGCGACCTGCCCGCGCTGCAGCAGCAACTGCGGGTGAAGGTACGGGAGACGGTCACCGCCGCGGCCCCCGACCTGGAACGGCACGGGCTGCGCGAGTGGAGCATCGGCACGCTGCCCCGGACCATCGAACAGGTCCGGGCCGGTTACCGGGTCACCGCCTATCCGGCGCTGGTCGACGAGGGCGACGCGGTGGGCGTACGGGTCTTCGAGACCGAGGCGGAGCAGCAGGCCGCGATGCGCGCCGGCACCCGCCGGCTGATCCTGCTCACGGTGCCGTCCCCGGCGAAGTTCCTGCAGGGCCGGCTGAGCAACACCGAGAAGCTGGCGCTCAGCCGCAACCCGCACCGCAACGTGCTGGATCTGCTGGACGACGCGGCCGGGGCGGCGGTGGACAAGCTGGTCGCGGAGGCGGGCGGCCCGGCCTGGGACGCCGAGGGGTTCGCCGCGCTGCGCGACCGGGTCCGCGCCGACCTGGTGGACACCGTGGTCCAGGTGGTGGACCGGGTACGCCAGGTGCTCGCCTCGGCGTACGCGGTCGAGCAGCGACTGGGCCGGACCACCAGCCTGACCCTGGTGGCCGCCCTGGCGGACATCCGGCGACAGCTGGGTGAGCTGGTGTACCGGGGTTTCGTCACCGAGTCCGGCTGGACGGCCCTGGGCGACCTGCCCCGCTACCTGGCCGCGATCGAACGCCGGCTGGACCGGCTGCCGGGCAACCCGCAGCGCGACCGGGAGCAACAGGCCCGGGTCGAGCAGGTCCGTGCCGAGTACGACCAGATGCTGGCCGCCCTGCCGCCGAACCGCCGGGGCGACGACGCGGTACGACAGATCCGCTGGATGATCGAGGAACTCCGGGTGAACCTGTTCGCCCAGGCGCTCGGCACCCCGTACCCGGTCTCCGAACAGCGGATCTACCGCGCGATGGACCAGGCCGAGGGCCGCTGACCGGTCCGACCCGCCGGCCGAGCGGTATGATTTCCATATGGTTACCACGGTCAATCTTCCCGACGGACTGCACGAGCAGCTGAAGCAGCTCGCCGACCAGGAGCACCGGTCGATGAACGCGACCATCGTCGTGGCCGTCGAGCGGTACGTCTCGGAGCGCAGCCACCGCAGCCGGATCCGGGATCTCGCGGGTGAGGTCGCCGAGCGAGACGCCGAACTCCTGCGCCGACTCGCCGAATGATCAGCTATCTGGACGTCGACGATCTCGTGGAGATCGCCGCCGTCGTCCTGGATGAGACTCCCCGGATACGGGATCTGGGCCTGCTCTCGTCCGCCGCTGTCCGCCCTGGCACCGTGGCCTTCGGGCAGGAGGCGTACCCCGACCTGTGGGACAAGGCTGCCGCGCTGCTGCATTCGGCCTGCATGAACCATGCGCTGATCGACGGCAACAAGCGGCTCGCCTGGGCCGCCACGCGGGTGTTTCTCGCGCTGAACGACGTACCGATCCGGGCGGTCGACGTCGACCAGGCGGAGGCCTTCGTCATCGCGGTGGCCAGCGGCACGATGACCGAGGTTCCCGACATCGCCCGCGAACTCCGCAAGCTCTACGTCTGACCAGGCAGTAGCCCCACTACGCCACTCGTCGCACTGGCGTCGTCAAAGCGGCTGGACGCCGGGTGGCAGGCGGCCCTGGTCGGCGGTGTCCCGGACGTGGCGGAGCAGGATCCGGCGCAGTTCGCGGGCGGCGTTCGTCGGGACCGCCTCCCGGCGGCGGGCTAGGGCGATGGTCCGGCGCACGCCGGGCGCGGCGAGCGGGGTGGCCCGCAGCCGGGGCCGGCTGGCCACCACGATGCCCGGGACCAGGGCGATGCCCAGTCCGGCCTGCACGAAGCTGAGCACCGCGTCCATCTCGCCGCCCTCGACCGCGAAGGTCGGTTCGAAGCCGGCGTCCCGGCACGCCTGGATGGTGACGTCCCGCAGGTCGTAGCCGGACCGGAACATGGCCAACGGCTGCCCGCGCAGATCGGTGATCGACAGTTCGCCGGCCGCGTCGGTGCCGGGCACCGGGTCGACCGAGGCAACCACCAGGCTCTCCCGCAGGATCGGTTCGGCCCGCAGTGCCGGGTCCGGGCCGTGCCCGGGCAGGATGATCAATGCGAGGTCGAGGTCGCCCCGCAGCAGGTCGCGGACCAGGTCCTGGGAGCCGCCCTCCTCCACCCGCAGGTCCACCGTCGGGTACGCGTCGTGGTAGCGGCGCAGCACCTCCGGGGCGAGCGAGGTGCACAGGCTGGGGGTGGCGCCCAGCCGGACCCGGCCCCGCCGCAGGCCGACGAGTTCCTGCACCTCGCGTTGGGCGGTGTCGACGTCGGCCAGGATCCGCTTGGCCAACGGCAGCAGCACCTCGCCGGCGGCGGTGAGGGTGATGTTGCCGCGGACCCGCTCGAACAGCGGCGCGCCGAGCGCCGTCTCCAGGACGTGAACTTGCTTACTGAGCGAGGGCTGGGTGATGCCGACCAGATCGGCCGCCTGGGTGAAATGCCGGGTTTCGGCCACCGCCACGAAGTACTTCAACTGATGGAGCTGCACGTATATAGCTTACGGCTATCGTAGGTGTGGCTTCGATGCATTGGACGACTGATGCGAGGCCTCCTACCGTCGCAAAGGTGGCAGTAACGACCCGCACGCCGATCCGCTCGTCGGTCGGTCTCAAGGCCCTGATGGCGGTCTCCGGCATCGTCCTGGTGCTCTTCCTGCTCGCGCACATGCTCGGCAACCTGAAGGTGTTCGCCGGTCAGGCGGCGTTCGACCACTACGCCGAGTGGCTGCGCCGGATCGGCACCCCGCTGCTGCCCGGGTCGGTCTATCTGTGGATCCAGCGCACCGTGCTGGTGCTGGCGGTGCTCGCGCACATCTGGGCGGCCACCGTGCTGGCCCTGCGCGCCCGGGCCGCCCGCCCGGTGAAGTACGCCCACCGCAAGCCGGTCCAGGGCAGCTACGCGGCCCGCACCATGCGCTGGGGCGGCGTGATCATCCTGCTCTTCGTGATCTACCACATCCTCGACCTGACCACCGGAACGCTCAACCCGATCGGCGATGCGGCCAGCCCGTACGGGAACGTGGTCGCCGACTTCGCCGACGACCGCTGGTACGTGACCCTCTTCTACACGCTCGCGATCGTCGCCCTCGGCTTCCACCTGCGGCACGGCATGTTCAGCGCGGTGCGCAGCCTCGGCCAACAGCGGCCGCGCGGCGAGCGGCGGGCCCGGGCCTTCGCGCTCGGCTTCGCCGTCCTGCTCTGCGCCGGCTATCTGGTGGTCCCGTTCGCCGTACTCGTCGGATTGGTGAAGTGACCATGTTCTACACCGAAGGCGACCCGATCGCCGACACCAAGGCTCCCGGCGGGCCGATCGAGAACCGCTGGGACACCCGCCGGTTCGAGGCCAAGCTGGTCAACCCGGCGAACCGGCGCAAGCTCACCGTCATCGTGGTCGGCACCGGGCTGGCCGGCGGGTCGGCCGCCGCGACCCTGGGCGAGCTGGGCTACCGGGTCAAGTCCTACTGCTACCAGGACAGCCCGCGCCGGGCCCACTCGATCGCCGCGCAGGGCGGCATCAACGCCGCCAAGAACTACCGCAACGACGGCGACTCGATCTACCGGCTGTTCTACGACACCGTCAAGGGCGGCGACTTCCGCTCCCGGGAGTCGAACGTGCACCGGCTCGCCCAGGTGTCGGTGGAGATCATCGACCAGTGCGTGGCGCAGGGCGTACCGTTCGCCCGGGAGTACGGCGGCCTGCTGGACACCCGGTCCTTCGGCGGGGCCCAGGTGCAGCGCACCTTCTACGCCCGGGGGCAGACCGGCCAGCAGTTGCTGCTCGGCGCGTACCAGGCGCTGGAGCGGCAGATCGGGCTCGGCAACGTCGAGATGAACGCCCGGCACGAGATGCTGGAGCTGATCGTGGTCGACGGCCGGGCCCGCGGCATCGTGGTCCGCGACCTGGTCACCGGCGAGATCACCACGGAGTTCGCGGACGCCGTGGTGCTCGCCTCGGGCGGCTACGGCAACGTCTTCTACCTGTCCACCAACGCCAAGGGCTGCAACGTCACCGCCACCTGGCGGGCGCACCGCAAGGGCGCGCTGTTCGCCAACCCCTGCTACACGCAGATCCACCCGACCTGCATCCCGGTCTCCGGCGAGCACCAGTCCAAGCTCACCCTGATGAGCGAGTCGCTGCGCAACGACGGCCGGGTCTGGGTGCCGAAGACGGCCGGTGACGAGCGCTCGCCGAAGGACATCCCGGAGGACGAGCGGGACTACTACCTGGAGCGGATGTACCCCTCGTTCGGCAACCTGGTGCCCCGGGACATCGCCTCCCGGGCCGCCAAGAACGTCTGCGACTCCGGGCGGGGGGTCGGTGCGACCGGGCTCGGCGTCTACCTGGACTTCGCCGACGCGATCCGGCGGCTGGGCCGCACGGCGATCGCCGACAAGTACGGCAACCTCTTCGAGATGTACCAGCGGATCACCGGCGAGGACCCGTACGAGGTGCCGATGCGGATCTACCCGGCGGTGCACTACACGATGGGCGGCCTCTGGGTCGACTACGACCTGCAGTCGACCATCCCGGGCCTGTTCGTCATCGGCGAGGCCAACTTCTCCGACCACGGCGCCAACCGGCTCGGCGCCTCGGCACTGATGCAGGGCCTCGCCGACGGGTACTTCGTGCTGCCCAGCACGCTCGGCGACTACCTCGCGGCCGGCCCGTTCGAGAAGGTCGAGGCCGACCACCCGGAGGCGGTCCGGGCCCGCGCCGACGTGCAGGACCGGCTGGAGCGGCTGCTGGCCGTGAACGGCGACCGGACCGTCGACTCGTTCCACCGGGAACTCGGCCGGATCATGTGGGAGCACTGCGGCATGGAGCGCACCGACGCCGGTCTGCGCAAGGCGATCGACGAGATCCGGGCGCTGCGCGAGCAGTTCTGGCGGCGGGTCAAGGTGCCCGGCGACGGCGAGGGCATCAACCAGGCGCTGGAGAAGGCCGGCCGGGTGGCCGACTTCTTCGAACTGGCCGAGCTGATGTGCGTCGACGCGCTGCACCGTACCGAGTCCTGCGGCGGGCACTTCCGGGCCGAGAGCCAGACCCCGGACGGCGAGGCCGAGCGCGACGACGAGCACTTCAGTTACGTCGGGGCCTGGGAGTTCACCGGCGCCGACCAGCCGCCGGTGCTGCACAGGGAGAACCTCGAGTTCGCATACGTCCACCCCAGCCAGCGGAGCTACAAGTGAATCTCACCCTGCGCATCTGGCGACAGGCCGGCCCGGACGACAAGGGCCGGATGGTCACCTACCCGGTCGAGGACGTCTCCCCGGACATGTCGTTCCTGGAAATGCTCGACGTGCTCAACGAACGGCTCACCCTCGCCGGTGAGGAACCGGTGGCCTTCGACCACGACTGCCGGGAGGGCATCTGCGGCGCCTGCGGCATGGTGATCAACGGCAACGCGCACGGCCCGGAGCGCGGCACCACCGCCTGCCAGCTGCACATGCGGCACTTCAAAGACGGCGAGACCATCGACATCGAGCCGTGGCGGGCGAAGGCGTTCCCGGTGCTCAAGGACCTGATGGTCAGCCGGCAGGCGTTCGACCGGATCATCGCGGCCGGTGGCTACATCACCGCGCCGACCGGCAGCGCCCCGGAGGCGCACTCCACCCCGGTGGCCAAGGCCAACGCCGACGTGGCGTTCGAGTCGGCGGCCTGCATCGGCTGCGGTGCCTGCGTGGCGGCCTGCCCGAACGGCTCCGGCATGCTCTTCACCGCCGCCAAGGTCACCCAGCTCGGCGTGCTCCCGCAGGGCCAGCCCGAGCGGTACACCCGGGTGATCGGCATGGTCGACGCGCACGACGAGGCCGGCTTCGGTGGCTGCACCAACGCCGGCGAGTGCACCGCGGTCTGCCCGAAGGGCATCCCGCTGACCACCATCGGCCGGCTCAACCGGGACTACCTGTCCGCCACCGCCAAGCGCGGCGGCACCCCCGGCGGCAGCTGACCGGCCGCGGTCAGGCGTGCCGGCAGGTGGTCGACGAGAACCCTTGGGTAGGTCCGGCGGACACCGGCCCGCCGGTGGAACGGCACGATCGCGGCCGGCAGGCGCAACCGGTCGACCGACCCGCACCGCCACTGCCCTGCCCCGACGGCTGTCGATGATCGGCCGACGCGGCGGGTCGCGCGGTTCTGGCCTACGGTGTATGGCATGACGACGACCGGTCCAGGTGGTGGCGATGCCGGCTGAGCGGGACGGTGATTCGGTCCGGCGGCGCCGGCGCCGGCGTACCCGTGGGGTGCTGGCCGTCGCGGCGCTGGCGGCCGCCGCCTGGGCGGTGCGGGACATCCCGCTCGCGCTCGGCGGCCGGGCCGCCGGCCCGCGGGCCGAGCGGGTCGGCCGGTCGGCGCAGTTCCGGGCCGGGAAGTTCCGCAACCGGGAGAGCACCCACACGATGGTGGGCGTGCCGGACCAGGCCGTCCTGCGGGAGCTGTTCTTCGGCGCCAGCCGGCGCCGACCCACCGGCCCGATCCCGGTGGTACGCCCCGGACCCACCGACGCCGCCGGGTCGTCCGGTGCGCTCGCCGTCACCTGGTACGGGCATGCCTCGGCGCTGGTCGAACTCGACGGTCGGCGGGTGCTGATCGACCCGATCTGGAGTGACCGGTGTTCGCCGTCCCGGCTGGTCGGCCCGCGCCGGCTGCACCCGCCGCCGGTGGCCTTGGCCGACCTGCCGCCGGTCGACGCGATCCTGATCTCGCACGACCACTACGACCATCTCGACCTGCCCACCGTCCGGGCGTTGAGCCGCGGCGGGTCGGCGCCGTTCGTGGTGCCGCTCGGGGTCGGCGCGCACCTGGAACGCTGGGGCGTCCCGGCCGACCGGATCGTCGAACTCGACTGGGACGAGAGCGCCACGGTCGCCGGCCTGACGCTGACCGCCACCGCCGCCCGGCACTTCTCCGGCCGCGGCTTCAGCCGGGACCGTACCCTCTGGGCCTCCTGGGTGATCGCCGGGGCGGACCGGCGGGTGTTCTACACCGGCGACTCGGGCTACTTCGAGGGCTACGCCGAGATCGGCGCGACGTACGGCCCGTTCGACGTCACCCTGATGCAGATCGGCGCGTACGACCCGGCCTGGCCGAACATCCACATGTTCCCCGAGGAGGCGGTGGCCGCCCACTTGGACCTGCGCGGCGACGTGCTCATCCCGGTGCACTGGGCCACCTTCGATTTGGCCCTGCACACCTGGGCCGACCCGGTGAACCGGCTGTGGCGGGAGGCGAAGGCGCGGGACGTACGGCTGGCGGTGCCCCGACCGGGCGAACGGATCGACCTGGCCGACCCACCCCCGCTCGACCCCTGGTGGGAGTCGGTCACCTGACGCAACCGGGTCACCAGCCGCAGCCGGGTCACCTGCCGCCGGGGGTTGTCCGCTACCGCTCGGCGACGAAGACCCCGGATCCCCGCACGCCCTCGACGTAGCCCTGCGCCTCAAGAGCGAGAACCGCTTGGCGTACAACACTGCTCGCCACGCCGTATTCCTGTTGGAGGTGAGCGAACGACGGCAATTTCGTCCCAGGGGCCAACTCTCCGGACTCGATCATGATCCGAAGTTCATTCGCCAACCTTTGCCACTGAGGGTCAGGCACGACGGCTCGACTCCGTTCTCCTCAAACTGAGGTCACCGCTGGGCCGGCCGGTTAGTGCTCGACCACGAAGACGCCGACGCCCTGGACGCCCTCGATCAAGCCCTCGGTCCGCAGTTTGAAGATCGCTTGGCGCACGACGATGGCCGACACGCCGTGCTCCTTGGTGAGCTGGGACGTGGACGGCAGTTTGGCACCTGGAGCCAACTCTCCGGACTCGATCTGATTCCGGAGATGGTCGGCAAGTTGCTCCCACTTCGGTTTGGCAGGCATAGCGGCACTCCCTGGTCAGCACCGCCATTTGATCACGCCCGAACTTTGTATGGCAACAAATCGCCACTCATCCCTTGCTTTGTATCGGCGCACATGTAAAGCTGCGTCCGATCGGCTCCCTGGTCAGCAGCCTGGAGACGGTCGGCACCGCACAACGCCCGGCTGGTCGGACTCCCCCTGATCCGCCGGGTGCGCCGCCCCGCCCGCACGCGGGCCCAGCACCCCATCCACCACTCGAACCGGCCACGAGGCAGCAATATCCCTGACATTGCTGTCTCGACGAGACCACGAAGCAGCAAAGTCCCCGACATTGCGAGATCAACAGCCGCCAGCCGAGGCGCGCGCGGCTCCCGCAGCAGGGGGATGCGACCAGAAGGAGGTATTGAACCGGTGAGTCCCACTCCCCTCGCCGACGACCCGGACCAGCCCGACCCGATGCCGTCCCGCCAGGACATCGAGGACGCCGACTTCGTCCTGTTCGCCCACCCGCCCAAGGCAATCGCGAAACTCGTCTGCGCCTGCGGCGACGACTATCCCTGCGACGAGGTCCGCTTCGCTCAACTCGTCAAGGAGGGACTGTGACCATGACCGAGGAGGTACCGTGACCGCCCTCGACACCACCGCATTCAACGCCCACGCCGACCAACGTCACGCCGAGGCCCGACACGTCCTCGACACCCACACCACGAACACCTACACCGGCCTCTGCGACGCCTGCGGCCGCCCCGGCCCCTGCGACCAACGCCAGAGCGCCGAACAGACCGCCGCCCACTACACCCGCCCCGACCTACCCACCCCGCACACCCGACCAGCCGCGCAGGCCGTCACCACCGCCGTCGGCACCATCGACGACCTACGCACAACCGCCCTCGCCATCCAGGAAGCCGTCGACCGCGCCGCCGGCCACCTCGACGGCGTCCACCACCTCGACCGCCGCCTCGTCGACTGGCGACGCGCCCTCACCGACGCCTGGCAGGCCCTCGGCCTGGTCCACGCCGGACTCGCCGACGCCCGCCGACTCCCCGGCACACCCGGCGGCACCGCCGCCGACCTCCTTGCCGGCCTGCGCAGAGCCCGCGCCGACGCCGACCGGGCCACCACACTTGCCGCCACCGCCCGGTTGCGCCTCACGGTGGCCGAGGACCAGCTCCGCCGTACCCGAAACCCTGCCGCACTGATCGCGGCCCGGCAGTGGGGCGCGGCGATCGCGCGGCTCGACCTGGTCGCCGCGCGGCTGGCGATCGGCGGGCTAGCCATCGACCGGTACGCGGCCGTGATCGCTGGGCCGCACCCGGCTCTCGACCCCGCAGCGCCGACCGGCAGAAGTGGTGTCGACGCCTCGCTCGACCCGGCTCCCGCCACCGTCCGGTCGGCTGTACCCGCCATGAACGCGATTGAGCGGGGGAACGCGGTCGGCGGCGGGAACGCGGTCGAGAGCAGGAGCGCGGCACCGGCTGCGGCCGAGGGCCGTTGTCGGGTCGCGGTGGCTGCCGGAGCCGCCACCGCCGGCAAGCTGATCGTCCGGACGCGACGCCGCGACCACCCGAGCTTCTGGGCCACGGTACGTCACCAGTTGCGCGAGGAGACAAGACGATGAACGACCCGAAGGCGGCCCTGCGCGACCTGCTCGACGGGCACGTCCGAAGCCACGACCGGCGACTGCGGCACTTCGCCGAATCCGACTGGCAGCGCTACGCCGATCTGCTCTCCGGCGCGCTCCTGCTCGCCGTCCGGCGCCGCTTCCGACCCGGCCAGGACCGGGCACCCGTCATCCGGTTCGTCGCCACGGTGCGCGAGCGGTACGACCACACCGGTCACGACCTCGACCCGGCCACCGCCGAACGACTGGTCTGGGCGGCGCTGGGCGAGACGGAACCGGTTCCGGTCACCGGGCCGGCGGTGGCCGCGCAGACCCTGCTCGTCCTCGGTCTCCTCGAGGACGAGGGCATGCCGCGCGCCGAACTCGACGACTTCCTCACCGCCGCCGACACGTACACCCGCCCCGGCGTCGAACCGGCACCGGATGCGTGCGGCCGGCCCAAACCGTCGCCGGACGACACGGGACGCACCGACCCGGCCGAACCGCTCCGGCCTGGCTCATGAACATCAGCGCTTTTCCGGTGCGACACGCCGGTGCCGGGACAGCTTTCCAACTGATGCTCTTGGTGCCTCCCCCTGGCCACCGGGTGCGCCTCGGGAGCACCCGGGGCCGGGGCAGGGTGACTACAGGACGAAGGCGTCCGTCCAGAGTTGGCCGGAGCGGCCGGAGAGGGCGTCCATCAGGGCGACGGCCTGACCGTCGGTGAGCGCGGCGACGAAGTCGACGGTGGCCCGGGCCCGCGCCTTCACCGCCCGGTCCGCGGTACGCGGGTGCAGCTCCGTCTCGGCCAGCTCGACCAGGTCGCGCAACCGTTGCGGCAGCCGGCCGTTCTCCTCCGGGTCCAGCACCCAGGCGAACAGCGCCTCGACCAGGGTGTCCAGCAGCCGGGCCTGGCCGCGCTGGTGCAGCGCCAGGTCGGGGCGGGCCAGCACGAACCGGTGGTGCACCAGCTTGAGCACCTGCACCTCGTGCCACTGCGCCACGTCCAACAGCACGTGCCCGGAGCGGGCCGGCGGCTTCTCCACCACGCTGATCGTGTCGACCAGTCGGCGGGTCCACCGGGCGGAGAAGCCGGCCACGTACTGCTCGGCCTCGATCGAGCCGTCGAACGGGGCGGCGAGCAGGCCGTCGACGAGTTCGGCCCGGACGTGCTCGACGGCGGCGGCGAACGCGTCCTCGTCGTACACCCAGGCGTCCTTGCGGCGCAGTTGCCGGCGCAGCCGCTCGATGGCCGAGCCGGGACGGCGCCGGCCGTCGGTCAGGCCGGCGTCGGTCAGGCCGCCCAGCTGTGCGGCGTCGCGCTGCCAGCCGAGCAGCTCACCGGCCACCGCCCCCTGTTGCAGCACGCCGACCCGGTGGAAGTCCTCCACGTCGTGGATGGCGTAGGCGATGTCGTCGGCGATGTCCATCACCGACGCCTCGACGGTCTGCTGCCAGTCCGCGATCCGGCCGGCGAACGGTTCGCGGGCCTGGCGCAGGTCGTCGACCTCGGTGCGGTAGGCGCTGAACTTGGCCGACCCGCTCTCCGGGTCGTCCGCCGGGACGGCGGCGCCGCGCGGCGGCGGGTCGAACGAGCGCGGGTGCGGGTCCGGGTGGTCGAGCCGGGTCCACGGGTACTTCAGGATCGCCGCCCGGACCGCCGCCGTGAGGTCCAGACCGATGGTCGCCGTGCCGCGGATCTCGGTGCTGGTGACGATCCGGTACGACTGGGCGTTGCCCTCGAACCCGTCCGGCAGGCCGAGCCGCCGGCGGGCCACCCGGTCCAGCACCTGCTCGCCGAGGTGCCCGAACGGTGGGTGCCCGAGGTCGTGCGCCAGCGCCGCCGCCTCGACCACGTCCGGGTCGCAGCCGCCGAGCGCGTCGAGCAGGTCGGCGTACCGGTCGTCGGCGGTGAGCCGCTCGGCGATCGCCCGGCCCACCTGGGCGACCTTCAGGCTGTGGGTGAGCCGGTTGTGCACCAGCAGCCCCGACCCGCCCGGGCTGATCACCTGGGTGACACCGCCCAGCCGGGCGAAGAACGGCGAGCTGATGATCCGGTCCCGGTCCACCCGGTACGGGCTGCGGGCCAGATCACCCACCGCGCCGGTCCGGCCGCCGAACAGCCGGCGGGCCCGGCCCGCGTGGTCCGCCCCGGCCGGCCGTCCCGGCACCGGGTCCCCAGGTACGCGCATGATCGAACGCTAGCGCAGCCGACCGGAGCACGACCGGCGGTCGGCGGTGTCGGTGGGTGGCCGGTGGCGACGTCGGTGGCGGACGGCAGAATGCAGGACGGACTTCGACCCCGGAAGAGCGGATCAGGATCGTGACCACGTCTGTTCATCAGCGCATCGCCGAGGAGCTCGGCGTACGTGAGCGGCAGGTGCAGGCCGCCGTCGACCTGCTCGACGGCGGCTCGACGGTGCCGTTCATCGCCCGGTACCGCAAGGAAGCCACCGGCATGCTCGACGACGCGCAGCTACGCACGTTGGAGGAGCGGCTGCGCTACCTGCGGGAGCTGGAGGAGCGCCGGGCGGCGGTGCTCGACTCGATCCGCGGCCAGGGCAAGCTGGACGAGGCGCTGGAGGCGCAGATCCTGGCGGCCGACTCGAAGGCCCGGCTGGAGGACATCTACCTGCCGTTCAAGCCGAAGCGGCGGACCCGGGCGCAGATCGCCCGGGAGGCCGGCCTGGAGCCGCTCGCCGACGGCCTGCTGGCCGACCCGACGGTGGAGCCGCGGGCGGCGGCCGCCGCGTTCGTGGACGCCGAGAAGGGGGTGGCCGACCCGGCCGCCGCGCTGGACGGCGCCCGGGCCATCCTGGTCGAGCGGTTCGCCGAGGACGCCGACCTGATCGGCTCGCTGCGCGAGCAGATGTGGTCGCGGGGCCGGCTCGCCTCCCGGGTACGCGACGGGCAGCAGGAGGCCGGCGCGAAGTTCGCCGACTACTTCTCCTTCGACGAGCCGTACACCAAGTTGCCGTCGCACCGGGTGCTGGCCATGTTCCGGGGCGAGAAGGAGGGCGTTCTCGAACTGGCCATGGAGCCGGAGGAGAGCACCCCTCAGGCGCCGCCGGTCGGGCCGGGCCGGTACGAGGCGGAGATCGCGGCCCGGTTCGGGGTCGCCGACCAGGGCCGCCCCGCCGACCGGTGGCTGACCGACACGGTGCGCTGGGCCTGGCGTACCCGGATCCTCATCCACCTCGCCGCCGACCTGCGGACCCGGCTCTGGCAGGCCGCCGAGGAGGAGGCCGTGCGGGTCTTCGCCACGAACCTGCGCGACCTGCTGCTCGCCGCGCCGGCCGGGACCCGGGCCACGATGGGGCTGGACCCGGGGCTGCGGACCGGGGTGAAGGTGGCCGTGGTGGACGGCACCGGCAAGGTGGTGGCCACCGAGACGATCTACCCGCACGAGCCGCGCCGGCAGTGGGACGCCTCGATCGACACGCTCGCGAAGCTGGCCGCGGCGCACGGCGTCGAGCTGGTCGCCATCGGCAACGGCACCGCCAGCCGGGAGACCGACAAGCTGGCCGCCGACCTGATCAAGCGGCACCCGGAGCTGACGCTGACCAAGGTGATGGTGTCCGAGGCCGGCGCCTCGGTCTACTCCGCCTCGGCGTACGCGTCGCAGGAGCTGCCCGGGCTGGACGTGTCACTGCGCGGCGCGGTCTCCATCGCCCGCCGACTGCAGGACCCGCTGGCCGAACTGGTCAAGATCGACCCGAGGTCGATCGGCGTCGGGCAGTACCAGCACGACCTGTCCGAGATCAAGCTGTCCCGGTCGTTGGACGCGGTGGTCGAGGACTGCGTCAACGCGGTCGGCGTCGACGTCAACACCGCGTCCGCTCCCCTGCTCGCCCGGGTCTCCGGCATCGGCGCCGGGCTGGCCGAGAACATCGTGCTGCACCGGGACGCGAACGGCCCGTTCCGCAACCGGTCCGCCCTCAAGGGGGTGGCCCGGCTCGGGCCGAAGGCGTTCGAGCAGTGCGCCGGCTTCCTGCGCATCCCGGGCGGCGACGACCCGCTGGACGCCTCCGGGGTGCACCCGGAGGCGTACCCGGTGGTGCGCCGGATCCTCGGCGCGACCGGCGGTGACCTGAAGGCGCTGATCGGCAGGAGCGCGATCCTGCGCGGGCTGCGGGCCGCCGACTTCGTGGACGACACGTTCGGCCTGCCGACCGTCACCGACATCATCGCCGAGTTGGAGAAGCCGGGCCGGGACCCGCGGCCGGCGTTCAAGACGGCCACCTTCGCCGAGGGCGTGGAGAAGCTCTCCGACCTGACGCCGGGGATGCTGCTGGAGGGCGTGGTCACCAACGTCGCCGCGTTCGGCGCGTTCGTCGACGTCGGGGTCCACCAGGACGGGCTGGTGCACGTGTCGGCGATGTCGAAGACGTTCGTGAAGGACCCCCGGGACGTGGTCAAGTCGGGTGACGTGGTCCGGGTCAAGGTGCTGGACGTGGACGTACCGCGCAAGCGGATCTCGCTCACCCTGCGGCTGGAGGACGAGCCGGAGGCCGACGGCCGGCCGCAGCGCGGTGCCGGCGGTGGCCGGTCCGACCGCGGCGGGGCCGACCGGGGTACGCCGCGCGGCGGCGGCGAACGGCGGGGCGGTCAGCCCCGGCAGGGTGGCCGGGGCGGCGGTGACCGGGGTGGTCGCGGCGGGCAGGGCGGTTCCGGTGGTGGCGGCTTCGGCGGCGGGGCGATGGCCGACGCGCTGCGCCGGGCCGGGCTGGACAAGGGGCTCGGAGGCCGCTGAGCCGCGGTGCCCCGGAAACCCTGGTCGGCCCGACCACCACCGAACCGACGGCTCGTCGTTTGTCCCGGCAGGAGGCGCCGGTGGACTTCGAGATCTGGAACGCGCGACGTCCGACGGACAACGCGCGCTGGCGGGCGGTCCACGACGCCTGGCGGCACCGCGAGGTCTTCGCACACCCCTCGTACGTCGGGCTGTTCGCGGGACCGGACGACGTACCGATGGCCGCCTACGCGGCGACGGATCATGGTTTCGTTCTCTACCCCTTCGTCCTGCGTCCGGTCGACGCCACCCACCTGCGAGCCGCTGCGGGCCGTCCGCTGCGCGACATCACGAGTGCGTACGGCTACGGCGGCCCGTTCCACAGTGACATCGACGAGGTGGCCGCCAAAAATTTCTGGTCCAGGTTCGACGACTTCTGCCGCGGACAGGGCGTGGTGACGGAGTTCGTCCGGATACCCGTCCTCCGGCACCACCTGCTGCCCTACCCGGGGCAGGTCGAACCCAAGCTCACGAACGTCGTCCGGGACCTGACGACGCCGCCCGGCGTCATGTGGTACGAGTTCGAACACAAGGTGCGGAAGAACGTCAAGCGGGCCCGCCAGCGAGGCGTCACCGTCGAGGTCGACGAGCACGGCGCACACCTCGACGACTTTCTGCGTATCTACCACGGCACCATGCGACGCCGTGCGGCAGACGCGGCGTACCACTTTCCCCGGCACATGTTCGAACGGCTCGGCCAGGAGTTGCCCGGTCAGTTCGTGTTCTTCCACGCCCGGCACGGCGGGGAGATCGTCTCGACCGAACTCGTCCTCGTGTCCGCCGACCACATCTACTCGTACCTCGGCGGTACGGTCGCCGCCGCGTTCGACGTCCGCCCCAACGATCTTCTCAAGTTCGCGATCATCGAATGGGGCAGGCAACACGGGAAGACGTCGTTCGTACTCGGCGGGGGTTACACCCCGGACGACGGCATCGTCCGGTACAAGCGCTCCTTCGCCCCGACGGGACTCGTTCCGTACTCGGTGGGCAGCCGGGTGTTGGACAAACCGGCGTACGAGCGCCTGGTGCGGGCGCACCGGGCCGAGGGACGCCGGCGGGATCCGACCTGGTCACCGGACGAGGGCTACTTCCCGGCCTACCGGAGCCCGTTGCCACCGTCCACCGCACCCGCCGGAATCGAGATTGGAATGTAGTCGCCGATGCCTTCCCATGCCTTCACCCGAACGATCAAACGTGCGGTCGACATCGGGGTGGCCTCGGCGCTACTCGTCGTCGCACTCCCGGCGTTGTTGCCCGCGATGGCGTTCGTGCGAATAAGCCTGGGCGCGCCGGTCTTCTTCAAGCAGGAACGCACCGGTTACGCGATGCGTCGGTTTCTGATCTACAAGTTGCGGACCATGGGGCCGGACCGGGCACCGGACGGACGGCAACTCCCAGATGGCGAGCGGTGCGGGCGGGCCGGCCGGTTCCTGCGCAGATGGAGCATCGACGAACTACCACAGTTGGTCAACATTCTCCGCGGCGATCTGAGCCTGGTCGGCCCCCGGCCGCTGCTGCCCCGCTACGACCCCTGGTACACGCCGGCCGAACTCGCCCGCTTCACCGTCCGCCCGGGGATCACCGGTCTGGCCCAGATCAACGGCCGCAACCATCTTCCCTGGAATGAGCGCCTCGCATTGGACGTGCGGTACGTCGACGAGCAATCCCTTTGGCTGGACCTGAGGATTCTGGCCCGCACCGCCCGTGCGGCCCTGCTCGGCAGTGGCGTGGCGAGCGACCCGTCCGCGCTGATGCTCGATCTCGACGAGGAACGAGCGCCCGCGTGGCACCGCTGATCGACGACGTAGCGATCGGAACGTCGGCACCCGACCGACACCTGCTCCGACACGCGGCCGGCCTGCTCGCCGCCAGCGTGCCCGGCGTCTGTCGCCCGCTCGTCGCCTACGGCGCCGAACGGTACGACGCCTTCCTCGCCCGCGCGCTGACGCCGCCTCCGGCACACCGGAGCCTGCTGCTGCGCGGCGTGACCGCGGGGACCGAACTGATCGCGGTGGCCGATTGGCGGATCCTGCCCGATGCGCTGTTCCTCAACGGTGTGGCGGTGCGCGACGACCATCGCGGCCGTGGGATCGGGACGAGGATCCTGGCTGACGGGGAGGCGATCGCGACCCGGTTGCGCCTGGCCACAATGCTGTTGGACGTCTCGCTCGGCAACGCCTCGGCGCACCGGCTCTACCGCCGGAACGGGTTCACCGACACGGAGCTGTCGGCCTGGTGCTGGCACGAGCCGCACCCGGGGCATGACCAGCCGGCCACCGCCGTCACTCTGATCGTGGACTGGGCGAGCCTCTGGGCCCAGCACGACGCGTACGGCTTCGGAGACTGCTCGGTCCGAGGTCTCGACGGCGGCATCCGGACCGTACGGGTGGTCGGCGACCGGGTTCGCGCGGCCTCCGCCGCAGACGCCGTCGTCGTCAGCCGCGCGTTGGCCATCCGGGACCGTCCGCTCCGGGCCTACCGGATCATCTCCGACGCGACGGCGGGCCAGCCGTTCGCGCGTTTCATCCGGATGCGGAAGCAGTTACGGTAAGGACGCCACCGGGTGACGGATGCCCGCCCAGTCATGGTGTCGCCGAACCGTGGAGAGGATGAAGTCGACCACCCGACGGGACGTGTCCGGTATCTGGTAGTCGGCCGGGCATGGGACACCGTCCACGGCCACCTGGCGCACGGTGACTTCGACCGCTTCCAGCACCCCCTGCGGGTCCAGGCCGGTCATGACGATGCCGCCGACGTCCAGCGCCTCCGGTCGTTCGATCGACTCGCGCAGCGTGACCGCGGGGAAACCGATGATCGCCGCCTCCTCGCTGATGGTGCCGCTGTCGGACAGCGTGCACCGGGCCCGCGACTGCAGCCGTACGTAGTCCAGCAGGCCGAACGGCTCGTGGAACGAGATCCCGGACAGCGTGGTCGGATCGGGTGCCAGCGCCTCCAACCGCTTGCGCGTCCGGGGATGCGCCGACACCAGCACCGGCAGGCCCCATCGGCGGTGGACCGCCCGCAGGCAGTCCAGCAGCCGGTTCAACCGGGCCGTGTCGTCGACGTTCTCCTCCCGGTGCGCGCTGACCAGGAAGTAACCGTCCGGTTGGAGGCCGAGTTGGTCGAGGACCGTGGACCGTTCGACGTCGGGTCGGTAATGGTCGAGCACCTCGCGCATCGGCGAGCCGGTGTGCAGGATGCGGCGTGGGTGCAGCCCTTCGGCGAGCAGGTTGCGTCGGGCGTGTTCGGTGTAGACCAGGTTGAAGTCGGCCACGTGGTCGACCAGCCGGCGGTTGGTCTCCTCCGGCACGTTGAGGTCGAAGCACCGGTTGCCGGCCTCCATATGATAGACGGGAACCCGCATCCGCCGGGCGATCAGCGCCGCGATGCAACTGTTGGTGTCCCCCAGCACCAGCAACGCGTCCGGACGCGACTCGTCGATCGCCTCCTCCACACCCACCAGGACTCCGCCCAGCACCCGGGCCAGGGAGGTGGTCTCGACCCGGAGGAACCGGTCCGGCTGCCGCAGCCGGAGATCCCGGAAGAAGACGTCCGACAGGGTCGGATCCCAGTTCTGGCCGGTGTGCACCAGCACGTGGTCGACGGTGTCGTCCAAGCGGGCGATGACCCGGGACAGCCGGATGATCTCTGGTCGGGTACCGACCACGGTCATCACCCGGGTCACGGCGCACCCATCCCGGCCACCTTCGCCAGGATGTCCTCGAACTGGTCGAGTCCACTGCGCAGCGACATCCGTTCGAGGTACGTCCGGCGGGCCCGTTCCCCCATCTCCGCCCGGGCCTGCGGCGGGAGGTCCGCGGCGGCGGCGAACTGCTCGGCGAGCGTCCGCCAGTCCTCCGGT
Source organism: Micromonospora zhanjiangensis (assembly GCF_042650605.1). Classification (NCBI taxonomy): domain Bacteria; kingdom Bacillati; phylum Actinomycetota; class Actinomycetes; order Micromonosporales; family Micromonosporaceae; genus Micromonospora; species Micromonospora zhanjiangensis. The sequence continues at coordinate 102,721 of NZ_JBHSBN010000004.1, read as the reverse complement.
GGGCAGACGAACCCGACACCGGCCGACCGGGTCAGCTTGGCGGCGTCGCCGCCGGCCGACACGATCACCGGCGCCCCGCAGGCCAACGCGGCCTGCAGCTTGGACGGCACCGTGCCGCGCAATCCTGGCGCGTCGCGCAGGCAGACCAACAGGTAGTCGGCCGCGGCGTACAGCCCTGCCATCGCCGCGGCCGGTCGGCGCGGCAGGATCCGTACGTTCGGCGCGGCGAGTTCGTCCACCAACCGTCGGACGGCGTGCTCCGCCACACCCGATCCCATCAGCACCAGATCCATCCGGTCCGGTACGGCGGCGGCCGCCCGGACGGCGGTTTCCAGCCGCTGCACCGGCCCGATGTTGCCGGCGTACAGGACGGTGCACCGACCGGGGTGGCCGAGTTCCGCGCGGGCGGCCGCGGTCCGCGGCACCGGTCGGTACAACCGCTCGTCGGTCCAGTTCAACAGCACCCGTACCCGCGCCGGATCGGCGCCGGCCGCGATCACCATCTCCGCCATCGCGGGAGAGATCACCACGATGGCGGCGGCCGACCGGTAGAGCCGACGCACCACGCTCGCGATCGCGCTCCCGAGCACGCTCCCGGCTCTGCCGCCGGGCACCATGCCGGAGTGCACGACCGACTCCGGCCAGGGATCCTGGACGTGCAGGACGTACGGGACGCGGTGCAGGGCACGGGTCAGCACCGCCCCGACCGCCGCCGTGGGCGGGCTGAGATACACGTAGTTGACGTCCCGTCGGGCCAGGTAGCGGACGCCGGCCGCGGCGCTGCTCGCGCCGAAGGACAGGTAACTCGCGACGCGCCGGACGGCGGAGCGGTCGCGGCTCGGGTAGGCGGGTACCCGGCGTACCAGGGCGCCGCCGTGGACGGTCCGGTCGTTCCACCGCTGCCGGTAGCCGGGATAGGTCCGGCCCTGCGGATAGCTGGGAAACGTGGTCAGCACCCGCACGTCGTGGTCGCGCCCGGCGAGGCCGGTGGCGAGATTCCCGGTGATGAAGCTCGCCTCCGGCGGGAACCACTGGCTGATCAGTCCGATCCTCATCCGGGCGCCCCCACGGTCTGCCGCGTCCCGGACTCGACTGGCTCGGGGTAGGTGTCGGGACGGTCCGGGTCGAACAGATCGTTCGTCCAGAACAGCGTCAGCAGCTCGCCGGGACCGGTGTTGACCAGACGGTGTGACCACATCGTCGGCATGTCGACCAGCACGGGCGCGTCGCCGTCGACGGCGAACCGGATGACGTCCGGGGTGTGTGCGACGCGCCGCAGGGCGATCTCCGCGGTGCCGCGGAGCACCACGAAACGCTCGACCTTGGCCAGGTGGAAGTGTTCACCGCGGACGACGCCGGGCCGGCTGGTGGAACAGAACGTCTGCCCGCTGCCCCTGCCCGCCCTGACCACCTCGACCAGGTCGCCACGCGGATCGGTGCGGCGGACGAGCGGCAACGGGTAGTGCGCCGGGAAACAGTGTGAGCGGTAGGTGTTGAACAACCGGACGGCGTGCCGATCGGGCAACGGCGGGAGGTCACCGGCGCGGTAGCCCGCCGCGACGGCGGCCAGCAGGTCCGCCAGTTCCCGCACGCCGATCCGGAGTTCGGGCATCGTGGCGTCCCACGAGCCGCCGTCCGGGGCGCCGATCAGCCGGGCCGCGGCGTCGGTCACGTGCACCAGCGCCAGCTCGCGGTCGGTGTGCACCTCGGGCCGACCGCCGTCGGCGAGCACCCGGCAGTAGGTCGCCACCACCGAGTTGTAGAACGGGCGACCGTGTTCGCCGTACAGGTTGGGCAGCCGCACGTCGTCCAGCTCGCCGACGCTGGCCAGGGCCACCGCCGCCGCGGCCTTCGCGTCCCCGTACGGGGTGCCGTTGCCGGCCTGCACCGAGTTCGCGAAGGCGATGCGGCCCGGCGGGCGCCGGCATCGACGCATGCCGCGGGTCACCGCGGCGGCGAGTTCGACGTTGCCGACGGCGACGTCGGACGGATCGCCCCGGTTGACTCCGGCCAGGTGCAGTAGCCGGTCCGCGCCATCCACCACGGCGGCGAAGCGGTCCGCGTCGGCCAGGTCCGCGCGGCCGACGACGGCCGGCTCGGGCCAGCCGAGCACGCGGATCAGGACCCGGACGTGCCAACCGAGAAAGCCGTCGGCACCGGTGAGGGCCAGTCGCGTCATGCCGGCACCGATCCCCACCGCGCCAGCTCCGCCCGCAGCTCCGGCAGGCCCCGGAGCAGCTCGATTATTTCGGGTACGGCGAGCCGGCGGGCGTTGGCGGAGGTGAAGTCCGTCGCCGCCACCACCTCGGTCTCGCCCTCGCTGACATAGAGCGCGTAGTTCAGGTCGCGGGCGTCCACCGGCACCCGGAAGAAGTCACCGAAGTCGTCTGCCTGCGCCAACTCCTCCCGGCTGGCCAGCGTCTCGTCCCGCTTCTCGCCGTGCCGGATGCCGATGACGTCGATCTTGGCGGGCACGTCGAACAGCTGACAGACCGCCTCGGCGAGGTTCCGTACGGTGCACGCCGGCGCCTTGCGGATGAACACGTCGCCGGGTCGGGCGTGGGTGAAGGCATGCTCCACCAGGTCCACCGAATCGGCCAGGGACATCAGAAACCGGGTCATGTGCGGGTCGGTCACCGTCAATGCCCGGCCGCCCCTGATCTGCTCCACGAAGAGCGGGATCACCGAGCCCCGGGAGTACATCACGTTCCCGTACCGGACGCAGCAGACGGTGGTCCGGCTGCCCGGGTTGTTCCGGGCGTGCGCCTGGATCACCTTCTCCATCAGGGCCTTGCTGATGCCCATCGCGTTGACCGGGTAGACGGCCTTGTCGGTGCTGAGGACCACCACCGACCGCACCTCGCTGCGCGCGGCCGCCTCGACGACGTTGGCACTGCCCAGCACGTTGGTGCGGACCGCCTCGAGGGGGAAGAACTCGCACGACGGCACCTGTTTGAGGGCTGCGGCGTGGAAGACGTGGTCGATGCCGCGGGTCGCCCGCAGCGCCGTGTCGACGTCCCGGACGTCACCGACGTGGTAGCGCACCCGATCGTCACCGAGCCGGCGACGCATGTCGTCCTGCTTCGCCTCGTCCCGGCTGAGCACTCGAACCTCGGCCACGTCCCGGTCGAGCAACCGGCGCGTCATGGTCTGTCCGAAGGAACCGGTCCCGCCGGTGATCAACACCCGGCGGCCGGCGAGCGGGTCGGTCACGGCCGAACCACACCGGTGGCGCTGACCGGATCTGCCGCCGTCCGGAACTCATCGAGAACGTTGGCGTTGTTCCGTGGTTCGGCGCGCCACCGTGCGTAGGCCGCTCCCGCCGCCTGTTTGGCACGTAGCCGGTCCGTCGCGTTCCTTCCGGCCACCCGGACGATCTCCCGAGCCAGCGCGGCCGGAGTCGACTCGGTCAACACGGCGCCGCCACCACTGGTGATCACCTCGCTCCACGGCGTCTCGGCCGAGCAGATGACCGGGCAGGACGACGACAGCGCCTCGGGAATGACGTGCCCGAAGTTCTCCCCGAAGGTGGGGAAGACGAAGGCGTCGTACCGGGCGAAGGTGTCCCGCACCTGGCTCAGCGGCACTTCCCCGCGGTACCGGACCCGCACCTGGGGCGGTAGTTCCCGACACGATCGTTGACAGCCGGCCCAGTACGCGGCGTCCTCCAGCGGGCCGTAGATGTCGAAGGTCACCGGAATCGACACCGCCGCCAACGCCGTGATGATCAGCTGGAGATTCTTCTTCGGGTGCACTCGGCTGATGAACACCAACCGCGCCGGCCCGTCCTCCGGCGGGACGGCCGGCAGCGGCTCTCGGGGCAGGGCCGTGTTGTTCGGAACCACCATTATCCGGGCCGTGGGGAGCCATCGTCGGACGTCGTCCGCCTCACGCGTGCTGCTGGCGTGCCAGACGAGGTCCACCCCGCGCAGCACCGGCCGGTAGCAGCGCAGGAACAGCCGCTTCTTCCCAGCCTTGATGCGCAACGCGCCACGATCGAGTTCTCCTCTGGGTGCCAGCAGCACCCGGCGAACCCGCAACAGCCCACACCGCACGGCGAGCACCGGCAGGATGCTGAACGGGAGCCCCAGCAGGCTGTTGACGTAGAGCACGTCGAACGGGGTGCTGCGCAGCTCCCGCCACAGCCGCAGCCACTGCCGCAGACTGCCTCCGTCCAGGTAGAACACCCGCGACCGGCCCCGTTTGATCCACTGTCCGGACCGCACCGGGTACGGTTCGGACGACCCGATGTCCCGGTCGCGGGTGACCAGCGAAAGGTCCACCCGATCGGATATCGCCTCGAGTAGGCCGACCATCGACCGGATCGGGCCGCCGGCCCGGAATCCCGGTTCGAAGGCCGCACACATGACCAGCGCTCGTAACGAGCGGTCAGCCGCCGGGTGGGTCGGCTCGGTGCGAATGGGGTCCGGGGTTGTCGGAGGAGCAGAACCGAGCATCGGGGTTGATTCAGGTCCGTTCGACGCTCTACCGGAAAGCAACCGCATGAACTGGCCAACGACAGAAGCGATTCAGGGTGACGAAACACCGTAATTCGTAAATTTTATCCGCGCTTCGGCTTCGCCCGGGTCGCGGCGTCCGTCCCGCGACCCGATCCGCCTGCTCAACAACAGGAGCGCGAACAACACCCACATGGGAGTGGCGGCCCGGTTCCCGGACAGTGCCGGGTAACCGAGGGACGAGGTGATCGTCACCAGCACGAGTCCGCCCGCGAGCCGGGACATGTTCGGGTCCGACGAAGGACGCCGTCTCCACCAACTCCACAGCAGCACGCAGAGGACCGCGGTATAGGCGAACACTCCCAGCAGACCCCCCACGGCAAAGGCACCGAGCCAGGCGCTGTCGTACGGCCAGCCGACCCCGTTCAGTCCGTAGCCCGTCCAGGGCGACGTCTTGAGAATCGCGATCGTCACGTCGTACAGGGCGGCGTGGTCACCGAACCGGCCCGCCGAATAGAGGTGGACCAGGTCCGCGTCGTCGGCGGGCGCGAAGTAGGTGGCGAGGACGCCGAGCCCGTTCCAGTTCACACCGTGTCCGGCGGCCACCCTCAGCAGCCCGTAGACCACGGAGCCGACCCCCGCCGCGCCGAGCCACCAGGTGGGTCGCCGACCGGCCGTCCGGAGAATCTGCCATACCCCGACCGGCAGTCCGCCGAGAAGAAAGGTCTTCGACGCGCCCAGGGTTCCACCGAGGATGACGACGGCGGCGGCCGCGGCCAGCCACCACGGCCGACGGTGGAACAGGTAGATGAGCGAGAGCAGGGCGATGCTGTAGAAATGACCGCCCTCGGCCGGCTGATTGAAGATCCCGCCGTAGCGGCCGGTGCTTAACGCCAGCGCTGCCACCGAGGGCGTGAGCTCGCCCTGAACCCAGAAACCCTGCAGCAACGGAGTCAGGTCGAACGTGACGGACAGGAACGCGAGACCGGTGTTGACACAGGCCAGTGCGACGATCACGCCACAGACCGCGCGCAGGTAGGGCCGGGGGTCGACCCACGCGCCGAGCAACATCCAGGTGGCGAACAGCACGGCGCCGGGCATGACCAAGTTGTCGAGGGCACGCAGCGGTTCGTCGGCCCAGCCGATTTCCAGGGTGGGCGGGGCGGGGAACAACCAGCCGAACAGGGCGATCACCAACTCGAACCCGAGCAGGTACACCACCAGCAGTCCGTTCGGGGCCGCCGGCGTCGAACGCCACCAGCCGCAGACGAGACCCACCCCGCAGACGAGATAGACGCTGGCCTGTTCGGTACGCAGCCCGGCGACCAGGTACGGCCCGCAGGCGCAGGCCACCAGCAGCGACAGCGCGACCAGCCGCCACCGAGCGTCCGTCCGTCGTGGCCGGACCGGTCCAGGTTCGGCCACCCCCGGCACGGACGACAGCAACGGCAGCACAACCCCCCGGTGGCCGGCCCCGGCCGGGACGCGTTGCCGGAGCGCACCCGGCCGGGCTCTGGTCCCCGGTTCCTCAGACAACGCAGGTCCTCCTCACCTTCGGCTGTTCACCGTGGGCAGCGGCGCCGTCCGGCCGCATCCGCCGATCCGCCGCGGCGCGGTGCCGACCCGGTCCCGGGCCGAACGACGGTATTCAGGCGGGCTGACGTTCGGAGTCGACGGACACCGCCGCCCGGGTCACCGGACGGGACACCGCCAACTCGCCCGAGGCAGCCACGAATGTCAGGTTCTGCGTCACGATGTGCCCGCGCAGTTGCCCGGTCTCGGCCATCAGCGCCAGCTTCCACGCGCCGCCGATCAGGCCCCAGACGACGGACCTGACCAAGCTCGTCAGTCCGTGCACCGGAGGCGGACACGCGCGGCTGCGCACCGAGTCGAACCCGGTGACCGCGGCGAGTTGGGCCACCCTGCGGTGGGTGAACCAGGTCTGGTGGGTGAAGTCGCCGTACATGGTGTGACCGCCGGTCGGACTGACCGCGTTGGGCACCCGGGCGATGAATCGGCCACCCCGGCGCAGCGCCGCACGCACGTCGTCGAAGGTGCGGATCAGTTCCCGCCTGGTCAGGTGCTCCAGTACGTCGGTGGCGACGATGGCGTCCCAGGTGCCGGCCGTCTCGTGCAGGTAGCGGTGCAGGTCACCCAGTTGGACGCGGTCCAGCCCACGGGCGTGCGCCACGGCGACCTGTTCCGGACTGATGTCGACACCGTGGGCGTCGAGCCCGTCGGCCAGCATCAGGGCCACCAGCTTCCCCTGACCGCAACCGATGTCCAGGACCCGGCAGGAGGCGGAGCGGCGGGGCAGATATGGCCGGATGTCACGGCGATAGACCAACGCGGCAGCCGCCGCCCCGCCGGTGCCGGCATGGGTGGACACGTAGGAGTCGTAGAAGCGGTCGTCACCGGCGTCCGCCCCGGCGCTCATCCGCCGCTCCGAACGGGGACGGCGGCCGGACGTCGTCGGCGTGCCCGCACGACGTCGCAGGACAACGGCATTCCGACCTCCCGATGGTAGCGGCACCTGGACCAACGACGGCCACTCGGCCAGGTCACGCACCGGCGGACGGCTGCCACAGGAATGTCCGGACCGTCTCCCCCGACCGGAACAGCGGCAGACCCAACGACAGCCGGAGCACCTCGCGCACCGGCCGGCAGTCGAACGGTGGGCGGGTGATGTCCACCCAGGAACCGCGGTCGAGGCGGATGTCCGGCCCGTGCGGCTTGTCGATATTGGGTCGGCGCATCCGGTCCGGTGCCGGCCAGTGCTCGGTCACCAGTACCGTCGGGAACTGCCTGCAGTGCGCCAGGATGCCGGCGATCTGGCGGTTGGACAGGTGCTGCAGGACCTGCCGGACCAGGCAGAGGTCACCCTCCGGCAACGGCCGGACGGTGGCGTCCAGGACGGAGAACCGCACGCCCGGCGCACCATGGAGCTCGTTGTTGCGGGCAATCACGGCGGGCACCACGTCCACCCCGTGGTAGGACTCGACGTGATCGGCGAAGAGCCCGGCCACCCGGAAGTCGCCGCAGCCCACATCCACCACCGAGCGCACGCCGAGCCGCTGGACCAACGAGCGGACGTACTCGGCGTACCGGATCGCGAGTTCGCCCCGGGAGCCGGTGCCGGAGTCGAAGGTCTCCCCGGCACCCCAACGACCCTCGGCGTAGATGTCCGCGAACACCCGCTCGGCCGACCGGCCGGCGTTGCGCCGGCGGATCGCCGCCATGACCACGGCTCGGCGCCAGTCCTTGAGCACCCGCGGAGTGACGCCGGCCAGCCGCGGTCGCCACGCCTCACCCGGCATCCGGTCCGCCCGCCCGCCGGACCGGCGCCAGCCGGTCGTACACGTCCGTGAACCGTTTCAGGGCGACCGCGCTGGAGAATTTCCGCAGACACCGGACCCGTCCCCGGCTGCCGAAATCGGCACCCCGGCCGGTGAGGAGGTCGAGCGTCCGCTCAGCCACCTCGATCGCCACCCGCGGCGCGGGCCCCTGCGGCACCAACCAGCCGGTTTCGCCGTGCCGGACCGTCTCGACAGTCCCGTTCGTCTCGGTCGCCACCACCGGCAACCCGCAGGCCATCGCCTCCAGCACCGAGATGCCCAGCCCTTCCTCGTGCGAGGTCTGCAGGAAGGCGGCGGCACCCTGGTACACCGCGACCAGTTCGGCGGCCGGGACCTCCGACCGGATCAGCACCCGGTCCCGCAGTCCCAGCCTGTCGATGGTCCGCAGCAGCGACGGCTCGGGCCGGTGCCGGCCGGCGAGCACCAGCGGCCCGATCGACGGCTGCAAGCGCCGCATCTCGGCGTACGCGAGGATGAGCCGGTCGAGTCCCTTGCGCGGGTCGCTCATCCGGCAGACCGACAACAGGTAGCCGTCCCGCCGCCAGCCGTCCGGAGCGGGTACGAACCGGTCGGTGTCCACTCCCGGTGGAGCCACCAGCAGCCGCGTCCGGCTCACCGAACGCACATGCTCGGCCAGCGCGGCGTTCTCCACCAGGACGGCGTCGACCCGGGACAGCACGTCGCGCTCGACCCGCGACACCAGCCTCGTCATCCACCGGCACCAGGCCCGTCGGGCCGGTGGGAGGGAGGCCAGCAGTGCCGGACGCTCCCACCCGACCAGCGAGGCGACCTGGAGCACCACCGGGACACCGGCCCTCACGACGGGCGCCGCACAGGCCGGTGCGCCCGACACCACCTGCACGATGTCGGCGTCCCGCAGGGCGGCGGTCAGTTGTCGGCGCGGCCGGTACCGCATGATCTCCAACTCCACCGCGTTCGCACCCCAGTGCGTGTACCACCCACCCGGTCCGACCGTCCGGAGGTCACGCCGCAGCCAACTGGTGGGCACCATCAGCCGCCGACTCGACGTGTCCCGGCTGAACGTCGCGAGATCGTGCATCGCCACCGAGTAGCGGCCCGTGGCCAGCAACCCGTCCCACAACCACTGCGCCACGGTGCGCACTCCGCCCCCGTACTCGAAGCCGTACGTCACGAGCGCGACACGGCGTAGCGGCGGTGCGGTCGTCCGCCCGAGCGGCGCACCGGTCGGGCGCCCTTCGGGGCCCGGCTGCTCGATGCCGATGGTCGTCGTGGAGGTCGGGTCAGCCGTCACATCCAGCCAACGAATCGACGGATCGGGCGTTACGCGGCGTATCGCCCGGCTGCTCGACGCCACGCCTGCCGCTTTTTTCCGTCGTTATAGCTGTCAGCTGACCATCGTTGTAGCTGTCAGCCGATCAGACCAGTGCGGCGCACGTCCGACCCCGGGAGTCCCCATGCCAGTCAGGATCCACCTGTCGTCCCCGGATGTCGGCGAGCTGGAGGAGTCCTACCTGATCCGAGCGCTCCGCTCCGGTTGGGCGGCACCGGCCGGCCCGGACCTCGACGCGTTCGAGCGCGAGCTCGCCGACCGGGTCGGCACCCGCCACGCGGTGGCGGTCAGCTCGGGTACGGCCGCGCTGCACCTGGCCCTGCTGGCCGTGGGCGCCGGACCGGGAACCCGGGTCGTCGTGCCGACGTTGACGTTCGTCGCGACGGCGAACGCCGTGGTGTACACGGGCGCCGAACCGATCTTCGTGGACTGCGAGCCGGAAACCGGCAACCTGGACCCGGAATTGCTGGCCGAGCTGCTGCGTCGGCTGCGTGCCGACGGCGAGCAGGTCGCCGCCGTGCTGCCGGTGGACATGTTCGGCGTCTGCGCCAACTACGACGCCCTGCTCCCGCTCTGCGCCGCGGTCGGCGTACCGGTCGTGGAGGACGCGGCGGAGGCGCTCGGTGCCGCCCGGCACGGCCGGCCGGCCGGGTCGTTCGGCCGGGCCGGCGTCTTCTCGTTCAACGGCAACAAGATCATAACCACCTCCGGCGGTGGGATGATCGTCTCCGACGACGAGGCGCTGGTCGCCCGTTGCCGCCATCTCGCGGCCCAGGCACGGCAGCCGGTCGCGCACTACGAGCACACCGAGGTCGGCTACAACTACCGGCTGAGCAACCTGCTCGCCGCGCTCGGCCGGGCCCAGCTGCACCGGCTCGACGAACTGCTGGGCCGGCGCCGCCAGCTGCGCGAACGCTACGCCAAGCTGTTCGCCACCACGCCGGGGGTGCGGCTGCTCGGCGAGGGTGACGCCGGGGCGAACTGCTGGCTCACCTGTCTGGTCGTCGACCCGGCGCGGGCCGGCTGGCACGCCGGTGAACTCGCCGCGCACCTCGCCGAGCGCGACATCGAGACGCGACCGTTGTGGAAGCCGATGCATCTGCAACCCGTCTTCGCCCGGGCTCGCGGCCTGGTGACCGGCACCGCCGAGCATCTCTACCGCACCGGCCTGGCGCTGCCCAGCGGGTCGAACATGGACGAGACACGGATCTCGCGGGTCCACCTGGCCGTAGCGGAGTTCCTGGCCGGCCGCTGATCACGGACCATCGGCCGGCGGGCGCCGACGGCGATGCCGACATGAGCATTTTTTCCGGGAATGCCACGGTGCCGACGGCGCGGCTTGCACGTTATTACCCCTGGGGAGAGCGCGGCCTCCACCAGCCACGAGGCTGATGCCAGGGAGCACACGTATGCCGAGCACCGCCGACGTCCGAGCCGCCGCCGACCAGCCGCGGACCAGGCTCCGCCGGGCCTATCTGCTGGTCGTTGACGTGGTCGCCTGGATCGTGGGTTTCCTCCTGGCGATCTGGACCCGTTACGAGTTCCGCCCGAGCGCCGCCCAGACGGCCCACACGCTGGCGATCGGCGCGACGGCGGCCGGCATCTACCTCGTCGTCACCCTGGGCCGGAACCGGTACCTCGGCTGGTACCCGGTCGGCAGCCTGCAGGAGGCCCGCTCGGTCGCGCGCACGGTGGTGGCGACCGGGACGACCGTCTTTCTCTACCTGCTGACGACCGCGGAGCGGCCGGTCCCGGTCAGCACGCCCGTGGTGGCGCTGTCGGGCACCGTGCTGCTCATGTTCGCCGCGCGCTGGAGCTACCGGTACCGGCGGGACCGCTCCCTGCGGCCGACCACCGGGTCCAGCACGCCGGTGCTGCTGTTCGGGGTGGGATCGGCCGGCCAGGGGCTGCTGCGCGCCCTGCTCACCGACCCGAACGGCCGGTACCTGCCCGTCGGGCTGCTCGACGACGATCCGGCGAAGCGTCACCTGCGCATCGACGACGTCCGCGTGCTCGGCGGCCGCGAGGACATCGCCGCAGCGGTACGCCGGACCGGCGCGCAGAGCCTGATCTTCTCCGTCTCCAACGCGGACGCCGAGTTGATCCGCGAGATCCGGAGCCGCTCGCTGGCCGCCGGCGCGGACTTCAAGGTGCTGCCGTCGATCTACGAACTGGTCGACCATCGGATCAGCGTCGCCGACGTACGCAGCCCGGAGATCTCCGACCTGCTCGGCCGTCGGCACGTCGTCGCGGACCTGGTCACCGGTTCCGGCGGCCTGGCCGGCCGCCGGGTGCTGGTCACCGGCGCGGGCGGATCGATCGGCTCGGAGCTGTGTCGGCAGATCATGCGCGCCGAACCGGGCGAGCTGATGATGCTGGACCGGGACGAATCCGCCCTGCACAGCCTGCAGTTGTCACTCTACGGCCGGGCGATGCTGGACAGCCCGGAACTCATCCTCGCCGACATCCGGGACGCGGAGCGGATCAGCCGCATCTTCGCCGAACGGCGGCCGGAGATCGTCTTCCACGCGGCCGCCCTCAAGCATCTGACCCTGCTGCAGCGGCATCCCGGTGAAGCGGTGCAGACCAACATCCGGGGCACCATGGCCGTTCTCGACGCCTGTCGGGACGTGACCCGGTTCGTGAACGTCTCGACCGACAAGGCGGCGAATCCGACAAGCGTGCTCGGTTACTCCAAGCGCATCACGGAGCGGCTGACCGCGCACGCGGCGGTCGCCCTCCCCGGCACCTTCCTCAGCGTACGGTTCGGCAACGTGCTCAGCAGCCGCGGCTCGGTGGTCACCGCCTTCCAGGCGCAGATCGCGGCCGGCCTGCCGATCACCGTCACCCATCCGGACGTGACCCGCTATCTGATGACGGTGCAGGAGGCGGTGCACCTCGTGCTGCAGGCCACGACGATCGGCCGGGACGGGGAGGCGCTCGTGCTGGACATGGGCGAGCCGGTCCGGATCGACGACGTGGCACGCCAACTCGCCGCCCGCGCTCCCGGCCGGACCCAGATCGTCTACACCGGACTGCGGCCGGGCGAGAAGCTGCACGAGGACCTCTTCGGCGCCGGCGAGGTCGACCGTCGGCCGTTGCACCCCCTCGTCTCGCACGTGGCGGTGCCCGAGTTGGACCCGGCCGAGGCGGGCACGCTGGACCCGTTCGACCCACCCGACAAGTTGCTCGACAGGATGGCGTGGCTGTGCGGTCAACCCCCGCAGCCACCCGATCCGATCTCGACCGTCCCGGACATCCACCGGGCCCCCGACGCGCGGTGGACCCCGGCCGACCGCTGACGCGCGTCTGATCGGCGCGTTGACCCGGAGACCGGCCAGGAGCACCAGGATGCCTCGCAGCACCGACGCGGGTCGGAAGGCCGGACCACTCGCCGCCGTCCCGACCGGCGGCGTGACGGTCGGAGCCGGCTTCCCGCCCACCCGCCCCACCGTCGAACGGGCGGCGTTCTGATGTGCGGGATCAGCGGCCTGGTCGGACCGAACCCGATCACCGACCGCCACCTCCGGGCGTTGGGTGTCGTCGATCGCCGCCTGTGCCACCGTGGGCCCGACGACGCGGGTTGGTGGTCCGCCGGCCCGGTCGCGCTGGGGCACCGCCGGTTGGCCATCGTCGACCTCAGCGACAGCGGCCGCCAACCCTTCCGGTCCGCCGACGGTTCGGTCGTGGTCGTGTTCAACGGTGAGATCTACAACCACGAGGAGCTGCGCCGCCGCCACCGGCTGACCGTGGCGGGACGCTGCGACGGTGCCATCCTGCCGGAGCTCTGGCAGCGACTCGGGACGGGGATGTTCGCCGAGCTGCGTGGGATGTTCGCGATCGCCGTCGTGGACACCACCGTCGACAGCGTGACGTTGGCCCGGGATCCCTTCGGCATCAAACCGTTGTACTACACCGGAACGCCGGACGGGACGATGATGTTCGCCTCCGAGCCGAGACCGCTCGTCGGCGTGCTGGCCGCGCCCGAGCTGGACCGGGCGGCGTTGCGGCGCTATCTGGCGTACGGCGGGTTGTCCCGCGACCAGTCACCGTTCGCCGGCGTCCACTCCGTGCCGGCGAACGGGTGGGTTCGATGGGACGGGGCCACCCGGCGGACCGGAGGCACCGTCCGGGACGACCTCTTCGACGACCTGCCGCGCACCTCGCCGGCCGAGCTGCGGGACGCGTTCCTGACATCGGTGTCCGGACACCTGCTCAGTGACGTACCGGTGGCGCTGCTGTTGTCGTCCGGTCTGGATTCCGCGTCGATCGCCTGGGCGGCTTCGACGCTGGGCGCCCGGCTCACCTGTGTCACCGTGGACATCGACGGCACGATGGGCGAGGGAGCCGGAGCCCGCGAGATCGCCCGTTCCTTCGGCCATCGGCACGAGATTCTCTCCGGCCTGCCCGACGACGACCTGGCGGATCACTTCTTCGCCTCGATGCAGCGCCCGTCGATCGACGGGCTGAACACCTTCCTCGTGAGCAGGGCGATCGCCGGGCTCGGCATGAAGGTCGCGCTCTCCGGTGTCGGCGGTGACGAGGTGCTCGCCGGCTACCCGCATTTCCGGGCGCTGCGGTACCTCCCCCTGCTCCGGATCGCCGGAGCGGCCCGGTTACCCGGTGCGCTGGTGGCCGGCGGGGGAAGCAACCGGCGCAGGAAGCTCGGCCACCTGTTGCGCGGCACCGCGGGATGGGACGCGGCGGGCCTGGCCGAGGTGGTTCGCCGGGTCCGCTTCGATGACGAGATCGACGCGCTCCTGCCCGACCCGGGCCGGGAAACAGGCCGGGCAGCGGGCCGGGAAACGGTCGGTCCGCCGGGTCCGAGCGGCCCGTCGACGGCCGTCGCGCTGTCCGTCAACGAGATCGAGGGATACCTCGGCGGCACGCTGCTGCCCGACTGCGACGCATACTCGATGGGTTGCTCGGTGGAGATACGCGTGCCGTTCGTCGACGTGCCGTTCGCCCGGGCCGCCCTCGGTGCCGATCCCCGGCGGGGGATCGGCAAGCGGGGCTTCGCCGCCGCGACCGGCGACGCCACCCTGAAACGCATCGCCGAAACCCGGAAGCGGGGCTTCAACCTGCCGATGGACCGATGGATGCGCGACGGTCCGCTGGCTCCGGTCGTACGCCGGGCCGGCCAACCGGACGCTCCGGTGACCGGAGTCCTGCGCGCCGAGAACGTGGCGGCGGTCCTGGACGGATGGCGAACCGGCGGGGTCGCCTGGCCGAGGGCGTGGTCGGTGGCCTGCCTCGACTCGTGGCTACGCTCGCTGCGGAGCTCGCTGCGGACCGGCCGGCCACAGGTCGTCGACCACCATGTCACCACCGACGCGGCGGTGTGACACCAGCCGACCCCGCACTACCACCGCCGGCCGTCAGGCCTTCCTGAGCACCTCCGACACCAGTTCCCGAGCCTCGTCCTGGATGCGGGTCAGGTGCTCCGGGCCCTGGAACGACTCGGCGTAGATCTTGTAGACGTCCTCGGTGCCGGACGGCCGGGCCGCGAACCAGCCGGACTCGGTGGTCACCTTGAGCCCACCGATCGGCGCGTCGTTGCCGGGCGCCCGGGTCAGCGTCGCGGTGATCGGCTCGCCGGCGAGTTCGGTGGCGGTGACCTGCTCCGGCGAGAGCTTGCCGAGCACCGCCTTCTCCGCGCGGCTGGCCGGCGCGTCGATCCGGGCGTATGCCGGGTCGCCGAACCGGGTCACCAGGTCCGCGTAGTGCTCGCTGGGCGTGCGCCCGGTGGTCGCGGCGATCTCCGAGGCGAGCAGGCAGAGCAGGATGCCGTCCTTGTCGGTGGTCCACGCGCTGCCGTCGCGGCGCAGGAACGACGCGCCCGCGCTCTCCTCGCCGCCGAACCCGACCGATCCGTCGAGCAGGCCGGGCACGAACCACTTGAAGCCCACCGGCACCTCGTCCAGCCGGCGACCCAGGTCGGCGGCGACCCGGTCGATCATCGACGAGGAGACCAGGGTCTTGCCCACCCCGGTGCCCGCCGGCCAGTCGGTGCGGGTGCGGAAGAGGTAGGAGATGGCGACGGCGAGATAGTGGTTGGGGTTCATCAGGCCGGCGTCCGGGGTGACGATGCCGTGCCGGTCGGCGTCGGCGTCGTTGCCGGTGGCGATCCGGTACGCCGACCGCTGGTCGATCAGCGAGGCCATCGCGTTCGGCGACGAGCAGTCCATCCGGATCTTGCCGTCGGTGTCCAGGGTCATGAACCGCCAGGTCGGGTCGACGAGCGGATTGACCACCGTCAGGTCCAGTCGGTGCCGCTCGGCGATCTGTCCCCAGTAGGCCACGCTCGCCCCGCCCAGCGGGTCGGCGCCGATGCGTACCCCGGCGGACCGGATCGCGTCGAGGTCCAGCACCGCGGGCAGGTCGTCGACATAGGTGGCGAGGAAGTCGTACCGGCCGGTGGTGTCGGCGGCGACGGCCCGGGGGTACGGGATCCGGTCGACCCCGGCGAGCCCGTCGGCGATGAGCGCGTTGGCCCGGTCCTGGATCCACCGGGTGGCGTCGGAGTCGGCCGGCCCGCCGTGGGTGGGGTTGTACTTGAAGCCGCCGTCGGTCGGCGGGTTGTGCGAGGGGGTGACCACCACCCCGTCGGCGAGCCCGGACGTCCGGCCCCGGTTGTACGTGAGGATCGCGTGCGACAGCGCCGGAGTCGGGGTGTAGCCGTCCCGGCTGTCGACGAGCACGGTGACCGCGTTGGCCGCGAAGACCTCCAGCGCGCTGGCCGTGGCCGGCTCGGACAGCGCGTGGCTGTCCTTGGCCAGGAAGAGCGGCCCGTCGACGCCCCGCTCCCGACGGTAGTCGCAGACGGCCTGGGCGATGGCGACGATGTGCTGCTCGTTGAAGGCGTTGTTCAGGCTCGACCCGCGGTGCCCGGAGGTGCCGAAGGCGACCTGCTGCGCCGGGTCCGCCGGGTCGGGGCGCCCGGTGTAGTAGGCGGTGACCAGCCGGGCCACGTCGACCAGGTCGGACGGCTCGGCCGGTTGACCGGCACGCGGGTGGGGCGACATCGGGTTGACCTCCTGACCGACCGGCGCCGCCGGGGCGCGATCATGATGCTGGTACGGGTTCCCGCGCCGGGCACGGGTGGAACGTGCCGGCGCGGGGTCCGGCGCCGGTCGGGCGGACCGCCGGTCAGGGCTCGATCCGCTGGCCCTTGCCGATGACCACGATCCCGTTCGGCGAGACGGTGTAGCGCTCGCGGTCCTTCTCCAGGTCCACCCCGATCTCGACACCCTCCGGTACGACAACGTTCTTGTCCAGGATGGCGTTGCGCACCACCGCGTGCCGGCCGATGTCGACCCCCTCCATCAGCACCGAGCCGCTGACGTGCGCCCAGGAGTGCACCCGCACCCGCGGGGAGACCACCGAGTTCTCGACCAGCGACCCGGAGATCACCGAACCGGGTGAGACCAGCGAGCTGACCGCCCGGCCGACCCGCTCCTGCCAGCCGTGCACGAACTTGGCCGGCGGGTACGGCGGTTGGTCGGTGTAGATCGGCCAGTCGAAGTTGTAGAGGTTGAACACCGGGTGGATGGCGATCAGGTCCATGTGCGCGTCGTAGAAGGAGTCCAACGTCCCGACGTCGCGCCAGTAGCCGCGGTCCCGGTCGGTGCTGCCGGGCACCTCGTTGTCCTTGAAGTCGTAGACGTTCGCCTCGCCGCGCTCGACCATCATCGGGATGATGCTGCCGCCCATGTCGTGCTTGCTGGTCTTGTCCGCGGCGTCGCGCTCCACCGCCTCGCAGAGCGTGCCGGTGGTGAAGACGTAGTTGCCCATCGAGGCGTAGATCTGGTCGGGCGCGTCCGGCAGGCCGCGCGCGTCGGTGGGCTTCTCGCGGAACGCGCGGATCTTCCGGCCGTCCTCGCCCACCTCGATCACGCCGAACTGGTCGGCCTGGGCCAGCGGCTGCCGGATGCCGGCGACCGTCACGCCGGCGCCGGAGGCGATGTGGTCCTCCACCATCTGCCGGGGATCCATCCGGTAGATGTGGTCGGCCCCGAAGACGATCACGTAGTCGGGCTGCTCGTCGTTGATCAGGTTGAAGCTCTGGTAGATCGCGTCGGCCGAGCCGGCGAACCACCACGGCCCGCGGCGCTGCTGGGCCGGCACCGGCGCCACGTAGTTGCCCAACAGGTTGGACATCCGCCAGGTCTTGGTGACGTGCCGGTCCAGCGAGTGCGACTTGTACTGGGTGAGCACCACGATCTTGAGGTAGCCCGCGTTCACCAGGTTGGACAGCACGAAGTCGATCATGCGGTACATGCCCCCGAAGGGCACCGCCGGCTTGGCGCGGTCGGCGGTGAGCGGCATCAGGCGCTTGCCCTCTCCACCGGCCAGGACGATCGCGAGCACCTTGGCAGCCATACATCAGACGCTAACCACCGGAGTGCGAACGCACCACTCGTACGAGCAACTGGTTGCGGCTATCGTGCGGGACGTGACCGACTCCACTGCGCGTACCGGGTCCCTCCGCGTCGACCTGCTCACCCGGGAGTACCCGCCGCAGGTGTACGGCGGCGCCGGGGTGCACGTCGAGTACCTCGCCCGGGACCTGCGGGCGCTCGCCGACGTCCGGGTGCACTGCTTCGGCGCCGCCCGGGACGAGGCCGGGGTGACCGCGTACGCCGACCCGGCGCCGCTGGCCGGCAGCAACGCCGCGCTGCGGACCATGGGCGTCGACCTGGAGATGGCCGCCGGCTGCGCGGGCACCGACCTGGTGCACAGCCACACCTGGTACGCCAACCTGGCCGGCCACGTCGCCAAGCTGCTGTACGGCGTGCCGCACGTGGTGACGGCGCACAGCCTGGAGCCGCTGCGGCCGTGGAAGGCCGAGCAGCTCGGCGGTGGGTACACGCTCTCCTCCTGGGCCGAACGCACCGCCGTGGAGGCCGCGGACGCGGTGATCGCCGTGTCCGAGGGGATGAAGCGGGACGTGCTGACCGCCTATCCCGCGGTGCCGGCCGACCGGATCCGGGTGGTGCACAACGGCATCGACACCGGCCAGTACGCCCCGGATCCCGGCACCGACGTGCTGGAGCGGCACGGCATCGACCCGGACCGCCCCACGGTGGTCTACGTCGGCCGGATCACCCGGCAGAAGGGCCTGCCGTACCTGCTGCGGGCCGCCCGGTCGCTGGCCCCCGGGGCGCAGCTGGTGCTGCTGGCCGGCGCCCCGGACACCGCGGAGATCGCCACCGAGGTCGAGCGGCTGGTGGCCGAGCTGCGCACCGGCCGGGAAGGGGTGGTCTGGATCGCCGAGATGCTGCCGAAGCGGGAGGTGATCCAGATCCTCACGCACAGCACCGTCTTCGTCTGCCCGTCGGTGTACGAGCCGATGGGCATCGTCAACCTGGAGGCGATGGCCTGCGAGACGGCCGTGGTGGCCACCGCCACCGGCGGGATCCCCGAGGTGGTGGCGGACGGCGAGACCGGCCTGCTGGTGCCGATCGAGCAGGCCGACGACGGCACCGGCACCCCGCTGCACCCGGACCGGTTCGTGGCCGACCTGGCCGCCGCGCTCAACGAGCTGCTGACCGACCCGGACCGGGCCCGGAAGCTGGGCCTGGCCGGCCGCCGCCGGGCGGTCGAGCACTTCTCCTGGGACGCCATCGCCGAACGCACCATGGCCGTCTACCGCTCGGTGCTCGGCCGCCCGGTGTCGCCGTCGTGACCGGGTAGCTGATCGAGCACACTTCGCCCGCCGGTCCGGCCGCCGCCCCGCACGCCGGCCACCCGGGCACCGGGATCGGACGTCGCGGGCGACGCCGGGCGCCCACCGCGCGACCGGGGCAGCTCCGGGCGGGGACCCGGCACCCGGTTCCGCCGTCGACCGCCGATCTCCGCGATGGCCGCGGCCATCGTCGCGGCGAACGCCCGGGCGCCCTGCCCGGCCGCGCGTTCCCGAGCCTCGGCGGTCAGCCCGCGCCGCAGTCCGGGATCGCCGCTCAGCCGGCGGAGGCAGTCGGCCAAGGCGCCGATGTCCCCCACCGGGTAGACGAGACCGCTGATCCCGTGCTCGATCGGGTCGCCCGGACCCCAGACGCCGGTCACCGAACTGACCACCGGCACGGCGCCGGCGGCCGCGGCCTCGACCGCCACCAGCCCGCGTGGTTCGACGTGTGACGGCAGCACCAGAACGTCCATCCGCGCGACCAGATCGGGCACCTCGTCGGTGTTGCGGAAGCCGAACATCCGCACCCGGTCGGTGATCCCCAGCCGGTCCACCAACCCGGTGAGTTCCACCCGGAGCGGCCCGTCACCGATCAGCCAGAGTTCCCAGTCGATGCCCGGGTCCAGCCGGGCGCAGGCCTCGATCAGATCGTCGACGGCCTTGATCGGGATGAACTTCCCGACGTACCCGATGACGAACGGACGGTCCGCCGGATCGATGCCGGCCGCCCGCCGGCGGTCCGCCGCCGCGAAGAACAGGTCCACGTCCGCCGAGTAGACGCCCGGATACAGCCGCTCGGGCGGGATGCCGTGGGCCAGGTAGAAGGCGTGGTTGGCCGACCCGGTCGCCAGGGCGCCCGCAGCCAGGCGGAATCCCGCCCGCAGCACCCGCCGACGCAGCCGGGCCCGCCGGCTCAACGGTCGCGGATCCCGGATGTTGGCGTCCGAGAAGAACAGGATCGGCGTACGGGTCACCAGCGCGTAGAGGAACCCCAGCCGGCAGATCCGACCCACCCAGCCGAAACTGATCAGCACGTCCGGCCGGTCCCGGTGGAGCGAGCGCAGCACCGTCCACCAGCCTCTCCGGCGACCCGGCTTCGGCGGGGTCCACCAGTCGTACCCGGAGTGCAGGTCGGTGTTCCACCTGACCCGGCGGTCGAAACCCGGATCATGGAAGCCCTCGGCGGACACCCGGTCGTAGTAGCTCCGGCTCCGGACCCCGGGTAACGCCGCCAGCCGGCGCAGACCGGGTACGAAGTACTGCACCGGGTGGTCCATCAGCACGATCCCCAAAGGCTCGGCCGGTTGCCGGTCGCCGTCGCGCACGCGCGTCTCCCGTTCTCACTCGCTGACCTTCGTAAGAACGATCGAGCCGGCGACGCCGTCACGCCCGTCGGGCGGTGGGTGCTGATCTCGCCGGGCGGGCCGGACCGGTGGGCAGTAGGTTGTCAGGCGTGACTGGACGCTTTCCGATCGAGGACGTCACGCCCACGGTCTCCTGCGGGCGGTACCCGGCCAAGGCCGTCGTCGGCGAGTTGGTGCCGGTGTCCGCCCGGTCGTACCGGGAGGGCCATCACAAGCTCGGCTGCAACGTGGTGTGGCGGGGACCCGACGGCGGGACCGCCCCGTTCACCCGGATGCGGCCCGGTGAGCCGGGGTCGGACCGGTGGCACGCCACGATCCGGCCGGACGCGGTCGGCTCCTGGAGCTTCACCGTCGAGGCGTTCAGCGATCCGTACCTGACCTGGCAGGACGCGGTGACCAAGAAGATCGCCGCCGGTCAGGGCAGCGCCGACCTGGCCAACGACCTGGCCGAGGGCGCGCGGGTACTGGACGCGGCCGAGGCGCTGGTGCCGGCCGGCGCGCGCGACCGGGTCCGGGGCGCCGCCGCCGCCCTGCGCGACGACACCCGGCCGCTGGCCGAACGGGTCTCCCCCGCCCTGGACCTCGCCGACCTGCTCTGGGAGCACCCGGTCCGGGAGCAGGTGACCGGCGGTGAGACGTACCCGATCTGGGTGGACCGGGAGCGGGCCCTCTTCTCCGCCTGGTACGAGTTCTTCCCCCGGTCGGAGGGCGCGGTGCTGGCCACCGCGGACCGGCCGGCCCGGTCCGGCACCTTCGCCACGGCGACCGGACGGCTGCCCGGGGTGGCCGCGATGGGTTTCGACGTGCTCTACCTGCCGCCGATCCATCCGATCGGCCGGGTGAACCGCAAGGGGCGGAACAACACCCTGGTGGCCGGGCCGGACGACGTGGGCTCGCCGTGGGCGATCGGCGCCGCCGAGGGCGGGCACGACGCGATCCACCCCGATCTGGGCACCCTGGCGGACTTCCGCCGGTTCGTCGACGCGGCCGCCGAGGCCGGCCTGGAGGTGGCGATGGACCTGGCGCTGCAGGCCGCGCCGGACCACCCGTGGGTCACCGAACACCCGGAGTGGTTCACCACCCGGGCCGACGGCAGCATCGCGTACGCCGAGAACCCGCCGAAGAAGTACCAGGACATCTACCCGCTCAACTTCGACAACGACCCGGAGGGCATCCGGGCCGAGATGCTCCGGGTGGTGCTGCACTGGGTCGCCCAGGGCATCCGGATCTTCCGGGTGGACAACCCGCACACCAAGCCGTTCGACTTCTGGCACTGGCTGATCTGGGAGGTCAAGAAGGTCGAGCCGGACGTGCTCTTCCTCGCCGAGGCGTTCACCCGGCCGGCGATCATGCACGGGCTCGGCAGGATCGGCTTCAGCCAGTCGTACACCTACTTCACCTGGCGGACCGAGGCGGCGGAACTGCGCGCGTACTGCGAGGAACTGGTCGCCTCGGCCGACCACATGCGGCCCAACTTCTGGCCCAACACCCCGGACATCCTGCACGAGTCGCTGCAGCACGGCGGGCCGCCGATGTTCCGGATCCGGGCGGTGCTGGCCAGCCTGCTCTCCCCCTCCTGGGGGATCTACGCCGGCTACGAGCTGTTCGAACACGTGGCCCGCCCGGGCGCCGAGGAGTACCTCGACAACGAGAAGTTCGAGCTGCGGCCCCGGGACTGGGCGGCGGCACAGGCGCAGGGCCGGTCGCTGGCGCCGTTCCTCACCCGGCTCAACGAGATCCGGCGGGCCAACCCGGCGCTGCGCCGGCTGCGCAACCTGCGGTTCCACGACATCGACAATCCGGCCCTGCTGTGCTGGTCCAAGCACGACCCGGACACCGGCAACACGGTCCTGGTGGTCTGCACGTTCGACCCGCACACGGTCCAGTGGGGCAACACCACGCTGGACATGCCGACGCTCGGCTTCGACTGGCACGAGCGGTTCACCGTACGGGACGAGCTGACCGGGGTCAGCTACGACTGGGGACAGCACAACACGGTGAAGCTGGATCCGTACCTGTATCCGGCGCACGTGTTCACGGTGCACCGGCTCGGGCAGTCCCCCGTCGCCGGTGCGGACAGCGCCGCCGGGACTGCCGAGGCCGCTGTGCCGGCCCGGCCGGGCCGGCCGCTCGCCGGGCGGGCCGGCAAGCGGAAACGTCCCGGCCGGCCGAATGCACAATCCGGGGGATCATGATGGACCAGCTCATCGCCGGCGCGGAGCACGATCCGCACGCCCTGCTCGGCGCGCACCCGCGGGACGGGTCCACGGTGATCCGTACCCTGCGCCGGGGCGCCCGGGAGGTCGCCGTGCTGGTCGGGACGGACCGGCACCCGATGCGGCGGGTGCACGACGAGGGTGTCTTCGAGGCGACCGTGCCGGGCGAGGTGCCCGACTACCGGCTCGACGTCGACGGCACGCCGACCGACGACCCGTACCACTACCCGCCCACCCTGGGCGAGGTCGACCTGCACCTGATCGGCGAGGGCCGGCACGAACGGCTGTGGACCGTGCTCGGCGCACGGCCCCGGGACGACCTGGGCGACGGCGGCGTCTCGTTCGCCGTCTGGGCGCCCGCCGCCCGGGGCGTACGGGTGGTCGGCGACTTCACCGGCTGGGGGCCGCACGACGGTTGGCCGATGCGGTCGCTGGGTGCCAGCGGGGTGTGGGAGATCTTCGTGCCCGGCGCGGCCCCCGGCCAGCGCTACAAGTACCGCGTCCTGGGTGCGGACGGGCAGTGGCGGGAGAAGGCCGATCCGCTCGCCGCGCACACCGAGGTGCCGCCGGCCACCGCGTCCGTGGTGCACCGGTCGGACTATCAGTGGTCCGACGCCGACTGGCTGGCCCGCCGGGCGCAGCGCCGCCCGCACCAGGAGCCGATGAGCGTGTACGAGGTGCACCTCGGCTCCTGGCGGCCCGGGCTGACCTACCGCGAACTCGCCGACCAGCTCACCGAGTACGTGGTCGACCTGGGCTTCACGCACGTCGAGTTCCTGCCGGTGATGGAACACCCGTACGGCGGCTCGTGGGGCTACCAGGTCACCGGCTACTACGCTCCGACCGCCCGGTTCGGCGACCCGGACGACTTCCGCCACCTGGTGGACCGGCTGCACGGCGCCGGCATCGGCGTGCTGCTGGACTGGGTGCCGGCGCACTTCCCCCGGGACGAGTGGGCCCTCGCCCGGTTCGACGGCACGCCGCTGTACGAGCACCCGGACCCGCAGCGCGGCGAGCACCCCGACTGGGGCACGTACGTCTTCAACTACGGCCGCCGCGAGGTGCGCAACTTCCTGGTCGCCAACGCGCTGTACTGGTGCGCCGAGTTCCACGTCGACGGGCTGCGGGTGGACGCGGTCGCGTCCATGCTCTACCTGGACTACTCGCGCAGGCCGGGCCAGTGGCAGCCCAACCGGTACGGCGGCCGGGAGGACCTGGAGGCGATCGCGTTCCTGCAGGAGGTCAACGCCACCGTCTACCGGGAGCACCCGGGCGTGGTGATGGTCGCCGAGGAGTCCACCGCCTGGCCGGGGGTGACCCGGCCGACCGCCGAGGGAGGCCTGGGCTTCGGCTTCAAGTGGAACATGGGCTGGATGCACGACACGCTGACCTACGTCGGCAAGGAGCCGATCCACCGGCAGTTCCACCACCACCAGCTCACCTTCTCGCTGGTCTACGCCTGGAGCGAGAACTACCTGCTGCCGATCAGCCACGACGAGGTGGTGCACGGCAAGGGTTCCCTGCTCGGCAAGATGCCCGGTGACCAGTGGCAGAAGCTGGCCACCGTCCGGGCGCTGCTGGCCTACATGTGGGCGCATCCCGGCAAGCAGCTGCTGTTCATGGGCTGCGAGCTGGCCGACCCCCGGGAGTGGAGCGAGGAGCGCGGGCTGGACTGGTACCTGCCGCACGACCCCGGCAGCGCCGGGGTTCAGCGGCTGGTCCGGGACCTGAACGGGGCGTACCGCGACGCGCCGCCGCTGTGGGCGCAGGACACCTCCCCCGGCGGTTTCCGGTGGATCGTGCCGGACGACGCGGCGCGCAACACGGTGGCCTTCGTCCGGATCGGGCTGGACGGCGCGCCGCTGGTCTGCGTGGCGAACTTCGCCGCCGTACCGCAGGACGGCTACCGGATCGGCCTGCCGCGCGGCGGCACCTGGCGCGAGGTGCTCAACACCGACTCGCACTCGTACGGCGGATCCGGCGTGGGCAACCTGGGCGCGGTACACGCCCAGGACGTGCCGTGGCACGGAATGCCCGCCTCGGCCGAGCTGCGGATCCCCCCGCTCGGCGTGCTCTGGCTCCGCCCGACCGGTTAGCCGGCGGCACGCGGCCGGGCCCGGCCGCTCAGCCGGCGGCTCAGACGAGGTTGGCCGCCCGCAGCAGCCGCCACAGGCCCGCGCCGTCCGGGGCGGACAACCACCGCTGGCCGTCCGGCCCGGTGGCCGACGAGCTGCCCGCCGGCGCCGGGAAGGCACCGGCGAGGACGGCCTGGGTCGGCGAGAGCCGGCGGATCGCCACGCCCGCGACCCTCTCCGGGTGCTCGGCGGCGAACTTGGCGTAGATCTCCTGGTCGTGCTGTCCGTCGTCGCCGACGAGCAGCCACCGGACGTCCGGGAACTCCTTGGCCAGCCGGGCCAGGGTGACCCGCTTGTGCTCCATGCCGCTGCGGAACCAGCCGTCGGCGGTCGGTCCCCAGTCGGTGAGCAGCAACGGCCCGCCCGGGTAGAGATGCCGGGACAGGAACCGGGTCAGCGCCGGCGCGACGTTCCAGGCCCCGGTGGACAGGTAGAAGACCGGCGCGCCGGGGTGCGCGGTGACCAGTCGCTCGTAGAGCACGGCCATCCCGGGTACGGCCATCCGGGCGTGCTCGTCGAGGACGAAGGTGTTCCACGCGGCGAGCAACGGGCGGGGCAGCGCCGTGACCATCACGGTGTCGTCGATGTCGGACAGGATCCCGAACCGCACGCTCGGGTCGACGATCCGGACCGGTGCCTCGACCGGGGTGGCGTCGACGGCGCTGAGCCGCACCGTCCCCCACCCGGCGGGCAGGTCGGCCTCCACCACCACGTCGATGAAGCCGCTGCGGTCGGTCTCCGCCTCGCAGCGCTGGCCACCGGCCTCGATCACCACCCGGGCGTGTTTCGCCGGGAGGGTGGCGAAGCTGCGCCAGCCCCGTACCTTCTCCGCCCGGCGGCGCGGCCGGCTCTCCAGCCGACCGAGCACCACCCGACCCATCACCCGGACCCAGCCGGGAGCGCCGTACCCGGTGTAGGCGACGATCCGGGCCTTCCAGCCGCCGCGTCGCAGCCGCCGCTCCAGCAGCTGGTGGACGGCGTCCTCGATCCGGGCCGCCCGGTGCAGTCGGGGCGGGGCCGCTCGGCCCGCGGGTATGAGGGACACGGTGCAACACTGCCACACGCCGTCGCGGCCGGCATGGCAGCGCCCGGAGCGGGACCCGGGCGGCTATCGGGTTTCGGCCGGTACGCGCGGTCTGGAGGCTTTCCGCGCCGGCCCGGTCGTGCCACCGGCGGGACCGCCCCGGTCAGTTCTCGGTCGGGTGCGAGAAGATCACCTGCGCCACCGGCCGACGTGGCTCGGCGGCGCCGGTCGCTTCCTGTTCCGTCGCGCCGTTACCGCCGAAGACCTCGCCGGACAGCAGCCACGGCGCCGGGCCCACGGGTGCCGGCCCCGCACCGGCCGGCCGGTGCTCCCCGGTCGCCACCAGCAGGTCGTAAGCCCGTTCCACGGCGAGCAGCCCGGACGCGATGGCCACCTTGAGGGCCACCGGGGCGCCGGGGCGCGACACCTGGTACGGCAGCTCCAGCACCCGTGGCGACACGGACCGCTCGGCCAGGTAGGCTGCCGCGGCCGGTGGCAGGTCGAGCCACGGCCGGACCGTCTCGGCCGTGAAGCCGTGTTCCGCCCAGGCCCGGGCCTGCGTACGGACCCGCTCGGCGACGTGCCGCGGCACCGCCTCCCGGCCGCCCAGGTCCTCGCTCAACAGCGCCTGGGCCAGCTCGGACAGCTGGTCGACCGAGGTCCACCGGATCTCCGGGGTGGCCACCTGCCGGTCGGCAGCGGATCCGGTGGCCGGCCGACGCCGTCGCGGACCGGTCTCGCGCTGAACAGACATGTCGCCATCCAAACATGATCGAGGCGTCGGGACACCGGCAGGGCCGCCACCTCCGTCTGACCGGGGGACGGACCGGATCCACCGGCCACCGGACGTTGACAGGATTGACTTCCTTCCCACGGCTGAAGCCGGGGGATTCCCGTGACTGGGGCGTGTTCACGCGACGAGCCGTTCGGGTGGTTGGCGCGCTTCACAGACCGCCCAACGGCGAGGTCTCCACGCCCGGTGACCGCCAGTCCGGCGGCCAGAAGCGCGGTCCTGCTGAGCTGAGCGGGCCGTCGGGAAGCCGGCCGGGCCGGGCCCGCAAGCCCTAGGGTGAACTCATGCGTGTCGTCGTCGCCGGTGGTCACGGCAAGATCGCCCTGTTGTTGGAACGGTTGCTCAGCGACCGCGGTCACCCCGTGGTCGGCCTGATCCGCAACCCGGAACACGCCGACGACCTGCGCGCCGCGGGTGCCGAGCCGGCGCTGTGCGACCTGGAACGCGCCTCGGCCGACGAGCTGGCCGATCAACTCGCCGCCGCCGACGCGGACGCCGTCGTGTTCGCCGCCGGCGCCGGCCCGGGCAGCGGCGTCCCCCGCAAGGACACCGTGGACCGGGCCGCCGCCGCGCTGCTCGCCGACGCGGCCGAGCGGGCCGGCGTACGCCGGTATCTGTTGGTCTCCTCGATGGGGGTGGACGCGCCGCCGTCGGCCGACCGGGATGACGTCTTCGCGGCCTACCTGCGCGCCAAGAAGGCCGCCGAGGACGACCTGCGGGGGCGCGACCTGGACTGGACCGCGCTGCGGCCGGGCCGGCTGACCGACGACCCGCCGACCGGGCTGGTCCGGCTGGCCCGGCGGGTCGAACGGGGCGACGTGACCCGCGCCGACGTCGCCGCGGTGCTGCTGGCGCTGCTGGACACCCCGGCCACCGCCGGTCAGACGCTGGAACTGGTCGGCGGGGACACCCCGATCGCCCAGGCGGTCGGCCGGCTCGGCCCGGCCTGATCCCGGCGACCCCGGGGCCAGCGGTCAGTCCGTCGCCTTCTCCAGGTCGCGCATGATGCCCTCCAGGATGTCCGCGGTCCGTTCCGGCGGTTGCGCCTCCACGCACAGCTGCTCCATGGCGGCCGCGTAGTGGTCCACGTCGTCCCGCTTGTCGAGGTACAACGCGCTGGTGAGCTGTTCGATGTAGACGACGTCGGGCAGGTCCGGGTCGGGGAACCGCAGGATGCTGAAGGCGCCACCGGCGGCGGAGTGCCCGCCCGCGTTGAAGGGGATCACCTGCAGCCGGACGTTGGGCAGCCGGGTCACTCCGATCAGCGCGGCGACCTGGCCCCGCATCACGTCGGTGCCGCCGATCGGCCGGCGCAGGGCGGCCTCGTCCACGACCGCCCACAGTTGCGGCGCACCGGGCCGGGCGAGCAGCCGCTGCCGTTCCATCCGCAGGCCGACCCGGCGGTCGATCTCGGCGGCGGTGGCCCGGCCGTGTCCGAGCAGGACGACGGCCCGGGCGTACTCCCGGGTCTGCAGCAGGCCGGGCACGAACTGCACCTCGTAGGTACGGATCAGCGAGGAGGCCGCCTCCAGCCCGAGGTAGGACTGGAACCAGCTCGGCAGCACGTCGCCGTAGCGGTGCCACCAGCCGGGGTTGTTGGCCTCCCGGGCCAGCGCCAGCAGCGTCTCGCGTTCCTTCTCGTCGACCAGGCCGTAGAGGGTGAGCAGGTCGGCGACGTCGCGCTCCTTGAAGCCGACCCGGCCGAGCTCCATCCGGCTGATCTTCGACTCCGAGGCACGGATCTCCCAACCCGCGGTCTCCCGACTGACCTGCCGTGCCTCGCGCAGCCGGCGCAGGTGGGCGCCGAGCAGCATGCGCAGCACGGTCGGACCGGTGGTGGGACCACCATCGGGTCGCACGGTCGTCACGGGCCGACCTCCGGATATCGCTCGATCAGCAGCGGCCACTGCCGGATGACGTGTAAGCATGCCATGACCGGACAGTGAGGCACAGCGGGCTGATCGGCGGATGTGATCCGCGTCGGGTCAGCCGATCAAGTTGTCGAAGTCCCCGTCCCGGGCCCCGAGTACGAACGCGGTGATCTCGTCCACTGTGTAGATCAACGCGGGTCCGTCCGGGTGCCGGGAGTTCCGTACCGCGATCCCACCGCCGGGCAACTCGGCGAGTTCGACGCAGTTGCCGCTGGGGTTGCTGCGGAGGCTCTTCTGCCAGGACAGCGGTGGCAGCTCGGTGACGGGCACGCCGTTGTACGGGTGCTGCATGGTGACCCTCCCCCTATGCCCGCCCGGTCGGGCGAACGGGCCGGCGCACACGCCTCCCCTCGGATCCCGAGCGGATGCACGTGCATTCGCTATTGCATCTGCACTAGACAGCGAGCATGATAGCCCACGTGTACACGTACCCACCTGATTACCGTCAGTCACCAGCAGCGGGTGACTGCCAGGGCGAGAACCGGCCCCCGGCACTGGTCCGCCGACCAGCGCAGACGGCGGCCGGACCGCGGGGCGACGAGGCCGCGCGGGTCCGTGTGCCACGACTGGAACCAACTACCCTGCCGGACGGCTCGGCCCAGCCCGTCCGCGTCGCGGAGGTATCACCCGTGCCTACTCCAACCGTGAATCCCGTCAACCGCGAGCCCGCCGAGGTCTCCCCGACCGACCGGTACCGCCCCACCGACCGGGTGTGGGTACACCGGGGCAGCGCCTGGTGCGCGGGGGTCGTCGAGGCCGCGTCGCCACGCGCCGCCACGGTCACCTACCGGCCCGCCGGGTCGCGCGGGACCGGCGTCGACACCGTCACGGCGCGTTACCTTCTCCCGCGCACCGACCCGGATCCCATGCTCGACACCGCGGCCTGACCCGCCGTACGCCGCGGCCCGGTGCCGCGGCCCGGCGGTTCGACCGCCGGCCGGATCCGCGCCCCGGGCCGCCCCGCCCGCGGCAGCCCGGCCGCACCACGGCCGGCCACCCCTAGTGGTCGGTCCCGGAGCGGAGATCAGGCGTACGGCATGGTTGTCCCCGATTCCGCGGCGCCGGGATCCACGGGACCGTCATGTTCATGCTTCTCACTGGACAGCGGTACCACCGGTGGCACGGCGAGGCACCGGGACCGACCCGGCCGGCCGGCCCGTCGACGAGCACCCGGGGCCGGGTCGTCGTGTTCTCGGCGAGCGTCGGTGCCGGACACGACGGTGCGGCCCGCGAACTGGCCGCCCGGCTGCGCGCCGGCGGTTTCGAGGTCGACGGGCACGATCTCATGGAACTGATGCCGGGTCGGCTCGGTCGGGCACTCCGGGCCGGGTACGCGCGGCAACTCGCCGCGGCGCCGCGGACCTGGGAGTGGCTGGCCGGCGGGCTGGACCGGCACGAGACGCTCGCCGCGCTCGCCGGCCGGCTGACCGCGCTGGCCGCCGGCCGTCGGGTCGACGGCGTGCTCGCGCCGCCGCCGGCGTTGGTGGTCTCCACCTATCCGCTGGCCAGCCAGGCGCTCGGCCGGCTGCGCCGGACCGGGCGGCTGGCCGTACCGGTGGTCACCTTCCTCACCGACATGTCGGTGCACCGGCTCTGGGTCGCCGACGGGGTGGACACCCACCTGGCCCTGCACGAGGTGGCCGGGGAGCAGGCCCGCGGGCTGGGCGGCCGGGACGTACGGGTGACCGGTCCGGCGGTGTCGGCCGCCTTCCGACCGGCGTACTCGGCCGGCGAACGGCGGCGGGACCGGGCCGTCTTCGGACTGCCCGCCCAGGGACCGCTGGCCCTGGTCCTCGCCGGCTCGTGGGCGGTGGGCGAGATCGAGCAGACCGTCGAGGACATCGCCCGCGGCGGGGTGGCGACCCCGGTGGTGGCGTGCGGCCGCAACGAGGCGCTGCGCCAGCGCCTGACCCGCCGTGGCATGGGCGTCGCGATCGGCTGGACGGAGGCGATGCCGGCGTTGATCCGCGCCTGTGACGTGGTGGTGCAGAACGCCGGCGGACTCTCCTCGTTGGAGGCGTTGGCCTGCCGGGTACCGGTACTCACCTACCGCTGCCTGCCCGGCCACGGACGTACCAATGCCCGGGCGTTGGCGGCGGCCGGCTGGGTCCCCTGGGTCCGGACCGACGGGGAACTGCCGGCCGCGTTGCGGGTGGCCCTGGCCGGCGCGGGCGGACCGCCCCCACCCTTCCCGGCCGCCGATCCGGCCGCCGCCCTCGCCGCCCTCGCCCGCCCGGACGGTCCGGCGGACCGGGTCCGATCGGGTGGGGCCACCTCGCGCGGGCGCCGGTGCGTCCCGGCCCCGGGTGCGCCCGGCACGCCCCGCCGAGCCGGCCGACCCGACGGGGCCGGCGCCGCCCGGACCGCTCCGGCGGGCCGCCGGTGACCGCCCGCCGGGTCAGCACCGCCGCGCTGGTCGGCGCCGGCGTCGCGCACGCCGCCCCGGCACTGACCGCGCTCGGGCCGGTACGGCGGCGGCTGCTGCCGACGCTCTGCGGGGTCGGCGCGCCCGGGCACGTGGCGCTCACCTTCGACGACGGGCCGGATCCCCGTTCCACACCCGCGTTCCTGGCCGCGCTGGAGCGGCACGGCGTGACGGCGACCTTCTTCCTGCTCGGCCGGATGCTGACCGACGCGCCCGGGCTGGCCCGGGAAATGGTCGCGGCCGGACACGAGATCGGCCTGCACGGCTGGAGTCACCGGTGCCTGCTCGCCCGCGGCCCGCGCGCCACCCGCGACGACCTGACCCGCGGGTACGACCTGATCGGCGAGGTGCTCGGCGCGCCACCGCGCTGGTACCGCCCCCCGTACGGGGTGCTGACCGGCTCCGCGCTGTGGGCCGCGAACCGGCTCGGGATGCGTACGGTGCTGTGGACCACCTGGGGTGCCGACTGGCGGTCCGGGGCCACCCCGGGCTCGGTGCTGCGTACGGTGCGCCGGGACCTCGCCGGTGGTGGCACCGTGCTGCTGCACGACTCCGACTGCACCTCGGCACCGGGTTCCTGGCGGGCCACCCTCGGCGCGCTGCCCGCGCTGCTCGACCACGCCCGGGCGGGCGACCTGGACGTCGGGCCGCTGCGGGAGCACCGGATCGCCGGATGAACACCTCATGCGGCAACATCACAAAAAGCAATTGTCAGATCACCGTCAGCACGGACGGGGCTCCGCTTCCGAGCGGTTAGCTTCACGGGTGACCCGCGCACCCGGCGGGTTGCGGCGCACGACCGAAAGCGGGGAGTGCGATGCGGAAGCGCTGTGTTTCGACCCGACGGGGTCGCTCCGGGATCGCGGTCCTGGCCTGCCTGGCCGTGCTGGGCGCCGGCCTGGTCACGGGCGGCGCCACGCCACCGGCACGGGCCGGCGGGCGCGACGCACCGGTCCTCGGCGACTTCACCGGCAACGGCCTGGTCGACCAGGCCGTCCTCGACGCGGGCAACTCACCGACCGTCGAATGCAACGTGCTGTTCCGGCCGGGCCTGCCGGGCGGCGGCCTCGGGCCACCGTCGGTACACACCTACCTGCTGCTTCCGCCGTCCGAGCCGAACTGCCCGGATCTGGGCACCGCGGCGAAGATCGACTCGGGCGGTGGTCAGGAGTTGGCCCTGGCCTGGTTCGCCGGGCCGCCGTCCACGGTGCACACCACCGGCCTGATCCTGCGCTACCCGTTCGAGGTCATCGGCACCTTCGACGGTGAGTCGACGCCGAGTTTCATGGGCACGGGCAACTTCAACGGCGACGCGCTCCAGGACGTCTACCAGTGGAGCGACCAGGGCGAGGGGTACCACACCTACCTGGCCGTCCGGGACTCCGGGGTGTCCAGCCTGGTCGCCGGTCCCGAACAGTGGTGCGCGAACCCGAAACAGTTGCAGTTGCGGGACTTCAACCGCAACCGGGCGCAGGACGCCCTGATCTCCTACATCGAGCAGTGCGCGGACAACTCCAGCGGAGTGGTGGTGGTGCTCGACGACGGCACCGTACAACACCTCCAGCTCGACCCGCTCGGCCTCACCGCGTGGTCGGCGACGGCGGTCCACGCCAACGCCGATCCGATCCCGGACGTGCTGACGGTCAACCTCGCCACCGGCGCGCAGACCTACTTCATCGGCCTCGGCGACGGCTCGTTCGTACCGGCACCGACGGCCGTGGCCGACCACGTCCGGATCCCCGACAGCCGGCGGACGAACATCCCGGTCCTGGCCAACGACTACGTCGGGCCGGACGCCCGGGTCACCATCACCACCGCGCCCGCACACGGCACCGCCCACGTCACGTCGGCCGGTTCCGTGGTCTACCAGCCGTTCCCCGGGCACGGCCGGGCCGACCGGTTCGTCTACCAGGTCACCGAGCAGGGCCGGCGCAGCAGCGCCGCCGTCACCATCATGTTCACCGGTTGACTTCACCACCGGCGGCCCCGGACCCGGGCCGGTCGCGGCAACGGCCGACCCGGGTCCGGCCCCGCGGGAACCCGCCGCGCCCGACCCGGGACCCGGATCGGCCGGGACGGCCGTCAGCGGGCGCCGCGGCACGTGCGGTACGACGCGCCGCCAGGACACCAACTCCTCCGGATGGACTACGCGCCGGCCAGTTCCTTGGCGAAGAAGTGGTCGGCGTACGGGTCGTCGTTGAACGGCTCGACCTCGCGGTAGCCGAGCCGGGCGTACAGCCGCCGGGCCTCGATCAGGTCGGCGCGGGTGTCCATGCGCAGCGTGCGGACACCGAGCCCGGCGGCCCGCTGCTCCACCCGCCGCACCAGCCGGGCAGCCAGGCCGCGACCCCGCGCGGCCGGCGCCAGGAACACCCGGGTCAGCTCGCCCACCCCGGCCGGCAGCAGCCGCAGGCCGGCACAACCGACCACGGTCCCGTCCAGCCGGGCCAGCAGGAACTCGCCGGTCGGCGGGACCAGGTCGTGGCTGGGTGCGTCGCCCATGGCCGACTCGACCTCCGCGTCGGTGGCCGACCGGCCGTGGTAGCGGCCGACGATGTCGACGTAGTAGGTCCGCAGTATCGCCCGGGCCGGGGCCGAGTCCGGGCGGGCGACCGCGAACTCGATGGTCGGCGGGTGGGGGCCGGCGCTGGTGTGCATGGCGGCATTATTCGCCGGAGCCGGGGTCAGGCCGCAACGCATATCCGGCGTCAGCCGAGTCGGATCGCTCCGGACGGGCAGAGGTCGACCGCGGTCCGGACCTGGTCGGCGAACTCGGCGCCGGGCTCGGGCCGAAGGAGCACCACCAGACCCTCGTCGTCGTCCTGGTCGAACACCTCCGGGGCGGTCATCACGCAGTTGCCCGCCCCGCAGCAGACGTCCCGGTCCACCAGGATCCGCAGCGACGCGTCCGCGGCGCTCACCAGGTCACCGGCAGCTCGGCCAAGCCGTACACGACGGAGGTGTCCCGTTTGGGCAGCTCCTCGGGTGTGGCGTCGGTGCGCAGGGTCGGGAACCGGCGGGCCAGTTCGACAAGCGCGATCCGCAGCTCGGCCCGGGCCAGCGGCTGGCCGATGCACTGGTGCACCCCGAACCCGAAGGCGATGTGCGGGTTCACCGACCGGTCCAGGCTGAAGCCGTCCGGCTCGGCGAAGACCGCCTCGTCCCGATTGGCCAGGGACAGCAACGCGATCACCCCCTCGCCCGCCCGGACCGGCTGACCGCCGATCTCGGTGTCCTCGGTGGCCACCCGCAACAGTCCGGTCCGGACGATGCTGAGGTAGCGCAACAGCTCCTCCACCAGGGCGGCCGCCCCGGTCGGGTCGGCACCCAGCGCGGCGAACCGCTCCGGCTCCCGCAGCAGCACCAACGTGCTCAGCCCGATCATGTTGGCGGTCGTCTCGTGCCCCGCGATCAACAACAGGAGGGCCACCCCGACGATCTCCTCGCGGGTCAGCTCCCCGGTCGCGAGCCGCTCGTGCACCAACCGGCTGAGCAGGTCCTCCGCCGGCCGCTCGGCGAGTTTCGTGGTGACCAGCCCGTCGAGGTACTCACTCAGCTCGTCGGCGGCGACGCGGACCTCCTCCACCGGGGTCAACAGGTTGATCAGCTTGTTGCTGCGGGTCTGGAAGAACTCGTGGTCCTGGTAGGGCACGCCGAGCAGGTGGCAGATCACCATGGACGGTACGGGCAGGGCGAACGCCTGGACCAGGTCGGCGGGCGGCCCGGCGTCGCGCATCGCGTTCAGGGTCTCGTCCACGGTCTGCTGGATCAGCGGTTCGAGCCGGCGGATGTTCTTGATCATGAATTCCGGCGTGAGGATGCGCCGGAACTTGGCGTGCTCGGCACCGTCCATCCGGATGAACGAGCCCCGGGCGTTGTTCCGGTCGAAGTCGGCGGGCAGCTCGCGCATCAACGGAAAGCCGGGTCGGGTCAGGTCGGAGCTGAGTCCCGGCTGGCGCAACAGGTGTCGGATGTCGGCGTGCCGGGTGACCAGCCACGCCCACCCACCGGTGGGCAGCCGGACCCTGCTCGGCGGACCGACCAGCCCGCTCCGCTGCGCCTCGGCCAACGGGATGAACGGATCGCGCGGATTGTCGAACGGGTACGCCGGCAGTTCGGTGGCGGTGTCGGTCACGGCAGCCTCCCCCTTGGCAACGACCTGTGTCTATTCCAATCCGCTACGTTACTCAGCTCTGACGATCCGGACAAGACCGACGCAAGACCCGCCGGCGGACACCGGCGCATCACCCCGGCCATAGCCACCCGCCGCCCGGCCCGCGCCGGAGGTCAGCCGGGACCCGGACTACCGGGGGCGGCCACCTCCGGCTCCGTTGTGATGCGTACCACCGGCAGCCGGTCGGCGATGTCCGTCGGCAGGGGCCCGTCGTGGACCAGGTCGGCGAGGTCCAGGGTGCGGCCCAGCGCCCGGGCCGCCCGGCGGTGCCGGTCGCGGTAGTCCGCCAGCACGGTCCGGGCCCGGTCCGCCGGCAGCGGCGTCGCCCGGGCCGGTACGCCGACCGACCGTCCGCACCACAGTCGCACCTCGGGACGGGCGAGCACGTTGCGGTACCACTGTGACCGGACGCCGTACCCGGAGACGACGTCCACGCCGTCCGGCCGCCGCCCGATCACCTCGAGGACGACGTACCGGGGCAGGCCGCTGACCCGGCCGCGGTGTTCCAGCATCGCCACCCGACGCCCGAGCAGTCGGCCGAAGCCGGTGCGCAGCAGTGGGATCGGTGCCCGGGCGAGCCAACGAGGAATCCTCCGCACCATGCCCCGACTATCGCACACCGCAATGTTTGCGCTGTGCGTGTACCGGTCGGCGGCGGGACGCGCCGGGTCGCCGGGTCTGGCACCGTGTGGGCATGACCAACTCAGCGGAACCACCCGGCGCCGGCCATCGGGTGCTCGTACCGGTCGGACTGGCCGCCGCGAGCCTGGCGGCCTGGTGGTTGTGGCTCGGGACCGACAGGCGCTACGAGACCGACCCGACCACCGGCGCCACCACCGGGCCGTACCAGCCGTGGCAGGTCGCCGGCTGCGTGCTGACGCTGGTGGCGCTCGCCGTCGGCGGCGGCCTGCTGACCCGGCCGTGGCTGGTCGTCGTCGCGGTGACCGTGCCGTTCACCGCGGCCTGGGCGGTGGACGCCGCCGGGCACGACGACAGCGGCCTCTGGGCCGCCGGCGCCGTCCTGCTGGCCGGTGGCCTGGCGATCGGTACGGCGGTCTGCGCCGGCGCCGCCGACCTGGTCCGCCGCACCGTCCGGCGCCGGCGACGCTGACCGCCGCCGGCGCCCGACGTCCCCGCGTCAGCCGACGGTGTCGACCGCCCGGGCGCGCAGGTCGTTGACGGTCCGCAGCACCGGCGCCCCACCCCACCGGGGATCGTCCGCCGCGACCGAGGTGCGGATCGTGAACGTGTACGACTCCCCCGGCAGCAGGGTGACCACCTGCTCGTCCACCTCGGCCGACGGGTCGAGCCGGTCGGCCTGCACCACGACGTCACGCAGCAGTGCCCGGGCCGTGACGGTGAGCCGTACCCCGTCCGGGGCCGGCGCGGCCCGGACCTGCGGCGGCGCGGTCGGCAGCGGCAGGTCCCGGTCCTCGGCGAAGAACCAGAGCGCGCGCCCGCCGGCGAACTCGACGACCAGCAGCTCGGCGGTGGCGTCGGCGGTCTCCGCGACGTCGCGGGACAGCACCACGGTGACCGGCCGCCCCGGTTCGACGACGGCCGGCAGCGACATCTTCGCCAGCACTTCCCCGCCGAGGTCGCGGCGGGTCGCCTCCAGGTCGCCGGACCAGGTGTCACCGCCGTCGTTGACCAGGACCACCGCCAGGCCGTCCGGCCGGGGCTGCACGGTCAGCAGCCGCGGTGCGAAGGCCCGCCGGACGGCGTACCACAGGGGTTTGCGGCGGCCGTCGCCGTCCACGGCCGCCCAGGAGGTCACCGGCCAGCAGTCGTTGAGCTGCCAGAACACCGCGCCCGCGCAGTACGGACCGAGCGACCGCAGGTGCTCGATGCCGACGGCGACGGCCCGGGCCTGGTTGAGCTGCGTCAGGTAGTGCCAGTCGTCGGTGTTCCGGGGCTCGGGCAGGTGCGGCGCCATGCCCCGGGCCAGTTTGCCGGTGCCGTCGGGGGCCTTCTGGTGGGCCAGCATGCCGGGTGAGTCCGGCAGCAGCGGGTCGTCGTGGATCGCCCGGGTCAGGGTGGCCCAGTTCGGCGGTCCCTGGAAGCCGAACTCGGACACGAACCGGGGCCGCCAGTCGCGGTACGCGGTGTAGTCGACCTCGTTCCAGATGGTCCAGATGTGCGTGTTGCCGTGCGCCTGCTCGTTGGGGTGCCGGGCCGGGTCACCGGAGTACGGACTGCCCGGCCAGTACGGCCGGGTCGGGTCCAGTTCGGCCAGCACGGCCGGCAGCAGTTCGGAGTAGTAGCCCCAACCCCAGCTGCGCCCCGCCAGCACCGGCTGCCAGTCCCAGTCGTGGAAGCCCCAGATGTTCTCGTTGTTGCCGTTCCACAGCACCAGGCTCGGGTGCGGCATCAGGCGTACCACGTTGTCCCGGGCCTCGGCCTCTACCTCGCCGCGCAGCGGCTCCTCCTCCGGGTACGCCGCGCAGGCGAACAGGAAGTCCTGCCAGACGAGCACACCGAGTTCGTCGCAGACGTCGTAGAAGTCGTCGCTCTCGTAGCAGCCGCCGCCCCAGACCCGCAGCAGGGTGATGTTCGCGTCCACCGCCTGCCGGACCCGGGCGGCGTACCGGGGCCGGTCGACCCGGGACAGGAAACAGTCGTCCGGGATCCAGTTGGCGCCCCGGACGAAGATCTCCCGGCCGTTGACCACGAACGCGAACGGCGTGCCGTCGGCGTCCGGCGCGGTGCGCAACTCGACGGTCCGGAACCCGATCCGCCGGCGCCACGTGTCCAACCCGACGCCGGCCGCGGCCAGCTCGACGGCGAGTTCGTAGCGCGGCTGGTCGCCGAGGTCATGCGGCCACCACAGGGCTACCCCGGGCACCCGGAGCCGGACGGTGGCCGAGGTGGCCCGGGCCGGTACCGTCGCGGAGCCGGTCACGTCGCCCACCCGCGCGGTCACCGTCAGCTCGGTGGCCGGGTCGCCGGCCCGTTCCACCTCGACGTGCACCACCACCTCGCCGGTGTCCCCGTCGACCACCCGCACCTGCGGGCGTACCCGGGCCAGCCGGGCGGTCGACCAGTGTTCCAGCCGGACCGCCCGCCAGATACCGGCGGTGAGCAGGCTGGGTCCCCAGTCCCAACCGAAGTTGGCGGCCGTCTTGCGGATGTACTGCAGCGGTTCCGGGTACGCGCCGGGGCGTTCGCCGACCTCGTCGCGGACCCGTTCGGCGTACCGGCGGGCGGCGCGCAAGACGACGGACAGTTCGTGCGCGCCGCCGCCGGCGAGCCGGTCGGTGACGTCGAACCGGTAACCGCGGTGCTGGTTGCG
The DNA here is from genome assembly GCF_042650605.1 of Micromonospora zhanjiangensis. Classification (NCBI taxonomy): domain Bacteria; kingdom Bacillati; phylum Actinomycetota; class Actinomycetes; order Micromonosporales; family Micromonosporaceae; genus Micromonospora; species Micromonospora zhanjiangensis. Next base: position 64,554 of record NZ_JBHSBN010000004.1, on the reverse strand, counting down.
GGTGCGTCCCACCGGCTCGCCGTCGAGCCTGATCTCGGCCACCGTGTCCAGGCCGTCGAACACCAGGTCGATCCGGTCGGCGGTGGACGGCGCCGCCGGCCCGTCGACGGGCAGCGTCGTGGCGTACCGCCAGTCGCTGTCGCCCACCCAGCGCTGCTGGTCCTCGTTCCGGTCCAGGTACGGGTCGGCGAGCAGTCCGGCGGCCATCAGGTCGGTGTGCACGCAGCCCGGCACGGTGGCCTCGACGGACGCGCCGCGTACCCGTTCCGGTGTGTCCGCGGCCGCCTCCGCCAGGGTGAGCCGCCAGCCTGAGTGCAGGTCGGTGAGGGTACGCATCGGTGGTCCTCCACGGTGCTCGTGCCCGATCGGGCGGTTCGGTCCGGGGTTCAACTCCGGCACGGGGCCGTGCTGCCCCGGATGCACAACTCGTGCGGGGCGTCCTCGTACGCCGCCGGTGGCGCGCCCTCGACCACCGCGAGCAGCCGGGTGGCCGCGTGCCGGCCGTAGCCGCTGGCGTCCCGGGTCAGCGCGGTCAGCGGTGGGTGGGTGAGCCGGCACAGCGTCGAGTCGTCCCAGGACACCACGGACAGCTGGCCCGGCACGTCGATTCCCATCTCGGCGGCGACGCCCAGCCCGGCGACCGCCATCACGTCGCTGTCGTACACGATCGCGGTGGGTCGGTCCCGGTCGGACCGGGCCAGCAGGAGCCGGGTGGCCCGCGCGCTGTCCTCGCCGGTGTAGTCGCCCTGGGTGAGCACCTCGCCGAGCCCGAGCCGGTCGGCGGCCGCGCGGAACGCGGCGGTGCGCTGCGCGGTGTGCCGGAAGGCCGGGACGCCGCACACCCGGGCGATCCGGCGGTGCCCCAGCGCGGCGAGGTAGTCCATCACCTGCGCCATGGCCGCCGTCTCGTCGCTCCAGACGCAGGTCACCCCGGTGTCCTCCCGGCTGTCGCCGACCACCACGAACGGCAGTCCCAGCTCGCGCAGGGCCGGGATCCGGGGATCGGTGTCGAACAGGTCGATGACGATGACGCCGTCCACCCGACGCCCGGCCCACCACCGCCGGTAGGCGGCCACCTCGGCCTGGTGATCGGGTACGACCTGCAGCAGCAGGCCCACCGAGCGCCCGGCGAGCAATCCTTCGATGCCGCTGACGAAGCCCATGAAGAACGGCTCCAGGCCGAGGGTCCGGGCCGGCCGGGCCACCGCGAGCCCGACCGTGTCGACGCGCGCCCCGGACAGCGTCCGGGCCGCGGTGTTGGCCGACCAGCCGAGTTCCGCGGCGATGGCCCGGACCCGTTCCCGGGTCGCGGCCGACACCCCGGGCCGGCCGTTGAGGGCGTACGAGACCGCGCCCTTGGACACCCCGGCCCGGCGGGCGATGTCCGCGATGGTGGGCCGTCCGGTCATGTCGTCGCTCCGGAGGTGAGGTCGTGGATGACGCGGCACAGGGCGGAGAAGAGCCTGATTAACCGGTAAAGTTATGCCTCCGACCCCGTGCCGTCAAGGACAGATTTCGATGGATTCGTACTCCGTCGGGGAGGCCAGTGCCTGGTCCGCGCACGGTGAAACGGTTCAGCTTGCGTCCCGTCCGACGGCCGGGACGGCGTCCGGACCGGACGGGGTGTCACCGGCCGGATGACCCCTGCGGGCGGCCGGTGAGGCCGTACGGTGGGTACCGGACCCCACCCCGGCGTGCCGGCACGCGGCCGACCGGCGGCGAACGGAGGAAGGCGCGACGATGACCGCATCGCCGAACGACCACTCGCTGACCAGCGCGCTCGGGCACGCCGCGGCCACCGCCGGCTACGCGCCGTCGGTGCACAACACCCAGCCCTGGCGGTGGCGGGTGCTGCCGGAACGGCTGGAGCTGTACGCGGTCCGCGACCGGCAGCTCGGCGTGTCCGACCCGGACGGCCGCCTGATGATCCTCAGTTGTGGCACGGCGCTGCACCACGCCCGGATCGCGCTGCGGGCCGAGGGCTGGACCACCCGGGTCGACCGGCTGCCCGACCCGGCCACGCCGGACCTGCTGGCCCGGATCACCGGCACCGGCCACGCCGCCCCGTCCCCCGCCGCCATGCGGGTGGTGCAGTCCGTTCGGGTCCGACACACCGACCGCCGTCCGGTGGCCGAGGAGGAGGTACCCGAGGAGTCGGTGGCGGAGATCGTCCGCGCCGCCGGCGACGAGGGTGCCCAGTTGCAGATCCTCAGCCGCGACCAGGTGGTGGAGCTGGCCGCCGCCGCGTCGAAGGCGGCCGCGGCCTCGGTCGACGAGCCGCAACTGCGGGAGGAGTTGCGCTACTGGACCGAACGGGCCGGACCGGCCGGCACCGGCCTACCGCCGGAGGTGCTGCCGGAGCGGGCCCCCGAGAGCACCGTGCCGGCCCGCGACTTCGGCCGGCCCGGCTCGCTCCCGGTCGGACCGGGCCACGACCGGACGGCCCGGTACGGGCTGCTGTTCGGCAACGAGGACGAGCCGGCCGGCTGGCTGCGGGCCGGCGAGGCGCTCTCCGCGGCCTGGCTCGTCGCCACCGGTCTGGGCGTCTCCATGGTGCCGCTGAGCGGCGTCATCGAGACGGTGGGCACCCGGGAGACGCTGCGCCGGATGCTGTCCGGGCTCGGGTACCCGTACCTGGCGCTGCGGCTGGGGATCCCGGACCCGACGCAGGCCGGTCCGGGGCACACCCCGCGGTTGCCGGTCGAGCAGGTGGTGGACACCTCCGCGGTACGCCCGGAGGCGAGCTGACCGGACCGGTCGACTCCCGGTATGCCGGAGCGGGGACGGCGCTGCAGAATGGACGCCATGTACCTCATTCGCGAACGGCTCTTCGACATCGGCGACGACTACGACATCACCGACGACTCCGGCCGCACGGTGTTCCACGTCGACGGCAAGCTGCTGAGCCCGCGGGACCGACTGGTCATCGAGGACCCGGCCGGCAACGAGGTCGCCTCGGTGCACCGCCAACTGATCGCCCTGCGCCGGACGTACACCATCAAGGTCGGCGGCGAGAAGGCGGCCGAGGTGCGCAAGAAGCTGCTCACCCCGTTCCGGGACAAGTACACGATCGACGTACCCGGCCCACACGACCTGGAGATCCGTGGTGACCTGCTGGACCACGAGTTCACCGTCGAGCGGGACGGCCGGGAGGTCGCCTCGGTCTCCAAGCGCTGGCTGACCATCCGGGACACCTACGCGGTGAAGATCGTGCCGGACGAGGACCACCTGCTGATCCTGGCCGCCGTCCTCGCGGTGGACCTCGCCATGTCCCGGGCGGAGAAGGAACGGGAGGACAAGGCCGCCAAGGAGCGCGACTGACCGCCCGACCGAAGCACCGGACCGGCGCTTCGCCACAGACGAACGGGAGAAGACCCTCTTGACCACCAGACGTACCGTCCTGGCGGCCGGCGCGGCCGGCGCCGTGGCCGCCGCCGCCGGACCGGCTATCGGGTCGACGCCCGCCCTGGCGGCGGACACCGCCGGGCCCGGCGTCCCGCGGACCTGGGCCAACCGGCTCCGGCCGCTCGGCGGCGGCATCCGCACCACCCGTACGCGCGTTCCCGTCAGCCACCTCGCGATCAGTTGGTACGGTCCGGGCCGGCCCGGGTTCCGTACCCGGACCGGGGCGGGTTGGACCGAGTGGCGCCCGGTGCCGGCCCGCTGCGACGGCGCGGACCGCCCCGCGCAGGGCCGACGGTCGGCGCTGCTCACCGTGCCCGGCACGGTCGGCTACGAGATCGAGTGCTCCGGCGGCGCGTCCGCGCTGGCGGTCACCGAGCTGAACACCGTCGGCACGGCCGGGGCCGGCCGGTCGGCGACGTCGCCGCGGGTCGGAGCGAGCGCCCCGGTCGGGTCCGTCCGGGGCGGTTGGGGCCCGGCGATCGAGCCGGTGTTGCGCATCGACAACCACTTCGCCAAGGTGCGTTACCTGTCGCGGGCGGCCTGGGGTGCCGACGAGTCGTTGCGGTTCGGTCCGGGCGGCGTCGACCTGTTCCCCGCGGAGTACTACCCACTGCAGACGCTGACCGTGCACCACACCGCCGGCGCCAACAACGACCCGGACCCGGCCGCCACGGTCCGGGCGATCTACTACTACGACGCGGTCACCCAGGGCTGGGGTGACCTGGGCTACCACTTCCTGATCGACGAGGCCGGCACGGTCTACGAGGGCCGCTGGTCCGGCACCGACGGGACACCGGCGTTCGGTCCGCGCGGCGCCGACGGACGGCTGCTGATGTGCAACGGCGCGCACGTCAGCGGCTTCAACGCCGGCAACATCGGCGTGGTGCTGCTGGGCGACTTCACCAGCCAGTTGCCGACCGCGGCCGCCCGGCAGTCGCTGGTCAACCTGCTGGCCGCGCTGGCCGGGGCCGGCCGGCTCGATCCGACCGGCGTCACCGACTACGTCAACCCGGTCAGCGGGGCGGCCCGCCGGGTCAACACCATCTCCGGGCATCGGGACTGGATGGCCACCGAATGCCCGGGCAACACCTTCTATCCCCAGTTGCCGCCGCTGCGGCAGGACGTGCAGCGCCGCTGGGCGGGGTGACCGCCGATCGGCTGAGCCGCCGCGCGGTCCCCGTCGCCCGTCCGACGGGGACCGCGCGGCCGTCCGGGCCCGGGCAGCCTGCCGTCCAGGGTGGGGGTCGCCGCCCGGTCCGGGTTTCGGCCGGGGCACGGCCGGAAAGAATGACCACTATGGGCGGAATCAGGGTGGGCACGTCGTCCTGGGCGGACCGGACGCTGATCGACTCCGGCTGGTATCCCCGGTCGGCCAACACGCCGGCCGGCCGGCTCGCCCACTACGCCCAGCGGTTCGACCTGGTCGAGGTGGACACCAGCTACTACGCGCTGCCCGCGGTGGAGACCGCCGCCGCGTGGGCCGACCGCACCCCACCCGGTTTCACCTTCGACGTCAAGGCGTTCAGCCTGTTCACCGGCCATCCGACACCGACCGCCGCGCTGCCGGCCGACCTGCGACCGGCCGGCGCGCCGGACCGGGTGCGGTGGCGCGACCTGTCCCCCGACACGTACGACGAGTTGTGGAGCCGGTTCCGGGCGGTGCTCGAACCGCTGGCCGCGGCCGACCGGCTCGGCGTGGTGCTGTTGCAGTTGCCTCCGTGGCTGCGGTACGGCGAGCCGGCCCGGCAACGGCTGGTCGACCTCGCCGAACGGTGTCGGCCCTACCGGGTGGCCGTCGAGTTTCGCAACGGCTCCTGGTTCGCCGGGGACAACGGCTTCGACACCCTGGACCTGCTGCACCGGCACGACCTGTCGTACGTCTGTGTGGACATGCCGCAGGGTCACCCGTCCTCGGTCCCGCCGCTGCTGGTCGCGCCGGCCGACCCGGCGGTGGTCCGGTTCCACGGGCACAGCCCGGACTGGGCCGGCGGTGACAAGCAGGCCAAGTTCCGGTACGCCTACTCCGACGACGAGCTGCGCCACTGGGCCGACCAACTCGTCGAACTCGCCGGCCAGAGCACCGAGGTGCACGTGCTGTTCAACAACTGCTGTGCCGGCCAGGCGCAGCGGGACGCGGCCCGGCTCGCCGAGCTGCTCGACGTACCGGTTCCGGCCGCCGTACCGGGTCCGCGCGAGCCGGGCGACCGGCGCGGGTCCGGCGCACCGGCCCGGCCGGGCGGCCCCCGGTAGCCCGCCGCCTGTCCGGCAGCGGCCGGTCACGACGGCCGGCCGGGCGCTGGCGGCCGGTCAGGACGGGCCGGCGCGTCTCGCCACCACCGCCACCGTGGTGTAGGGCATCGTGAAGGCACCACCCAGCGCGTCGATCGCGGTGCCGACCGCCGCGAGCACCTCCCGCAGCGCGTCCGGCGGGACCCGGGTGAGCGGGCCGGTCGTGGGGAGTTGGTCCAGCCACTCGTCCCGGGTGTAGGTCCGCTCCCAGTCGTACCGCCACTGCTGCGGCTCGTCGAAGCCACCCGCCGTGCGGATCTGGTCGACGGTCCTCGCGAACAAGACCTGATAGGCATCCAGGGCCGATCCGGTCGACGGGAAGGTGAACGGCGAGTCCGGCACCACCCGGCGGTAGGCCGCGAGGAACGCCTCGGTCACCTCGACCGGCGACTCGAACACGTGCCAGAACGGCGCCAGCAGGCCGCCCGGCCGGAGCACCTGGGCCGCCTGGGCCGCGCCGGCCACGGGGTCCACCCAGTGCCAGGCGGTCCCGGCCACGACCGCGTCGAACCGCCGCCCCGCCGGTTCCCAGTCCTCGACCGTGGTCACCTCGACCTCGAAGCCGTCCCGCCGGGCGAAGTCGGCCATCCGGGCGTCGGGCTCGACGCCCAGCACCGTGCAGCCCGCCGCCCGGAACTGCCGGGCCGCCGTGCCGGTGCCGCAGCCGACGTCCAGGACGTCGGTACCCGGACTGGCGGCGACAATCCGGGCCACCAGCTCGTCGGGGTAATGGGGCCGGGTCCGGTCGTAGCGCTCGGGGTCCACCCCGAACGACTCGGCGACCTGCCGGTGCCGGTGCGGTTCGGGCTCACCGGCGGGGCGGCGGCCAGACGGTGAAGTGGGCATGCGCCCACTATGATGGGCAAGCGCCCACTCGTCAACCCGGTACGGTGAAACCCGAGGAGAGGGGGACGGGTGCCGACCGGAGTGGCCATTCGCGACGTACGGCGGCAGCTGTTCGACGCCGCCGAGCGGGTCCTGCTGCGGGACGGCCCGAGCGCGCTGACCAGCCGGGCGGTCACCGCCGAGGCGGACTGCGCCAAGGGCGTCCTGCACCGGCACTTCGCCGACTTCGATGCCTTCCTGGCCGAGTTCGTGCTCGACCGCGTCGACCGGATGGACGCCCAGGCCGCCGCCCTGCGCGACGCCGCCGGGACCGGCACCGTGATCGACAACCTCAGCCACGCGTTGGCGGCCCTGTTCGAGTCGGTCGCGGTGGCGATCGTCGCCCTGATCACCTTCCGGGACGAGCTGCGCGCCCGACTGCGGGAGGCATGGCCGGCCGGCGTGCCGGTGCTGACCGAGGCCGCCATCATGATCGCCGCCTACCTCGACGCCGAACGGGACCGGGGCCGGATCGCCGCCGACGCCGCGGTGGACGGGCTCGCCGCCATGCTGATCGGGACCACCCACCTGCTGTACGCCGACCGGACCGGAACACGGCCCACGCCGGACGCCGTCCGCGAGGTCGTGACCACGGTCCTCGCCGGCGTCGTCCGGGAGCCGCACCCCTGAGCCGAGTCCACCGGGGCCCGCGACCCAATCCTTTCCCCACGGCCGACACCGACGCCGGTCGGCCGGGCGAGCCGGACGGCCGGCCGGGCCCGGCACACGATCGCTTCCCCGCGGTCGACGCCGACGCCGCTCACCCGGTCGGCGGGGCGGGCCGGACCGCCGGGCCGGTCGGACGTCAGAGTGGCTCGGCCGGCAGGGCCGCGTAGCCGGCACGCAGCCCGGCCACCAGGTCACGGTCGACGGTGAGATCGGTGTCGTCGATCCGGGCCACCGGTCGCAGGCCGACGGCGGCGTTGCTGACGAACGCGCCGTACCCGGCGACGATCCGGTCGACCGGGACCTGCGCCCGCCGGGTCGGCAGGCCGATCCGGCGGGCCACCCGGTCGAGCAGCCGCATCGTGACCCCGGGCAGGCAGTCCGCGTCCGGCCAGCGCAGCTCGCCGTCGACCAGGAAGCCGATGTTCCACGTCGGACCCTCGCTGACCCGGCCGTCCGGCTCGACGAACAGGGCGTCGTCGAAGCCGGCGAGCTGGGCCGACCGGCGCTGGTGCAGCGCGCCGAACAGCCCGGTGTGCTTGACCGACGGCAGTTCCCGCCGGTGGCGTACGGTGCGCAGCCGGACCGGTGGCGGCGCGTCCGGGCCGGCCGGCCGCGCGGTGACCAGCACCCGGGGCCGGGCCGGGCCGCCGGGACGGCCGAGCGGCAGGTCCGGATCGAAGACGGTGATCCGCAGGACGGTCGGGTCCGGCGCCCGGCCGGCCACCCGGCGGGCCAGGTCCCGCACCCGCCCCGGGTCCAGCGGCGCCCCGAACACCGTCCGGCAGTCCCGGACCAGCCGGTCCAGGTGCAGGTCCAGCCCGCGGACCCGACCGCCGTCCAGTCGTACGGTGGTGAAGTGGCCGTAGCCCGTCAGGGCCAGCGTCGCGAGTTCGTCGACCCCGACCGGTACGCCGTCCAGCTCCGCCATAACCTCATCGTGGCACCCGGGGTAGGCCGGTCCGGGGCGAACCCGGCCGGCGTCAGGCGCTGGCGCCGGTGTAGGAGCGCAGGTCGCGGCGCCAGGCCAGGCTGGCCGCCCCGACCGCGGCCACCGCCACGGCCGGCGCCACCGGCACCAGGTACGGGTCGAGCCGGCCGAGGTCCGCCCGCGACCGGGTTACCGGGGGTGAATCGGCATCGGCGATCGGCGAAGATGGGCGGATGGTGGCGGGTGTACGACCGAGTCTTCAGGGCGCCGGTGAGGAGTCCGGTCCGCTCTGGGACGCCTACTTCGCAGCGGTCGGAGCGCTCACCCTCGCGGTGGTGGCGGTCGCCGATTTCCCCGCCGGGCGGCGCTGGCTGGCCGCGACCGTGCTGGCCGCGATCGCCGTGGCGTACCTGGTCGAGGGGCGTGGACTCGTCGGCCGGGGGGTACCGGGCTGGCGGGCCGGCGGCTTCCTGCTCGGGGTGCTCGCGCTGCTGACGGTGGCGGTGCTCGCCGTGACGCCCAGCTCGTTCCTGCTCTTCGCGATCTGCCCGCTCGCCTTCCGGCTGCTGCCGATGTGGCCCGCCGCCGCGGTCACCACCGTCGCCAACATCCTGCCGGCGGCCGTCATGATCGGCCGGGAGGGCCTCACCGACCACGTCCGCACGCACTTCGTCCCGATGGCTCTCGGCGGCGCCCTGCTGTCGCTGGGCCTGGGCCTGTGGATCCGTTCGGTGGTGGGGCGCAGCCGGGAACGGGCGCACCTGATCGAGCAGCTGGAGGCCAGTCGGGACGAGGTGGCCCGGCTCTCCCGGGACGCCGGCGTGGCCGCCGAGCGGGCCCGGCTGGCCGGGGAGATCCACGACACCCTCGCCCAGGGCTTCACCAGCATCGTCACCACCCTGCAGGCCGCCGACGCCGAACTGCGCCCGGACCAGGACGGGGTCCGCGACCGGATCGGTCTCGCGGTCCGGACCGCCCGGGAGAACCTGGCCGAGTCGCGGGCGCTGGTGGCGGCGCTGGCACCGCCGGCGCTGCGCGCCGGGTCGCTCGGTTCGGCCGTCGGCGACCTGGTCCGCCGGCTCGGCGCCGACACCGCGATCCCGGCCGCGTACGACCTGGTGGGCACGCCGCGCCGGCTGCCGACCAACGTGGAGGTGGTGCTGGTCCGGGCGGCGCAGGAGGCGCTCACGAACGTGCGGCGGCACGCGTCCGCCGCCGCGGTGTCGGTCACCCTGGAATACCGGCCCGACACGGTGCGGTTGGTGGTGTCCGACGACGGCCGCGGCTTCGATCCGGCGTCCGGGGCCGGCGGTTTCGGGCTGCGCGGCATCCGCACCCGGGCGGACCAGGTGGGCGGGACGGTGACGGTCAGCAGCCGGACCGGCTCCGGAACCACCGTGACGGTGCGGGTGCCGGCGTGACGACCGGCCATGATAGACGGATCCGGGTGCTGCTCGTCGACGACCATCCGGTGGTCCGGGCGGGCCTGCGCGGCATGCTGGAGGCGGAGCCCGACCTGAGCGTGGTCGGCGAGGCGTCCTCCGGCGACGAGGCGGTCCGGCTCGTCGCCGAGCTGACCCCGGACATCGTCCTGATGGACCTGCGCATGCCCGGCATGGACGGCGTCGCCGCCACGTCGGCCATCGCGTCCGGCCCGGCGCCGTCCCGGGTGGTGGTGCTGACCACGTACGAGTCGGACGCCGACATCCTCCGCGCGGTCGCCGCCGGGGCGACCGGCTACCTGCTGAAGGACGCGTCCCGCGCGGAGCTGGCCGGTGCGGTCCGGGCCGCCGCCCGCGGTGAGACGGTGCTCGCCCCGACCGTGGCGACCAAGCTGGTCCGGCAGGTCCGCTCCCCCGCGCCGCCACGCCTGTCGACGCGCGAGGTCGAGGTGCTCCGGCTGGTCGGCCGGGGCCTGACGAACGCGGAGATCGGCCGGGCGCTGTTCATCTCCGAGGCCACCGTGAAGACCCACCTGTACCGCGTCTTCAGCAAGCTCGACGTGGCCGACCGCACGGCCGCCGTGACCACCGCGATGGCTCAGGGCCTGCTCCCCTGACCGACCCGCCGCCGGGTACGGGTCCGACCGGTCGGCCCGTCGTCCCGGCCCCTCCAGAACCGGCTGGATCGACAGCGTCCGGCCCTCCGGGTTGTAGGGCGAGGTGCGGTGCCTCCACGGGTCGGGGTCGGCGTGGATCAGGATCACGTACGTCATCCGGTCGGTCTTCTTCGTGCTTCGCGCCGGGACGGCGCCGCCACCCGCGGCGTCGGGGCCGGCCGGACGTTCTCGACATCCCCGCCGCTGACGATTTCGCCGCCGACGCCCGCCGGGTCACCGCCGCCGGTGGCGAGCCCGCTCGTGACGTCGTCGGCGCCGGCCAGGGTGCCGAGGTGCCGGCGCACGGCGGCGGTGATTCGGCGGTGGTCGCCGGTGGCGAGCAGGTCCAGCAGGGCGCCGCGCAGCACCGCCAGGGTCAGCGTGCGGTCGGCCCGGCCGGCCGCCGACCGGCGTACGGCGGGCGGCTGGGCGGCGGCCAGGACGTCCAGCCAGTCGTCGACGGTGGCGCGGGCGAACCCGGCCCACGGGCCGTCCGGGTCCACCAGCGACCGGGCGTACGCCTCCGCCCAGAGCACCAACAGCGGGCGGTGCTCGTCGTCGGCCAACCATCGCCAGACCCGGTCGGCGGCGGTCCCGAGTCCGGCCGGCGCGCCGCCGAGTTCGTCGCGCAGCGCGGCGAGCATGGCCAACTCCTCCTGCCGGCCCCGCTCCAGCAGCGCCCGGACCAGGCCGTCCTTGCTGCCGAACAGGAACAGCAGCACGCGCGGGCTGGAGCCGACGGCGGTGGCGAGCGGGCGCAGCGACAGGTCGCCCAGGCCGTGGGTCAGGACGTACCGGTAGGCGAGGTCGAGCAGCTCCCGCCGGCGCGGCGAGGGGGCTGGTCCGGTGGCGGTCATGAGGATATTGTCTCCACTGACACAGTCGTTTCAGTATGCCGGTCCGACCCTACCGGCACGACTGCCCCGACGGGAGGAACGATGACCACCCGCACCACCGCCACCCGCAACACCGCCATCCGGACCCTCGGCCGGCCCGGTGACCTCGGCTGGGTCGTCCAGGCACACGGCGAGGTGTATGCCGCCGAGTACGGCTGGGACACCACCTTCGAGGCGCTGGTCGCCCGGATCGTCGCCGACTACACGGACGACCGCGACCCGGCCCGCGAGGCGGCCTGGATCGCCGAGCTCGACGGCGTCCGGGCCGGCTGCGTCTTCGTCGTCGTCGATCCGGACGACAAGGAGACCGCCAGGCTGCGCATCCTGCTCGTCACGCCGGAGGCCCGCGGGCACGGGCTCGGCGGGCGGCTGGTCGACACCTGCCTCGACTTCGCCCGCGCCGCCGGTTACGCGCGGATGCGACTGTGGACCAACCATCCGCTGGTCGCGGCCCGTCGGATCTACCTCGACCGCGGGTTCACCCTGACCGCCGAGGAACCGCATCACAGCTTCGGCGTCGACCTGGTCGGCCAGACCTACGAACTCACGCTCTGACAAGGAAGGGCCGACCCCGGCGGTCCGGTCAACAGATCTGCGAGACCTTCCTCCGCGGCGCCGAGGGGCTCATCCGGACCCACGCCGCACGCCAGCCGTCCTGAGCCGCCTTGAGTCCGCGTCGGGCGCGCCGAACCATGGGCCCGACCCACCGGTACGGGCACCCGCGCCCGCCGGACGACTCCGACTCCGGTTCCGGCGCCGGCGCAGCAGCAGCACGCCCGCGAGCACGGCGAGGCTGGCCAGGGACAGGCCGACCGGGCGGAGGGTACGCGCCCACGGCCAGCCGGGACCGGTGAGCGTGAGGTCGCCGGCCGGGTACTCCAGCAGCTTCGCCCGCCACGCGGCCGACGGGACGTCGACGGTGGCCGCCATGTCCCGCAGCGGGCCGTCGAAGGCGAAGCCGGGCGTGGCGTGCGGGTACGTGGGGGCCAGTCCCTGGGTGGTCGGCGCGTCCGCCCGCTCGGCGGCCGCCCGGCCGGGCACCAGCAGCCGGGCCAGCGGGGGTGCCGTCGCCAGGGTGGCCCGGGGCACGAAGGTCAGGCCGTGCCGGGTCCGGATCGTCGCCGCCCCGGCCGACAGCGCGAGCGGGCGGGCGGCGTAGGTCGCCTCGGTGTAGGTGCCGAACACCGAGGCGAGTTCGGTCTCGCCGACCCCGTCGGTCAGCAGCACGCCCACGGTCGGCGCGTCCCACCGGTACGACACGTTCAGCGCGGCGATCGCGTCGCCGAGGCCGAACCGCCGCACCGAAATGGTCGACGGGACGTCGGGCGAGTAGTGCCGCCAGCCCACCGCCCGCGCGGCCGACCGGGCCGCGGCCGTACCGGCGAACCGCTCCACCACGCGCAGGGTGCCGTCGATGCCGGAGACCACGCCGGCGGTGCTGATCACTGGACCGTCGTCGACGTACCGGACGCCGCGCCGCCACCGCACGTCCGGGAACCGGTCTTCCAGCACGTCCAGCCGGTACCAGTGCGAGGTGGCCGCGTGCCCGTCGAGGACGCCGGCGGACGCGAGCACCTCGCCCCCGTAGCAGACGCTCACCATCAGCGCGCCGCCGGCGGCCTGCCGCCGGAGGAAGTCGAGCACCGCCGGTTCGTCGGTGCGCGGCAGGGCGGGCACGATCACCACGTCGGCGGCCCGGCCGCCGAGCCGGTCCGGCAGCGCGCCGAAGGTGACGTCGGGCACCAGGTCGAGCCCGCCCGTCAACGGTACGGGCGCCGCGGTGAGGACGTTGAACCGCCCCGTGTCGGCCAACACCTCGTACGGCGGTAACGCGTCGGCGACGTTCGCGCCGTCGGTCCCGACCACGACCACGGCGGTCGGCAGCGCCGGGTCGAACGGACGCGCCGCCGGACCGGGTGCGGCGCCGCGCGAGGACGGCACCGCCGGGTAGACGCTGCGCAGGTTGCCGGCGGCGACCACGGCGCCGACCAGTACCGGTGGCCCGAGCGCCGCGAGCAGCACCACGGCGGCCCGGACCACCGGCCGGGGCAGCGGGTGGACCGGATGGGTGTACTCCGCCCGGCGGCGCAGCATCGCCGCCACCATGGCGGCGACCATCCCGACGTGCCCGCCGACCGTGACCACGCCCGGCCCGACCAGCCCGAACCAGTACGGCACCAGCAGCACCAGGAACGGCAGGTACATCGCGGCGGACATCTCCCCGATGCCGGCCCACCCGTGCCGCCGCAGCCGCATCCACAGCGCCATGCCGACCACCATGTCGGTGGCCATGGTGAGCGCGTGGACATCGGTGCGCCGGCTCAGCTGCGGCAACACGACACTCCAGAGTGGACTCAGCGCCAGCATGCCGGCCGTCATCGCGAGCGACATCTCGGCCAGGTGCCGCAGGAACCGGATCGTGTCTCTCATCGCGGCCTCTCCCAGGACGGTCGTCGGCGGCCGGGTGCTCCGCGGGCGCCTGCGTCGATCCTGGTCGAGCCGGGGCGCGGGACGGGACGGTGGAACGACCGAACGCCGGTGTCAGTCGATCGACCGACATCCGGCCGACCCGGCGAAACTGCGGCCCGGCAAAACGGCCGCCCGACGAAACGCCGACCCGGCGAAACTGCGGCCCGACGAAACGGCGGCCCGGCCCGCGGCTCAGCCCTCGGCGAGGACGGCAGCGGCGGAGTCGCCCATCACCTGGCGCAGCCCGTCGCCGGCCCGTTCCATGGCCGCGACCATCCGCGCCACCTCCTGCGGTGGGAGCGAACCGGTGGTGGCCTCGGCGAGATCGGTCCAGATCTGTTCGATCTCGCCGATCAGCGCGCGGCCGTGCGCCGTGAGGACGATCAGCACCTGCCGCCGGTCGGCCGGCACCGGCTCACGGCGGAACAGTCCGGCCTTGTCCATCCGGGACAGGCTGCGGGTCACGGTGGGTTGTTCCACCCCGAGCCGGGCCGCCAACGCGGAGACGGTCATCCCGTCCCGCTCCTGGGCCAGCACCCAGAGCAGGACGTCCTGCCCCGGGTGCAGGCCCAGTTCGGCCAGCCGGTGCGCCTTCGCGGCCCGGTACAGCTTGGCCAGCTTGTTCAGCGCGCGGTTGATCCGGGTGACGTCGGCGGGTTCCACGCCTCATCCTAACCGGTATATAGTCGGCTACCAGATAGCCGGCTAACCTTTGGAGAGAGCATGGATCTTCGTCTTCGCGACCGGGTCGTCCTGGTCACCGGCGCCTCCGGCGACATCGGCGCCACCATCGCCACCACCTTCGCCCGCGAGGGCGCCCGGGTGGCGGTCGGCTGGCACAGCCGTCCCGAGCGGGCCGAACGGGTCCTCGGAGAGATCACCGGACTCGGCGCCAAGGGCTGCACGGTGCGCCTCGACCAGGGCGACCCGGGCTCGATCGAGCGCGCAGTCGGCACCGTCCGGGACGTCCTCGGCCCGGTCGACGTCCTGGTGGCGAACGCGGTCGTCTGGCCGTACGTCCAGGACTGGGACGCGGTCGTGCGCGGCCTCACCGCCAACGTCGCCGGCACCCTGGCCCTGGCCGACCGGGTCGCCGCCGACATGCGGACCACCGGCTGGGGCCGCATCGTCCTCGTCTCGTCGGACGTCGTCGACCAGCCGATCCCGTTCGCCGCCGGCTATCCCGCGGCCAAGGCCGCACTCGAGGCGGCCGCCCGGGTGCTCGCCGTGCGGGAGGCCCCGCACGGCGTCCTCACCACCGTCGTCCGGCCCGGGTTCACGCTGACCGAGCGGGCGTTGACCGCCCCCGGACTCGGCCAGGAGGCGGTCGACGCCGAGGCGGCGAAGACCCCGACCGGACGCATCTGCACCCCGCAGGACGTGGCGAACGCCGTCGTGTACCTGGGTTCGGACGCCAACGGACACATCAACGGGGAGGTGGTCTCGGTCTCCGGCGGGCGGCACCTCACCCGCTGAGCGACCGACCCGACCGGCCGGCGGCCCGGGTCGCCCCGCCGCGCAGGTCCTCCTCGATCCGCCCGGCGGCGGCGAGCAGCGGCGGCAGCAGTTCCTTGCGGATCACCTCGGACGAGCCGCGGCTGGCGTGCGCGGAGACGTTCACCGCGGCGACCACGGTGCCGTCCGCCCCGTGGATCGGCGCGGCCAGCGAGCGCAGGCCCTCCTCCAACTCCTGGTCGACGATCGCGTACCCCTGGCCGGCGATCCTGCGCAGGACCGCGCGCAGCTTCGCCGGCTCGGTGACGGTACGCCGGGTCAGCGGCCGCAGCACCGTGCTGGCCAGGTAGTCGTCCAGCCAGTCGGAGGGCTGGGCGGCGAGCAGCACCCGGCCCATCGAGGTGGCGTACGCGGGAAACCTGGTGCCGACGCTGATCCCCACCGTCATGATCCGTTTGGTCGGCACCCGGGCCACGTACACCACGTCCCCGCCGTCCAGCACGGAGACCGAGCTGGACTCGCGCACCTGGGCGACCAGCTCCTCGAGGTGCGGCTGCGCCACCTCGGGCAGGGTCAGACCGGACAGGTAGGCGTAGCCGAGGTCGAGGATCCGCGGCCGCAGCGCGAACAACCGCCCGTCGGTGCGCACGTAGCCCAGCTCGACCAGGGTGAGCAGGAACCGGCGGGCGGCGGCCCGGGTCAGCCCGGTCGCCCGGGCCACCTCACTCAGGGTGAGCTGCGGATGGTCGGCGTCGAAGGCCCGGATGACCGCGAGTCCACGTTCCAGCGACTGGACGAACTCCGGCGTCCGCGCCGCCTCCTGGGTCATCCCGTCTCCTGCCGCAGAATCTCCCGCGCGACCGCGAACGCCCGGTTGGCCGCCGGCACGCCAGCGTAGACGGCGACCTGGAGCAGCACCTCACCGACCTGCGCCGGGGTCAGTCCGTTGCGCAGCGCGGCCCGCACGTGCATGCCCAACTCCTCGTGATGGCCCAACGCGGCCAGCACGGCCAGGGTGACGCAGCTACGGGTCGGCCGGTCCAGGCCGGGCCGGGTCCAGATCTCACCCCAGGCGTACCGGGTGATGAGGTCCTGGAAGTCGGCGGTGAGGTCGTCGGTGTCGGCGACCGCCCGGTCCACGTGCGCGTCGCCGAGCACCTGCCGGCGTACCGTCATCCCGGCCTCGTGCCGGTCCCGCTCGTCCATCCCGCCCTCACTCCCGGTCGACGTGTTCCCGCACCAGCTCGGCCACCGCTTCCGGCTGCTCCACGTTGGCCAGGTGAGCCGCCTGGTCGACCACCACGAGCCGGGCGCCGGGGATCCCGGCGGTGATCCGCTCGGCGTGGTCCACCGGGATGGCCGGATCGTCGGCCCCGGCGACAACCAGCGTGGGCGCGGCGATCAGGGCCAGGTCGGCACGCAGGTCCAGCGCGGCGATCGCCTCGCAACAGCCGGCGTACCCGGCGGCCGGCGTCGCGGTCAGCATGTCCCGGTAGTGGCCGACCAGCTCCGGCCGGGCCGCGGCGAACCCGGGGGTGAACCAGCGGGCCAGCACCGCGTCGGCGACCGCGCCCGTGCCGCCCGCCCGGACCGTCGCCGCCCGGTCGCGCCACACCGTCGCCGGTCCCAGCAGCGCCGAGGTGCACAGCAACGCCAGCCGGTCGATCCGGTCCGGCGCGTGCGCGGCCAACCACATGCCGACCATGCCGCCGAGGGACAGTCCCGCGTAGTGCGCGCGCCGCACGCCGAGATCGTCGAGCAGCGCCAGCACCTCCCGACCGAGCCGTTCCACCGTGTACGGACCGGGCGGCACGGCCGACCGGCCGTGACCCAGGTGGTCGTACCGGATCACCCGGTGGCCCGCGGTGAGCGCGGCGAGCTGCGGTTGCCACATCTCGCCGGTGGTGCCGAGCGAGCTGCCGAGCAGCACGGCCGGCGCGCCGGCCGGCCCGTCGACCCGGGCGTGCAACCGGGACGTCACGGCCGCTCCCCGGCGGACCGGTACGCGGCCAGCGCCGCGTCGACGAAGCGGCCGGCCGAACCGAGCCAGCCGGCCGGGTCGAGCGCCTGGTCGAGATCCGCGTCGGACAGCTGTGCCCGGATCGTAGGGTCGGCGCGCAGGGCGTCCCGGAAGGACGGCTGCCGGGCGGCCCGGGCCACGGTCTCGTGCGCCGCGGTCCGGCCCAGGGTCGGGGCCAGCCGGGCGGCGACCGCCTCGGCGAGCACCAGTCCCCGGCCGGTGTCCAGGTTGGCCCGCATCCGGTCCGGTCGGACAGCCAGGCCGGACAGCATCCGGGCGGTTCGGGCGGCGGCGCCACCGGCCAGGTGCAGCAGGTCGAGCAGCGGTTCCCACTCGGCGTGCCAGGAACCGGCCGCCCGCTCGTGTTCCTGGACGGCGGCGGTGAACAGGGTGCCGACCAGCCCCGGTGCCCGCCGGGCGGCGGCGGTGACGAGGACCGAGTCGACCGGGTTGCGCTTGTGCGGCATGGCCGACGAGCCGCCCCGGCCCGGGCCGCCCTCGGCGACCTCGCCGACCTCGGTCCGGGCCAGCAGTCCGACGTCGACGGCGACCTTGCCGGCGCCGGCGAGCACTCCGCCGAGCGTGCCGGCCAGGTCGAGCACGGGTTGCCGGCGGGTGTGCCAGGGCAGCGCGGGCGTGGCCAGGTCGAGCCGCCGGGCGTACCGGTCGAGCACCGCGGGGCCGGCCGGGCCCAGCGCGGCGAGGGTGCCGACCGCGCCGCCGAGTTGGGCGGGCAGCGCCGCCCGCAGTCCGCGCAGCCGGGTGCCGGCGTCGACCAGCCCGGCCAGCCAGCCGGCGGCCGTGAGCCCGAAGGTGGTGGGTGCCGCCTGCTGGCCCAGCGTGCGACCGACCAGGAGGGTGTCCCGGTGCGCGGCGGCCAGCCCGGCCGCCGCGTCGGCCGCCGCGCCGAGGTGTCCGGCCAGCGGCCCGGTGGCCCGGACCGCGACCAGCATCAGGGCCGTGTCGAGGATGTCCTGGCTGGTGGCGCCGAGGTGCACCCAGGGCCGGGCGGACTCGGGCACCGCCTCGGTGAGCGCGCGGACCAGCGGGACGACGGGGTTGCCGCTCTCCTCGGCGGCGGCGCCGAGCGCGGCCGGGTCGTACCGGTCGGGATGGCACCGCTCGGCGATCGCCTCGGCCGCCGCCCGGGGCGCCAGGCCGCAGTCGGCGGCGGCACCGGCGAGCGCCGCCTCCGCGTCGAGCATCGCCCGCAGCAGCGCCCGATCGGTGAGTTCGGCGTCCACCGCCGCGTCGCCGGACAGGCCGGCGAGCAGCCGGTCAGACCGCGAAGAAGACGGTCTCATGGTCCCCCTGCAGGTGGATGTCGAAGAGCAGTCCGTCCGGGCCCGCCGTCGCGACCAGGGTGTGCCGGCGGTCCGGTTCGACGGTACGCAGCACCGGGTCGGCCGCGTTGGCCGCCGCCTCGTCCGGGAAATAGAGCCGGGTGACCACCCGGTGCAGCATGCCCCGGGCGAAGACCGACAGGTTCACGTGCGGCGCCTCGGTGCCGCCGTCCGGGTCGGGCAGCGGACCCGGCTTGACGGTCAGCAGCGCGTACCGGCCGGTCGCGTCGGTGGCGCTGCGACCGAAGCCGCGGAAGCCGGGCACCGCCGGTGGTCGGGCGCCGCGCGGATCGTCCGGGTGGTCGAAGCGGCCGTCCGGGTCGGCCTGCCAGCTCTCCACCAGGCCGTCGACCACCGGCGCGCCGACGCCGTCGAGAACCCGCCCGTGGACCCAGAACGCGCCGTCGGTGCCCTCCGGTACGACGTACGGCCCGTCCGGCCAGGGCAGGGCGAGGTGCAGGAACGGGCCGACGGTCTGCGCCGGGGTGACCCCGAGCCGGTCAGTCGTCATCGTCGGCACCGTCCTCGAACGGGGTGGCCTCCCGGCCGCGCAGCACGATGTCGAACCGGTAGCCCAGCGCCCACTCGGGTCGGGTGGCGGTGTGGTCGTACCGGGCCACCATGCGCTCCCGGGCCCGCGGGTCACGGACCGAGTTGAAGATCGGGTCCTGGGAGAAGAGCGGGTCGCCGGGGAAGTACATCTGGGTGACCAGCCGCTGGGTGAAGGCCCGGCCGAAGAGCGAGAAGTGGATGTGCGCGGGTCGCCAGGCGTTGTCGTGGTTGCGCCACGGGTAGGCGCCGGGCGCCACGGTGACGAACTCGTAGCGGCCGGCCCCGTCGGTGAGCACCCGCCCCACCCCGTCGAAGTTCGGGTCGAGCGGCGCCGGCCAGGTGTCCCCCGCGTGCCGGTACCGGCCGGCGGCGTTGGCCTGCCAGATCTCCACCAGCGTCGCCGGCACCGGCCGGCCGTCCCCGTCGAGCACCCGACCGTGTACGACGATCCGCTGGCCGAGCGGTTCGGCGTCGTGCTGTCGGGTCAGATCGTGGTCCAGCGGCCCGAGCCGACCCTCGCCCAGCAGCGGACCGGTGACCTCGGTGAGCCGGTGCGGCAGGTGCACCGGTGGCAGCCGCGGCGCGCGCAGCACCGTCGACCGGTACTCCGGACTGAGCAGCGGCGGGTGCGCGTCGACGTCGTCCCGCCGGTAGCGGGGCAGCAGCAGACGGTCGCTCATCGTTCCCTCTCCTCTCCCGCGGGGCGGACCGGATCGCCGCCGGTCTCGGTCGCCCGCAGGGCGCGCAGCACGGTCAGCTCGTGCCCGGTGGGCTCGTCCACCGTGGTCGGTTCCGCGGCGACGGCCAGCGGCCACCCGGTGGCCGCCCGGACCCGCTCGACGGTCACCCCGGGGTGCAGCCGGGTCAGGGTCAGCTCGCGGGTGTGCGGGTCGGGCTCCAGCACGCCGAGGTCGGTGATCACCACGCGGGGACCGCCGCCGCGCAGCCCGAACCGTTTCCGGTCGCCGGGGTCCCGGCCGTAACCGACGGAGGTGACGAAGTCGACCCGGTCGACGAAGGTCCGCGGGGTCTGCCGGACGATCACCACCACCTCGCCGCAGGAGGCCGCGATCTCCGGGGCGCCGCCCGCGCCGGGCAGCCGGACCACCGGATCGGCGTAGTCGCCGCCGATCACGGTGGTGTTGATGTTGCCGTACCGGTCGATCTGGGCGGCGCCGAGGAAACCGACGTCGATCCGGCCCGGCTGGAGCCAGTAGTTGAACACCTCGGGTACGGAGACCACCGCGTCGGCCGTGTCGGCGAGGATCCCGTCGCCGATGGACAGCGGCAGCCGGTCGGGCTTCGCGCCGAGGCAACCGGACTCGTAGATGAGCACCAGGTTCGGCGCGTGGGTGACCCGGGCCAGGTTCGCGGCCGTGCTGGGCAGGCCGATGCCGACGAAGCACGCGGTGCCGTCGCGCAGCTGGCGGGCCGCGGCGACGGTCATCATCTCGTCGGCGGTCCACTCACCGCCGGTCATGCCCGGGCTCCCGCGTCCCGCACGTGCCGGTCCAACCAGGTCAGGAAGGTGTCCCGGTCCCGGCTGACGGCGTCCCAGGCCCGGTAGAAGTCGTTGTCGCGGTGCGAGAAGCCCTGCGCGTACGACGGGTGCGCGCCCCCGGGCACCACCGCCACCGCGGTCACCGCCCAGCCGGGCAGCACCACCTGGCCGGGCACCGGCGGCAGTTCGTCGACCACCTCCTCCACGGTCACCAGCGACCGGTGCGCGGCCAGCACCGCCTCCTTCTGCACGCCGGTGATGCCCCACATCTGCACGTTGCCGGCCCGGTCGGCGCGCTGGGCGTGCACGACGGTGACGTCCGGGCGCAACGCGGGCAGGGCGGTGAGTTCCTCGCCGGTGAATGGGCAGGTGATGGTCCGGATGTCCGGCGAGTGCCGGGCCAGGTCCGTGCCGGTGTAGCCGCGCAGCACCGCGAACGGCAGGCCGGAGGCGCCGGCGACGTACCGGTTGGCCATCCCGGCGTGGCTGTGCTCCGCCAGCTCCAGCGGTCGCGGCCAGCCGTTCTGCACGGCGTCCCGGAACCGGTGCAGCGAGCCGACGCCCGGGTTGCCGCCCCAGGAGAAGACCAGCCGACGGGCGCAGCCGGCGCCGATGAGCTGGTCGTAGACGAGGTCGGGGGTCATCCGGACCAGGGTCAGGTCGCGCCGGCCCTGGCGGATGATCTCGTGGCCGGCGGCGAACGGGATCAGGTGGGTGAAGCCCTCCAGGGCCACCGTGTCCCCGTCGTGGACGAGTTCCGCCACGCCGTCGGCCAGCGCCACGAGCTTCGCCATCGGCCTCCCCGTCCGCTGCGGGCGCCGCCGCCCCGGCAAGTGTTCGCTATCCGGACCGACGTCCTCATCTCGAACGTAAGCCCCGGCCCGGCGATCCGTCAACGCGTCCGGCCCGGGACGGGAATGTCGCGACACCCGTTGACGCGGACCGAGTCGCGTGCCAACGTTCTAAATGAGAACGATCGTTCGGCTGGCGAACACCTTCCGGCACACCTCGCCACGGTCCGGCCAATTCGGCCCGACGCACCCCCTGGAAGGACCCGCGATGGCTCTGCTCGACACGACGACGTGGCACGGCACCGTCTTCAGCGACGGCTGGGTGGAGGCGTCCGGCGGCACCGCACCGGTCCGCTCCCCCGCCACCCGGGAGGAGATCGCCCGGGTGGGCGTGGCCGACGCCGCCGACGTGGCCCGGGCCTGCGCGTCGGCCGGACGCGCGCAACGGGCCTGGGCCGCCACCAGCTACCCGGAGCGGGCCGCCGTGCTGCGCCGGGCCGGCCAGCTGTGGGAACGGTACGCCGAGGAGGTCGGCGACTGGCTGGTCCGCGAGGCCGGTTCGATCCCGCCCAAGGCCGGGGTGGAGACGCAGACCGCGGCGCAGGAGTGCTACGAGGCCGCCGGGCTCGCCTCGCACCCGCTCGGCGAGATCATCCCGAGCGCCAAGCCGCGCCTCAGCCTGGCCCGCCGGCTGCCGGTGGGCGTGGTGGGGGTGATCGCGCCGTTCAACTTCCCGCTGGTCCTGGCCATCCGCTCGGTGGCGCCGGCGCTGGCGCTGGGCAACGCCGTGGTGCTCAAGCCGGACCCCCGGACGGCGGTCAGCGGAGGGCTGGCCATCGCCCGGGTGTTCGAGGAGGCCGGCCTGCCGCCGGGCCTGCTGCACGTACTGCCCGGTGGGGTGGACACCGGCGAGGCGCTGGTGGCTGACCCGCACGTCCGGGTGGTCAGCTTCACCGGTTCCACGGCGGCCGGCCGCAAGGTCGGCGAGGCGGCCGCCCGCCACCTCAAGCGGGCGCACCTGGAGTTGGGCGGCAACTCGGCGCTGATCGTGCTGGCCGACGCCGACCTGGATCTGGCCGCCTCGGCCGGCGCCTGGGGGTCGTTCCTGCACCAGGGCCAGATCTGCATGACCACCGGTCGGCACCTGGTGCACGAGAGCCGGGCCGACGAGTACGTGGCGCGGCTGGCCGAGAAGGCCGACCACCTGCCGGTCGGCGACCCGGCCAAGGAGCAGGTGGCGCTGGGACCGGTCATCGACGAGGGACAGCGCGACAAGATCCACTCCCTGGTGACGGCCAGTGTGGACGCGGGCGCCCGGCTGGCCGCCGGCGGCACGTACCAGGGGCTGTTCTACCGCCCGACGGTGCTGGCCGACGTCACCCCGGGCACCCCGGCGTACCGGCAGGAGATCTTCGGTCCGGTCGCCCCGGTGACCACCTTCACCGACCTGGACGAGGCGGTGGAACTCGCCCGGGACACCGAGTACGGGCTGTCGCTGGGCATCCTCGGTCGGGACGTGCTGGCGGCGCTGGCGCTGGCCGACCGCATTCCGAGCGGCAAGGTGCACATCAACGACCAGACCGTCGACGACGAGGCGGTGGCGCCGTTCGGCGGGGTCGGCGCCTCCGGCACCGGTTCCCGGTTCGGCGGTCCGACCGCCAACCTCGAGGCGTTCACCGAGACGCAGTGGCTGACCATGCAGGGCACCATCGCCCGCTACCCCTTCTGAACCGGCCGGCGCGCGGCCGTCCGGTCTGCCCGAGGAGGCTCTGATGCGTACCCAGGTCGGCATCGTCGGGGCGGGACCGGCCGGGCTGATGCTCGCGCACCTGCTGCACCGGCACGGCATCTCCTCGGTGGTGCTGGAACGGCAGAGCCGGGAGTACGTCGAGCACCGGCTCCGGGCCGGGGTGCTCGAACAGGGCTCGGTGGACCTGCTGCGGCGGGCCGGGCTGGCCGACCGGCTGGACCGCGAGGGACTGCGCCACGAGGGGATCGAGCTGCGCTTCGACGGACGGTCGCACCGGGTGCCGATGACCGAGCTGACCGGCCGGGCGATCACCGTCTACGGACAGCAGGAGGTGGTCAAGGACCTGATCGCCGCCCGGCTCGCGGTCGGCGGGCCGATCCTGTTCGAGGCGGAGGCGACGGGCCTGGCCGGGTTGGACTCCGACTCGCCGGTGGTCCGGTTCCGCCAGGGCGGGCGGGACGCCGAACTGCGCTGCGACTTCGTGGCCGGCTGCGACGGCTTCCACGGGGTGAGCCGCGCCGCCGTGCCGGAGGGCGTGCTGACCACGTACGAGCGGACGTACCCGTTCGCCTGGCTGGGTGTGCTGGCCGCCGCGCCGCCCGCGGTGGACGAGCTGATCTACGCCAACCACGAGCGCGGGTTCGCCCTCTACAGCATGCGGTCCCCGCAGATCTCCCGGCTCTACCTCCAGGTGGCCCCGGACGAGGACATCGCGAACTGGCCGGACGAGCGGATCTGGGCCGAGTTGCGGACCCGGCTGGAGACGGTGCCGGACTGGTCACTCACCGAGGGTCCGGTCCTGGAGAAGAGCATCACCCCGATGCGCAGCTTCGTGGTCGAGCCGATGCGCTGGGAACGGCTCTACCTCGCCGGCGACGCGGTGCACATCGTCCCGCCGACCGGCGCCAAGGGGATGAACCTGGCGCTGGCCGACGTGGCGCTGCTCGGTGACGCCCTCGCCGCCTGGTACGACTCGGGCCGCACCGACCTGCTGGACGCCTACTCGGACACCGCCCTGCGCCGGGTCTGGCGGGCCCAGCACTTCTCCTGGTGGATGACCTCGATGCTGCACCGGCTGGACGACCAGGACCCGTACGAGGCGAAGTTGCAGACCTCGACCCTGCACTACGTGGCGACCTCCCGGGCGTACGCGACCAGCCTGGCCGAGAACTACGTCGGGCTGCCCGAGGTGTGACGCCGGATTTCGACCTCGCGTCCGGCCCGTCCGCCTCGCCCGGCCGGCGCGCGGTTATCCGCCGGCCATCGCGCCGAGGATGATGAACGGCTCCTCGCCGGCCACCACCCGCTCGGGCAGCGGCGCCTCGGGCGGGGCGTTGGAGAGGTCCTCCTCGCAGGCGTAGAACCGGACGAACGCCCGGCGTCGACCGCTGCGCCGGTCCCGGATCGTGCCGAGCAGCATCGGGTAACGCGCCTCCAGGGCGTCCAGCACCTCGCCCTGCGTCACCCGCCCGGCCCTCTGCGGGCCGGGCAGGTCGAGGCGTACCTCGCCGGTGACGTGCGCCAGGTTTCGCAGGTGGGCCGGGAGGACCACCCGGATCACGGCAACACCTGGACTTCCACCGACAGCACGGCGGGCAGGTCGCGGACGATCGGCGCCCAACTGTCGCCGTTGTCGGCCGAGCGGTAGACCTGTCCGCCGGTGGTGCCGAAGTAGATCCCGCACTCGTCCAGCGTGTCGACGGCCATCGCGTCCCGCAGCACGTTGACGTAGCAGTGCGACTGCGGCAACCCCACGGTCAGCGGCTCCCACTCGCCGCCGCCGGTACGGCTGCGGTAGACCCGCAGCCTCCCCTCCGGCGGGAAGTGCTCGGAGTCGCTCTTGATCGGTACGACGTAGACCGTCTCCGGTTCGTGCGCGTGCACCGCGATCGGGAAGCCGAAGTCGGACGGCAGGTCTCCGCTGACCTCCCGCCAGCTCGCCCCGGCGTCGTCGGTGCGCATGACGTCCCAGTGCTTCTGCATGAAGAGGGTGTCGGGCCGGGTCGGATGCTGGGCGAGCCGGTGCACGCAGTGGCCCACCTCGGCGTCCTGGTCGGGGATCTCTCCGGACCGCAGGCCCTTGTTGATCGGCAGCCAGCTCGCGCCGGCGTCGTCGCTGCGGAACGCGCCCGCGGCCGAGATCGCGACGTAGATCCGGTCCCGGTGCACCGGATCCAGAATGATCGTGTGCAGGCACATCCCACCGGCGCCGGGTTGCCAGGTCGGGCCGGTCGGATGGGTACGCAGGGCGGTCAGCTCCTCCCACTTGCGGCCGCCGTCCCGGCTCACGTAGAGCGCCGCGTCCTCGGCGCCGGCGTAGACGGTGTCGGGGTCGTCGCGGGACGGTTCGAGGTGCCAGATCCGCTTGAACTCCCACGGGCGCGGGGTGCCGTCGTACCACAGGTGCTGGCCCACGTCGCCGGCGTAGGCGAAGTCGTTGTCGACCGGCGCCCAGCTGCGGCCCCCGTCGTCGGACCGCTGGATCAGCTGGCCGAACCAGCCGCCGGACTGGGACGCGTACAGCCGGTCCGGGTCCGCCGGGGAGCCGGCCACGTGGTAGATCTCCCAGCCGCCGAAATGCGGCCCGTCCACCGTCCAGTCGGCACGTTTGCCGTCCGAGGTCAGGATGAACGCGCCCTTGCGCGTACCCACCAGGACCCGTACACCGCTCATGTCTCCCGCCTTCCGCCTCGTCGGGCGACCGGTCCGACCCGTCCCGTCCGCGATCGCCCGGCCGGGCCAGGAGTCCGTTGTCGCCCTGGCACTCCGACCCGACCAGAAGTACACCCGGGGTACGACAGAACTGGCGGCCGCATGATCGGAATTTCGGCGGCGTGGCGGCCGCGGTGGAGCGGAACCAGTCTTACGCCCTTGCGGGCGACGGGGCCAGCGTGGCGCGCCCGGAGCGCTCACCGACGCCGGCCCGGTGACGTTCGGCGAGGCGTACCGCCGGGCCCATGGCCAGGCCGGCGGTCAGGAACAGGCCGCCGAGCAGCAACCAGCCGGGGGTGCCCCAGCCGATCAGCAGCGTGGTGAGCAGGACCGGGCCCAGCATCCGCGCGACCTGCGGCGCCATGCCGAAGAAGCCCTGGTACTGGCCCTGCCGTTCGGGTGGTGCCAGCGCGAAGCCCAGTTCCCAACTGCTGCCGGCCTGCAGCATCTCGCCGAAGACCTGCACCACGGCGGCGGCGAGGAGCACCGCCGCGGCGGCCCACGCGCCGCCGACCACCCCGGAGAGGGCGTAGCCGGCGCAGGCGACGAGCAGCACCCAGCCGGCGTGTCCGCTGGCCCGACCCGCGGTACGGGGGTCGGTCACCGATCGGGCCACCCGGACCTGCAACAGCATCACCAGGAGCATGTTGACGGCGAGCAGCACCGCGCTCATCGGTTTCGGCGCGTCGGTGCGCTGGGCGACCCACAGCGGCAGCGCCAGGCTGAGCAACGGCATGTTCAGATACATGATCGCGTTCAACATGGTGATCAGGGCGTACGGGTGGTCCCGCAGGACGGCCAGCCGCCGTACCGGCGCGGACCGCACCGTCGGCACCGGCGGCACCGGCGGCGCCTCCGGAAGCCCGCGCACCACCGCCGCGGCGACCAGGAAGCTCACCGCGTCCAGTCCGAAGACCATCAGGTACGCGGGCGCGGTGTCCGCCCAGAGCGCCAACCCGCCCAGCCCCGCACCGATCGCCAGGCCGGCATTTGCCGTCGACTGCAGGTGTGCGCGCACCACTGTCCGCTGCTCCGGCTCGACCAGCCCGGCCAGTAGTGCCTGCCGGCTGGCGGTCAACCCCGCCTGGCAGCACGCGTAACCGCAGGCCAGCAGCACGAAAACCGGGAAGGAGCGGATCACCAGAAAGGCGCTCAGCGCCACGGCGGTGGCCACGGCGAAGACCGTCGTCATCCGGCGCGACCCGTACCGGTCCGCCAACTGGCCGGCGGGCACCCCGGCCAGGATGCCGGCCGACCAACCCACGGTCAGGGCGATCCCGACCTGGGCCGGGGACAGTCCGACCACCCGGATGAAGAACAGGGCGGAGCAGGCGTAGAACGAGCCGTCGCCGATGGAGTTGACCAACTGGGCCAGGGCCAGCACCCGCGGCGGGCCGGCGGGCGGGATGATCCGGGGCAAGAACCGCTCCTTGTCCGTGCGTGATGGATGTTCGTCGGTCGACGCGTGGACGACCCGCGCGACCGCGCCGGAGTCGGTCAGTCGACGCGGGGGCTGCCGGTGCGACCGCGCTTGAGTTCGAAGAAGCCCGGCGTGCCGGCGACCAGCAGCACCCCGTCCCACAACCGGCCGGCGTCCTCGCCGCGCGGCACCGGGCTCACCACCGGACCGAAGAACGCGGTGACCGAGCCGTCCGGCCCGGGTACGTGGATCGCCGGGGTGCCGAGGTCCTCCCCCACCGGGTCCAGCCCCGCGTGATGGCTGCGCCGGAGCGCGTCGTCGTGGTCGGGCACCTCGGCCGCGTCGGCGAGACCGGTGTCCAGGCCCAGTTCGGCCAGCGCGCCGACGTACAGGTCACGCCCGATCGGCGCGCGGTCGTGGTGGATGCGGTTACCGAACGCGGTGTAGAGGTCCCGCAGCACCGGATCGCCGTACTTCTGCTCGGCGGCGGTGAGCACCCGAACCGGGCCGAGGGTGTCCGTCAGCCACTGCGCGTACCACGGCTCCAGGCCTTCCCGGCCCTGGTTGAGCAGCCACAGGCTCATCACGTGGAACCGCACCTGCACGTCCCGGACCCGTTCGACCTCCACCAGCCACCGGGAGGTGTTCCAGGCCCACGGGCACTTCGGGTCGAACCACATGTCGATGACGGTCATCGGAACCCCCCTCTTCGCGTATTGATTCAAGCTGCGAAGATTGGTCTGCGGAAGTGCCAATTCTGCTCAATTTGATTGGGCCAATGTAGGATCGCCGCCGATGGACGTACACGTCAGCCTGGCCGGTCCGGGCGATCGCGCGACCCGGATCCACCGGCAGTTGCTGGACGCGATCCTGGACGGCCGGCTGCGGCCCGGAGAACGGCTACCAGCAACCCGCGAACTGGCCCGCCGGCTCGACGTCGCCCGCAACACGGTCGCCGTCGCCTACGAACGGTTGACCGCCGAGGGCCTGCTGGTCGCCCGGGTCGGCGCGGGGACCTTCGTGACGGTCGACCCGGTGGCCCGCTTACGGCCTCCCTCGCCGCCGGCCGGCGGGGTACGTCCCCGGGCGCTCTGGGCGTCCGCGGGCCCGACCACCGACACCGGCCTGGAGCCGGTCCACGACTTCCGGCTCGGCACCCCGGACACCGGGCTGTTCCCCCTCGCGACCTGGCGCCGGCTGGTCACCGCCGAACTGCGCACCGCGCCCCTTCCGCACGGCTACGACGGCCCGGCGGGCCACCCGGACCTGCGGGCCGCCATCTCCCGGTACGTCGGGCTGGCCCGTTCGGTGCGGGTCCGGCCCGACGACGTCGTCGTCACCCAGGGCGCCCAACAGGCCCTGGATCTGATCGGCCGAGTCATGATCGAGCCGGGTGACCGGGTGGCGGTCGAGGAGCCCGGCTACCCACCGGCCCGGCGGCTGTTCCACAGCCTCGGCGCGCGCGTCGTGCCGGTCCCCGTCGACGACGAAGGGCTGGACGTCGACGCGCTCCCCGACGACGCGCGGCTGGTCTACGTCACCCCGTCGCACCAGTTCCCGCTGGGCACGCCGATGTCGATGGCCCGCCGCGCGGCGCTGCTGGACTGGGTCGCCGGCCGGGACGCGGTAGTCGTCGAGGACGACTACGACAGCGAGTTCCGCTTCTCGGCGCGACCACTCGACCCGTTGCAGACCCTGGACCGGACCGGCAAGGTCGTCTACGTCGGCACCTTCTCCAAGACACTGCTGCCCGTGCTGCGTCTCGGTTTCCTGGTCGCCCCCGCGTCGCTGCGATCCGCGTTGCTGGCCGCGAAGCAGCTCACCGACTGGCACGGCGACCTCGTCACCCAGGCGGCCCTGGCCCGCTTCATCGACTCGGGCGAACTGCCCCGGCACGTGCGCAAGGCGACCCGGGTCTACGCGCAGCGGCGGGACCTGATCGACAGGGCGCTGCGGACCGACCTCGCCGACCGGCTGGACCCGGTGCCGTCCACGGCCGGCCTGCACGTGTGCGCGCGACTACGACCGGGTGTGCCCGTCGACCTGGCCGGCGTGGTCGAGCGGGCGGCCGGCCTCGGTGTCGCCGTTGCCGAACTCGCCGACTACCACGCCGGCGGCCGCCGCTCGGCCGGCCTGGTGCTCGGTTACGGCGCCGTCCCCACCGAGCGGGTGGCCGAGGGCCTCCACCTGCTCGCCCGGTGCTTCGCCGACGGCCTGGCCTGACCGCCGGTCGCGGGTTCAGGCGGTCGTCCGTACCGCCGCGGTGACCTCGACCTCCAGGACCGCGCCGGGCAGGAAGAGCCGGCTGACCTCGACGGTGGTGCTGGTCGGCGGCACCGTGCCCGGGGCGGCGGGGAACAGCCGGCGGCGCACCGCGGCGTACGCGGGCAGGTCGTCCAGGTTCGTCATGTAGGTGCGGATCTGCACCACGTCGGCGAGGGTGGCGCCGTGCGCCGCGAGCACTCCGTCGATGATCTCGAAGATCCGCGCGGCCTGGGCGCCGGCGTCTCCCGGTGCCACCACGGCGCCGGTGTCGTCGACGGCGACCTGCCCGGCGAGGACGAGCAACGCCCCGCCGGGCAGGTCCAGGCGGGCGACGTGCGCGAAGCGGTCGCCGAACGGTGCGGCGACGGTCGACGGGTTGTCCAGGGTGACGTTCATCTGTTCTCCAGGGTGAGTCGGTTCTCCGGGCTGACCAGGGCCGCCACGTCCGCGGTCTGGTCCGGGACGGTGGTCGACAGCTGCAGGGCCGCGGCGAGCAGCGACGCGTCCGGCGCCTCGCGCAGGGCGAGACGGGCGTCCTTGGCGGCCAACGCGACGGCGAACGACGCCCCGGTCGCGGTCGCCCGGCGCACCGCCGCGCCCAACGGGCCGGCAGCGAGGACGTCGAGCGCCGTGGTCCGGTCGACGCCGACCGCGTCGGCGACGGCGAGGGTGTCGGCGAGCGCGCCGAGGGCGGTCACCAGCGCGGTGTTCGCCACGAGTTTCAGGGCCGCCGCGGCGCCGACCGGGCCGCAGCGGCGGACCGTGCCGAGCCGCCGCAGCACGGGCTCGGCGCGGTCCAGGGCGTCGGCCGCACCGCCGCAGAGGATGGTCAGCGTGCCCGCCGTGACCGCGCCGACGCTGCCCAGGACCGGGGCGTCGACGAACGGTACGGCCGGCAACCGCGCGGCGATCCGCCGTACCTCGTCGGGTCCGAGGGTGGACATCTGCGCGACGACCGTCTCCGGGCCGACGGCCGCGGCGGCGCCGTCGGCGCCGAACAGGGCGGCCTCGACGGCGGCGGCGTCGGTCAGCATGATGACCACCAGCTCCGCCCCCGCGACCGCCCCGGCCGGCGTTCCGGCGGCCACGGCCCCCGCCTCGACGAGCGCCTCGACCCGGGCCGGGGTCCGGTTCCACACCGTGACCCGGCAGCCGGCGGCCAGCAACCGGGCCGCGATCGCGCCGCCCATGTTTCCGGTGCCCAGCACCGCGACGTCTCTCATGGCGGCAACGCTAGATCGGGCGGAGGGATGCGACCAACGAATCTTCGGCATCGCTGCCATTCCGAAGTAGCATGGGTTGGATGGAGACCCAACTGCTGGAGGTGTTCCGCGCCGTCGCGCGGGACGGTTCGGTCACGGCCGCCGCCGGCCGGCTCGGCTTCACCCAGTCGGCTGTCTCCCGGCAGGTCGCGACGCTGGAGGCGGAGATCGGGTCCCGCCTGTTCGACCGGCTGCCGCGCGGCGTGGCGCTCACCGAGGAGGGCCGGACGCTGCTGCCGCACGCCGAGGCGGTACTCGACCGGCTCACCGCCGCCCGGCGCGACGTCGAGGACCTGCGCGGCCTGCGGCACGGCCGGGTACGGGTGGGCGCGTTCCCGACCGCCGTCGCGGCGCTCGTCCCCCGGGCCCTGGCGGCCTTCCGCCGCGCGCACCCGGAGATCGCCTCGTCCCTCGTGGAAGGGTTGACGCCCGCCCTGTTGGACCGGCTGCTCGCCGGGGACGCCGACGTCGCGGTGGTGAGCTGCGTGCCGGCGGACGAGATCGACCGTTCCCGGTTCGACCTGCGCCATCTGCTGGACGAGCGGTTGCTGGTGGCGGTCTCCCGGGAGCACCGGCTGGCCGGGCGGCGCACCGTCCGACTGGCCGAACTGGCCGACGACTCGTTCATCGCCGGCTCGGCCACCGCCGAGGAGACGCTGCTGCGGGCCAGCCTGCCCAGTGGCTTCCGGCCGAGGATCGACATCGTCGCCGCGGAGTGGACCGGGAAGCTCGGCTGCGTCGCGGCGGGACTCGGCGTCGCGCTCGTGCCGGCTCTGGCCGCCCGGGGCACACCCGCCGACATCACACTGCTCCGGTTGCGGGACGAGGACGAGCCGGTCCGCCGCGTCTACGCCGCCACCGTCTCGGGCCGGACCGGGCCGCCCGCGGTGGACCGGTTCCTGACCCACCTCACCCGCGAGGCGCGCCGGTTCGACCGAACCGCCTGACCGCGCGGCACGCGGCCCGCGCCGGTGCCGCGAACCGGCCGAGCCACGACCTCCCCGCGGCCGGCGTCAGGCCGGTGGCGGTGCGGTGGTGCTGGCCCGGACCACCAGGCGCGGGCTGGCGACCTGTGCCGACCTCGGGGACCGCCCGTCGATCATGTCCAGCAGCACCCGGGCGGTCCGTACCCCGAACGCCGGGATGTCCCAGGACAGCGCGGTCAGCGCGGGCCGTACCAGGAAACACAGCTGCGAGTCGTCGCCGGCCACGATGGACAGGTCGTCGGGGACCGCCACGCCCATCTCGTGCGCGACGTTGAGCGCCGCGGCGGCCATCACGTCGTTGTCGAAGGTGATCGCGGTGGGCCGGTCCCGGCGGGACAGCAGCTCCCGGGTGGCCCGCATGCCGGCTTCCCAGCTGTAGTCGGTCTCCATCACCCGGGGTTCACCCAGGCCGTGCCCGCGCATCGCCGCGCGGAAGGCGGCGATGCGCACGGTGGTGTGTTCGAGGGCGGGCAGGCCGGCGACCCGGGCGATCCGGCGGTGCCCGAGCGCGACCAGGTAGTCGACCGCGGACACCACGGCCGCCGCGTCGTCGGCCCAAACCGCGGGCAGCCGGGTGTCGGACCGGGGCCGACCGGCCAGTACGGCGGGGATCTGCAACTGTTCGAGCACCGGTATCCGGGCGTCGGCCGCCCACAGGTCGGTCACCACCACCCCGTCGATGCGCCGCTCGGCCCACCACAGCCGGACCGCCCCGATCGCGGCCAGGTGGTCCTCGACGACCTGCAGCAGCAGCCCCGTACGCCGCTCGGACAGCTCGCCCTCCAGGCCGGCGATGAACCGCATGAAGAACGGCTCGACGCCGAGGGTGTCGGCCGGCCGGGCGATGATCAGACCCACGGTGTGCGCCCGGGACCCGGACAACGACCGGGCCGCCGCGCTCGGTCGCCAGCCGATCTCGTTGGCGATCCGCAGAATGTGTTCGCGGGTCCGCGCGGAGACCCCCGGCCGGCCGTTCAGCGCGTACGAGACGGCGCCGATCGAGACTCCCGCCCGCGCCGCGATCTCCGCGATGGTCGGCCGCTTACCGGTCACTTCGTGGCACCCCTGGCGAATCCGTTGTAGATGAACCGTTGCAGGAACAGGAAGACCAGCAACGTCGGGAGGATGACGAGGACCGCACCGGCGCAGATGATCTCCCAGTGCGCCCCGTACGGGCCCTTGAACCGGAACAGCGACGTGGAGATCACCCCGAGGTCCTGGGCCGGCATGTAGAGGAACGGCACGTAGAAGTCGTTGTAGACAGCCACCCCCTTGATGATCACGACGGTCGCGATCGCCGGCTTGAGCAGCGGCAGGATCACCGAGCGGTAGATGCGCAGCGAGGACGCCCCGTCCAGCCGGGCCGCCTCGTCCAGGGAGACCGGGATCGCCCGGACGAACTGCAGGAAGATGATGATCGAGATGATGTCGGTGCCGAGGTAGAGCGCGATCGGCGCCCAGCGGGTGTTGAACATGCCCAGGTAGTTCACGATCTGGAAGGTGGCCACCTGGGTAGTGACGCCGGGCACCAGCGCCGCGACCAGGAAGCCCGCGATCACCAGGCGGCGCAGCCGGAACCGGAACCGGAACCGGTCGATGGCGTACGCGGTCATCGAGCCGATGACCACCGTGCCGGCGATCGAGACCACCAGGATGACGGTGGTGTTGGCGAACGCCGTGAGCATGTGCCCCTGGGTGAAGGCGAGCTGGTAGTTGCTCAGGTTGAACAGGTTGTCCGGCGGGTCGAGCGGGCCGCCGTTGGCCGACTCGCGCTCGGTCTTGAACGACGTCATGAAGACGACCACCAGCGGCAGCAGGGTCGCCACCGACATGACCACGAGGGTCACGTACTTGCCGGCGGTGAGCGCACCGCCGAGCAGACCGGTGCCGCGACCGGGCCGCGTCCCGGGCCCGGCCGGGGATGAGGTCCGCGTCGTCATACCAGATCAGCTCCTTCGTCGGGCACGATGCGCCGCTGCAGCCAGGTCACCAGCAGGGTGATGACCAGCAGCACCACCGCGGCGGCCGAGGCCAGGCCCACCTTGTTGAACTGGAACGCCAGCTTCACGGTCTGGATGACGAACGTGGTGCTGCCGCCCGCCCCCGAGGTCATGATGTACGGGATCTCGAACACCGACAGCGAGCCGGAGATGACCAGCGTGATGCTCAGGCTCATCACCGGCCGGATCCCGGGCAGGATGAGGTGCCGGAACTGCTGCCAGCGGTTGGCGCCGTCGAGCTGCGCCGCCTCGTAGATCTCGGCCGGGATGGACTGGATCGCGCCGAGGAACAGCACGAAGTTCAGGCCGGTGTAGCGCCAGATCGACACCGAGGCGAGCGACCAGTTGATGGTGTCCGGGTCGCCGAGCCACAGGTGCCGCCCACCCACGCCGAACAGGTGCAGCACGGAGTCGAGGGTCCCGCCGGGCTGGAAGAAGTACATGAAGACGAAGCCGATGGCCACCCCGTTGATCAGGTACGGGAAGAACAGGATGCCCTTGAACAGGTTGCGGAACCGGGTGTCGAAGCTCAGCACGACGGCGAAGTAGAGCGCCAGCGCCATCTGCACCACCCCGGAGGCGAGGTAGTAGAGGCTGACCAGGAACACGTGGAACAGCTCCGGCCGGGTGAACAGCTGAACGTAGTTGTCGCCGCCGACGAACTGCTGGTCCGGGGAGAACCCGTCCCACTTGGTCAGGCTGTAGAAGAACAGGTTCGCCACCGGCACGTACGTGAAGGTCAGCAGGAAGGCCAGCGGCACCGCGAGGAACAGCCACGGCGTCAGCCGGGCGATCGTGCCGCGGCGCGGCCCCGGCGCCGGCCGCCGCGCCGGTGGCACCGGCGCGACGGCCGCCTCGTCGGTACGCGCGAGCGCGGTCCCGGCGGCGGATCGGTCGGTCATGGTCGTCAGCCCGCCGACTTCAGCCCGGCCGCCCACTTCTTGTTGAGCTGCTCGAAGTACGCGTCCAGCCCGCCGCCGGCCGCCCCGCGCGCCAGGTCCACGATGTGCTGACGGTAGTCGGGCTTGTTGAGGCCGACCTCCGACTCGTTGTCAATCTTGGAGACCTGCGCGTTCTTCTCCTGGCTGAGCTGGATGAACTCGACCCCGCCGTCCTGGTACGCCTTGAGCAGCGGCGGCATCGCGCCGGACTTCAGGGTGGGCAGCAGTTCCTCGTCCTGCGCGTAGGTGCTCTTGTCGACGAACCAGTCCAGCCAGGCGCGGGCCGCCTCCTTGTGCTGCGAGTGGATGCTCACGCCCTGCAGGTAGTCCGCGCCGATCACCGAGCAGAAGTGCCCGTCCTTCTGCGTCGGGTACGGCAGGTAGCCGATGTTCGCCGGGTCGGCGCCGGCCTTCTTCGCGGTGTCCTGCATCTGGGAGATCGCCCAGGAGCCCAGCGCCAACGTCGCTGTCTTGCCGGTGGCGATCTGGGTCTTGGCGCCGTCCCAGGTCGCCGTCGTCGGGTCCCGCTCGGTCAGCTTGTCGTGCACCACGTCGTACAGCAGGGTGTCGATGCCGCGGAGTTCCTTGCCGGCGGCCCACGGCGCGGTGTCGGTGGCCAGGTTGTCGTTCGCCTTGGTGTCGCAGCTGGCCTGGCCGAGGTACGCCTGCCACTGGGTCAGCGGCCACCCCTCGTGGTAGATCGTGCCGAACGGCACGGCCGAGGTCTTCGCCTTGACGGCGCGCAGGGCGGCCCGGAACTCGTCGGTGGTGGTCGGCCACTTCGTGATCCCGGCCTGCTGCCACACCGCCTTGTTGTAGAGGATGCCGGAGGCGTTGCCGTTGATCGCGACGCCGTAGACCTTCCCGTCGACCGTGCCCTTGTCGGCGAAGCGGTACTTCTTGTCGAAGTCGGCGAAGTCGCCGAGCGGGGCGAAGAACTTCGGGTAGTCGGTCACCGGGATCGCCCCCGGGATCATCAGCACGTCACCGTAGTTGTCGCTGTTCATCCGGATCTTGACGTCGCCCTCGTAGTCGACGATCGGCTCGAACTTGACGTTCACCTTGGGGTACGTCTTCTTGAACTCGTCCGCGTACCGCTGCAGGGTGCCGTCGCCGGCGAGGTCGGTCTTGTGGGTCAGGACGGTGATGTCACCGCTTACCGAGTTCGGGTCCGTCGGTGCCTCGGCCGAGCCGCCGGTGCCGCCGCGACCCGAGCAACCCGCCATCGCCATCAGCATCGTCGCGGCCAGTACGGCCGCCGATCGCCTTCTCATGTCCGCTCCCAGGGGTCGACACTGCGTTGAGGAGATCGCCCGTGGGCACGATGCGTTAAGCGTTTAAGGGAAAGACGCCGACGAATCACCCGGGCTGCTGCGTGGGACGGTAAGCCCGAGCGCGCGACATGGTCAAGCATCGGGTTCACCGGCCGGAAATCTTGGCCACGAGCTTGACTTAAGCAGTTAAGTATCGGACCGTACCTGCGAATCCTGTGCATCGACTGCCGTCATTCGTGGGGTCGGCGGACGTCGATGTGCGGAGCCGAGCCGGAGCGACCTCCGGCGATCCGACCCTGCCTTCGAACAGAGGTGACCCCATGAAACGGCGACACGTCCTTCTCGCCGGTGCCGCGACCGCGCTGATCGGCGTACCGGCGGTGCTGGTCCTGCCGACCACCGCCAGCGCGGCGGCGGGCTGTTCCGTCACGTACACGAACACCAGCGCGTGGCAGTCCTCGCCGACGTCCGGCAGCTTCAACACCACCATCGCCATCACCAACCTCGGCGACCCGGTCAGCCACTGGACGTTGACGTTCACCATGCCGACCGGCCACACCCGCACCGGCGGCTGGAACGCCACCTACACCGGCACCACCACGGTCAGCGCCACCGACATCGGCTGGAACGGCGCCATCGGCACCAACCAGACCAACACCAGCGTCGGCCTGCAGGGCGACTGGACCCGCTCGACGGCCGGCCCGACGCCGCCCAGCCCGTTCCCGCAGCCCACCAACTTCGCCCTCAACGGGGTGGCCTGCACCGGCGGCACCGGCCCGAGCCCGACCCCCACGACCCCACGGCCGACCACCCCCGGGCCGACCCCCACCACCCCGACGCCGACGATTTCACCGAGCAACCCGCCGGGCGGGGCCGCGCCCGCGCTGCGCGTCTCCGGCAACAAGCTGCAGACCGCGGCCGGCAAGACCTACCGGCTGCTCGGCGTCAACCGGTCCAGCGCGGAGTTCGCCTGCGTGCAGGGCAAGGGCATGTGGGACAGCCCGACCCCCGACCAGGCCAGCGTGGACGCCATGAAGGCCTGGAACATCCACGCCGTACGGATCCCGCTGAACGAGGACTGCTGGCTCGGCACCGTCGGCACCCCCAGCGGCGCCACGTACCAGCAGGCCGTCAAGGACTACGTGAACCTGCTGGTGGCCAACGGCATCAACCCGATCGTGGAGATGCACTGGAACCACGGCTCGTACACCGGCACCTCGTCGGCCTGCACGGACGTCAACGCGACCTGCCAGAAGCCGATGCCCGACGCCCAGTACGCGCCGACCTTCTGGACCCAGCTGGCCACCATGTTCAAGGGCAACAACGCGGTCGTGTTCGACCTGTTCAACGAGCCCTACCCGGACGCGGCCAACAACTGGACCGACGCCGCCGCGGCCTGGAAGTGCCTGCGCGACGGCGGCACCTGCACCGGCATCGGCTACCAGGTGGCCGGCATGCAGAGCCTGGTCAACGCCGTCCGCGCCACCGGCGCCACGAACGTCATCATGGTCGCCGGGCTGACCTGGACCAACGACCTGACCCAGTGGCTGGCCTACAAGCCGAACGACCCGACCGGCAACCTGATGGCCTCCTGGCACACGTACAACTTCAACGCCTGCGTGACCACGTCCTGCTGGGACAGCCAGATCGGCGCGGTCGCCAAGCAGGTCCCGGTGACCGCCGGTGAGATCGGCCAGAACACCTGCGCCCACGACTACATCGACCAGGTGATGGACTGGGCCGACCGCAACGGCGTCGGCTACCTGGCCTGGACCTGGAATCCGTGGGGCTGCAGTCAGGGCAACGTCCTGATCACCGACTACACCGGCAACCCGACCGCCACCTTCGGCCAGGGTTTCAAGGCCCACCTGCTCACCCAGAACCCGTAGGACGGCCGGGGGTCGCGGCGACACCGCTGCGACCCCCGGCGGCCCCGCTGATCTGGTGATCGTTGACGTCTCAGCCAGTCACCTCGCGGCGTGTCTGACGTCAGAGACGTTAACGATCATGGCGTCGAGACGGCGTGACCCGGCCCGGGCCCGTTGCCGACCAGTCCGTGTCACCCGTCCATGCCAGACTTCCGCACCATGAACAGCGAAGAGTTCTGGGCGCTCGTCGAGTCCGCCCGTGCCGGCATCGACGACCGGCCCGACGACGGGGGCGAGGCGATCGCCGAGGCCCTGACGGAGCGCCTGGTCGCGACCTCCCCGACGGACATCCTCGACTTCGAGGAACGGTTCGACCGGTTGCAGGATGCGCTCTACCGGTGGGACGTGTGGGCGGCGGCCTATCTGATCAGCGGGGGCTGCTCGGACGACAGCTTCATGGACTTCCGGGCCGGGGTGATCGCCCTCGGGCGGGACTGGTACGAACGCGTCCTCGCCTCCCCCGATTCGCTGGCCGACCACCCGGCGGTCCGGCAGGCGGCCGTCGACGGTGCCGACGAGGCGATCTTCGCCGAGCTGGTGAACTACGCGGCCGGCGACGCCTACCAGCGGCTCACCGGCGGCGACGACGACGCCTTCGACGAGGCGCTCCGGGCCAGAGAGGGAGCCGTGGCCGACGCCGACTCGGGCGATGTCGACATGGGCGAGGACTTCGACTTCGACAACGACGACGAAATGCGACGGCGGCTGCCCCGGCTGGCCGACCTGTTCCTCGACCACGTGATCGACTGACGGCCGGCCTTCAGCGAAGAAGGCCGGCCAGCGAGGCCAGGTGCGCGAGGCCCGCCGGCGCCGGGTCGCCGCACAGCACGGCCCTGATCACCGTACGGGCAACGGGCCGACACCGGATTTCGGCCGGTGCCGTCCGGTCGGCCTCGACCAGCGCGCGACCGGCCCGCGTCGGGTCCCCGACCAGGAGGTACGCCCGCGCGGCGGTGACCAGGTGCGCGGCCCGGTGCTCGACGGGCAGGTGGTTCAGCGCGCGACCCGTGACGAGCCGCTCGTGCCGGCGGACCGCCGCCCGACCGTCGCCCAGTTCGACCGCCGCGGCCGTCCGGGCCGCCTCGACGGAGGCCGGCCCGAATCCGGTCCGGTGCCGGTCGGCCCGCTCGCCAACCCGTACCGCGATCCGGGCAGCCTGGTCGAACAGTTCCCGGACGCTGCTCGCGTCGCCGCAGGCGGCGGCGGACAGGGCCGCCTCGGCCAGCAGCGTCCCGAGCAGCGGAAGTTCCTCAGGCGGTCCCTCGTGGGGTGTCGGCGTCGCGATCCGATCCGCGGCGGCGATGGTGGCTGCCATCGCCAGTCGGCCGTTGTCAGCGGCGCGCAGCGCCTGGCCGAGGGGGATCGCGGCGACCGCCGCCAGCAGCCGGTCCTCGCCGGCCGCAGCCATCGCCCGATCGGCGGCCAGCCAGGCGAGATCGGCCTCACCCAGCTTCACCAGCACGGACGCCGTGATCCGGTACGCCTGCACGAACACA
Source organism: Micromonospora zhanjiangensis (assembly GCF_042650605.1). Classification (NCBI taxonomy): domain Bacteria; kingdom Bacillati; phylum Actinomycetota; class Actinomycetes; order Micromonosporales; family Micromonosporaceae; genus Micromonospora; species Micromonospora zhanjiangensis. The sequence continues at coordinate 25,219 of NZ_JBHSBN010000004.1, read as the reverse complement.
CCGGCGCCGGCTGTCGATCCCGCGATGACCGGTGTCCGCCGGAGGTGGCCGAGCAGGTTCGGCAGCATCCGCACCAACTGCGGATAGTGCGCGTGCTGATAGGCCGACCAGGCGTGTCCGACGCTCCGTCCCGGTTCGCCGGCCGGTAGCGGATCGGGTGTTTCCCTCTCCCCGACATGGTGGCAGGCGAGCGCGGCCCGCAGCGCGGCCAGCCCGAGAGCGTCGGTAGACCGGGTCCCCGCCCCCTGATCACTCAGCAGCACCGAGGTGTCCACCCGCAGCACCTCGGCGATGCTCCGGATCATCGAGAACTTGTCCAGCCGCCGGACCCCGCGTTCGACCTTGTCGACCCAACTCTTGGACCTGCCGAGCCGGTCGGCGAGCATCTGCTGGCTCATCTGCCGCCTGGTCCGCCACTGCGCCACCCGCCGGCCGATGGGCAGTTCATCGTCCGCCACGCCGCCACCGCCGGTCGGGGACGGCTCGGGTGGTTTCCTCGACCGGTATCCGGTCCGCCTCGGCTAGCGCAAGAATCCGCTGCCGCGCCGCTTCCCGCTCGGCCGCCTCGATCCGCTCACCGTCGGATCGATCTGCGGCATCGTCCTGGTTGCGCATCCCCACCTCCGAAGGTAGGGGCACAACGGCAACCCAGTGGGAGACCGTCGTACCCGGCCGTGGCGAGCGATCACCCCCACGGAACCGGAACGATATGATCGGTTAGCAACGCCGCGATTACCAGGAGTTATTGGGCCAGGCTAACGCCCATCCGTCCGGCCAACAGCCGCAGATCGTCCGGGATGGCACGACGCTTGGCCCGGCTCACCATCGCCACCACGGCGTCCTGGGCGAGCGGGTTCAGCATGAACGGCGCGGGTGCGGCCTGTTCGGCCCGTACGAATGCGGCCACCGCCTCGGTGTCCCGCCGTCCGCTCTCGGCCAGTGCGCGACCGAGATCGAGCCAGTACGACTGCTGTCGTATCGATGCGGCGAGAACCTGCGGTCGGACCGTGCGCGACAGCTCGATGACCCGGGCCGACTCCCCCAGCTCCGCTGCGATGGACATCTCCCACAGCCGGACGTTGGTCGGCCCGAATCCGCAGCCGTTGAAGCCGGCGCCGTCCGGTGGATCGCCGAGAGTCGCGGCCTCGCGGGTCGCCTCCGCGAGGTGGTCCCGACCGGCATCCGGGCGACCGCTGACCGTCGAGGTCAATGCTGCCGACAGGTGCAACTGGCCGAGCATCTGCCGGATCCGCCCATCGGAGGCGCCGGCCTGAAGCTCGATCAGCGACCGGTCGGCCGCTCGGGCAGCGAGCGACGCGGATTCGATCGGCAGACTCTGTGCGTACGCGAACCGCGCCGCCCCGAGCCACGCCGGTTCCTCGGCGTCCTCGGCGGCAGTGACCGCCACGCGAGCCGCGTTGAGCGCCAGGTGCCGGTAGCCGAGTTGCCGCAGGCATGTGGATGCCTGATAGGCCACCTGCGCGAGGACAATGCCGCCGACCGCTGCGGCTTCCAGCAGGAGATCGGGCAACAGGCGAGCCATCGCCGGATAGTGGGACCGGGTACGAAGTTGGTCGCTCCGGGCGATGTCGGCCGCCAGTTGCTCACGGGAACGGGTGGACGCTCGTCGTTCACCGTCCTCGATCTCGATGAGAGCCGACCAGATCGCGGGTACACACTCCGCCGCGCGTTCCCGGGCCGGATCGCCCGGTTCCGCACCCTGTCCGAGCAGGTCGGCCACCGTGACCTGGAGAGCCGCGGCGATGGCGACCAGTGTGGAACGTCGGTCGATGGTCTTCCGGCCGGACTCGACCTGGGAGATGTAGGACTGCGTGACGCCGGCGAGGCCCGCCAGGACAGCCTGACTCAAGCCGCCGCGCCGCATCCGCCAGTACCGGATCCGGGCACCGATGGTGTCGGTCGCCTTGTCCATGGCTTCGCCTACCTTCCGATGCTGAACCGGATCGGTGGGTGGCTTGCGGTTCATTCGCCGCCTCGCCGTTTCGGACGGTACACCTACACCTGACTACCAGCATTCACCGCCGCACGCACGCTCTCGAGCCAACGTGGCGGCAAAAGTTGCGGGTCGCCGAGGGTTCGGAGATACCGTCGGCGAGCACGCACCTGCTCGGTTTCCTGCCACAACTGCGCTACCCGGGCCAATCCCGCACTCAGGCCCAGCGCCTTGGCTACGACCGGTGCCGCAGGATGCTGCATCTCGTCCGCGACGACCCGCAGCTCTGCCGGACTCGGAATATCTGTCGGCCACATCAACGGCGCAACCTTCGACGACGCGGTCCGCCGGTACTCGTCGGCCGCGAGCGTAATGGCCGCACGCTGCTCGGCTATCTCGGCCAGCAAGTCAGGTATCAACAGGACGTTCCGTCGCAGGCTCTCCACCAACGACGCCGGAAGTTCAGGAGCGATCCGACCGATGACCTCCATGGGAGAATCGGCATCCCAAGCGACCAGGGACCTGTCCCGTATCAGGTTCATCACCTGCTGGAACTCTTCGTTGTCGCGTCGGACTGCCGACATCGATAGCACCCACGCGCCGACAGCTTGACCCGTCGCGCCCAGCCGCCAGACGGCCAGTGCCGCCGACCCGGACTCGTCCTCCCCCGCAGCGAGAACAGCATGACCACGCGCACCGGGCACATAGTCGAAGGGGATCGAGAGCTCGTTGTCAGGTGTCTCGACGGAGATGGTCATGTGATGGTCCTCGGCACTCGACGGTGGGGGCCACCCTAACGTGCGCGACTGACATGTCCCTGACCGGAGGACTCGCTCCGAGGCCCGGCTCGGTGGGTCCATGTGTCGGGAAGGCGACGGAATAGTCGATCACTCTTGCACAGGGTGAGCCGAAGTCGGAACATTCGGTACTCGCTAGAGGTAGGAGGCAAGGTGGGCATCTTGGATGGGGTCCGTCGTCGGTTGCAGGCCAGTACGCTCGCTCATCAAAGGTTACAGTCAGCGTTCGACCCGGTGCCCACCGCTGTAGCGCCAACCACGGGCGGCTTCGTCGTGGTCGATGTCGAAACCACCGGACTGAGAACGTTCAAGGACCGCGTGGTCGAGATCGCCGTCATCACCACTGATCGATCTGGCCGGACCGTGGACGAGTGGGCAACGCTGGTAAATCCGGACGGGCCTGTCGGCGCGACAAGGGTCCACGGAATCACGGCCGCCGAGGTCAGACGCGCTCCGCGGTTCGGCGACCTCATTGGTGAACTGACCGGCCGGTTGGCCGGACGCGCACTGGTGGCGCACAACGCCCCCTTCGACATCGGGTTCTTGCAGAACGAGTACGAGCGCGCCGGTTGGACCATGCCCGTCTGTCCGTACCTGTGCACGCTGGACGCGAGCTGGACGTACCTTCCCCATCTGGATCGACGTCGGCTCTCCGACTGTTGCTCGGCCTCCAGCATTCGGCTCGACGACGCCCATTCCGCACTCGGTGACGCTCGGGCCACAGCAGCCCTGCTGGTGTCGTACCTCGATCCGGATCGCGGACTGCAACCGCAGCGCGACCACTTGGGCCTGCCCGCGACTGCGGCGCGAATCCCATGGCCTGCGATCCCTCGCCGCGCTGTTGAAATCGCTGTGCGGCATCCCGCCGAATCGGCTCCTGTACCGGCCCAAGCGGGTACGCTTTCCGCCCTCCTCGACGATCTACCCCTGTCGGCCACCCTCGAGGAGGGAGCTCCGATCGGAGCAACGGCCTATCTGGAGTTGCTCGCCGAAGCCTTCGAGGACGGCATACTGACCAGCGAAGAGGCAGCCGCCCTCGCCAGCCTCGCCAAAACGTACTCGTTGACGAGGGAGCAGGTCGAGGCAGCGCATCGGGGTTTTCTCCTGGCGCTCGCTCACAAGGCCATTGAGGATGGCACAGTCACCCGCGACGAGCGTCAAGAGCTACTTGGGGCCGCGCTAGTCCTCGGATACAACGACGGAATCGTCAGGGCTGTACTTGACGAGGCACGGGCTGCCCTGACCGAGCAACGCGGGAAGACCTGCAGGCCGTTGCCTGACTCATGGGTTCATGGCGAACCGCTCCATGTCGGGGACGGCGTTGCCTTCACCGGCTGCGACGAACTGGTCCGGGCCCGGTTGGAAGGGCAGGCTAAGGCGAGCGGACTACGTGTGACCGGGTCGGTGTCACGTAGAACCGTCGTGCTCGTCACCGACGGAAGTGTCCCGGACACGAGGAAGGCGCAGGCCGCCCGCCAGTTCGGGACCCGCACCGTCGAACCAGGCATCTTTGCGGAACTGGTCCAATACGTCCAACCGGCGACGACCGTGCCGGCAAGCCGTACTCGATCCCCAATCAGTCCGGCGCCCGTCCAGTCAGCGACCATCAACACGACCGTCTCCGACTCGCCCGTCTCCAACGCCGTCATCCGAGCCTGGGCTCGGGCTCAGGGGAAGCCTGTCGGCGTACGAGGCCGGATTCCCATTGATGTCGTGACGGCGTACCACGCCGCCCATGGCCTTGACGTCGCTGTCCCTCGATGCGAACAGTCTCGTGACAGTTAGAACGCCGAGGCTGCCCATGACCCCCTCGGACGAGGGTTAACCGACACCGCACCAGTAGGTGTCGGGTCAAATTCGGTCGCTGGCCAGGTGCGCGAGGCCGGCCGGTGGAACCGGGCCCCGTCCCGGGCGCGGTTCCACCGGCTGCGTCGATGTGTCCTTCAGGAGAGGGCGCAGCTGACGCCGTTGAGGGTGAAGGAGCCGGGCTTGCCGGTATTGCCGGTGTGGGTGGCCTGGAAGCCGATGTCGGTGGATCCGCCTGCTGCCAGCGTCCCGTTGTACGAGACGTTGCGTGCGGAGATCTGACCACTGGAGCCCGTAAAGGTGGCGTTCCAGCCGCCTGTCACGGTCTGTCCACTGGGCAGGGTGAACACCAGGGTCCAACCGTTGATCGTCGATGCGCTGCGATTGGTGATGTGGATACTGGCGGTGAATCCGTCGCTCCATGAGTTCATCGTGTAGCCCACCTCGCAGGCGCCCGACTGGCTCGGCGGAGGTGAGGTGGTGGGCGGCGGCGTCGTGGGCGGCTGCGTGGTCGGCGCCGGCGTGGTGGGCGCCGGGGTGGTGGGCACCGGGGTGGTGGGCGGCGGCGCCGTGGAGAAGGTGATGTTCGAGACGTAGGAGTTGATGTTCCAGCTCGCGTCCGGGTCGGTCTGGCTGGTGACCGGTTTGCCCTGGACGGTGAAGTTGCTGAAGTGCACGCCGTTGATATTGACGCTCGACGATCGCCCGTGCAGGTTGACGACCTTCTTCACGTCTGAGGAGACGTTCGTGAAGTAGGCGTCCCGGATCGTCGAGGTGTTCTTCACCGTGCGCCAGGACGGCGGGCGATCCTCCTGCAGGTCGATCAGGCTGTCGGTCTGTTCCACCCTGACGTCCTCCCATCGGGTGTTCGAGACGACGGCGGTGTCGACCGCGTCGATCACCATCGAGCGCCCCGCCTTCACCACGTCGATGTCGCGGAAGACGATCCCGTCCATCGAACTTCCTTCGGTCTTGGTGCCGATCTTCGCGCAGGCGGAGTTGCTGTAGCAGACGATGTGTTCGTGGATCACGTTCTTGGTGTTGATCGTGCCGCTGTTGGCGAACTCGTTCTTGGTCGCCATGTTGTCGTCACCGGTGTAGAGGAACGCGTTCGTCAGCAGGCTGTTGGTCGACTCGTCGAAGTCCACGCCGTCGGTGTTGTTGTACCCCGTCGTGGGCCGGCAGTTGATCAGCTTGTAGTTCTTGATGGTGACCTTGTCGCTGCGGTAGACGAGCGTGTTCCAGTAACTGGAGTCGCGTACGGTGACGCCGTCGACCAGGATGTCGGAACTCTCCTCAATCTTCAGCAGGGCCAGGTTGATGCCTTGTGCCCGCAGGTATTTCCCGTTCCCGTCGATGACACCGCGGCCCAGCAGCTTGGCGTTGCTCACCCGGAACATCCGGAGGGAGGCGTGCTGCATGCCCTCGATGTTCACCCCACCGCTGCCGGTGTTGAAGTCCCCCTTCTGGTTCGAGCCGTAGAGGACCGCACCGGTGGCCAGGTAGAGGGTCATATTGCTCTTCATCCACAACTCGCCGACCTGGTACCGGCCCGGAGGCACGTACAGGACGTTCCGGGTCGCCCCGGACGCGGCGTCGATGGCGCTCTGGATCTTTGCCGTGACCAGGGTCGCGCCGGTGTTGTCGACGCCGTAGTCGGCGAGGTTCTTGACGTTGGCGTCCCCCAACTGGGGCGCGTTCGTCTCAGGCGCGTCGATCAGGATGAACAGCAGTTCCTTGGCGTCGAATTGGACGATTAGGTAGTTCGGGCCGCTGTTGAAGGTGATGGTGTTGCCGCTGCGGGCAACGGCGAGTTTCCGGCTCTTGGGGCTGACGGTGTACGAGCTGAAGCTCTCGGCGACAGTGACCGAGAACTGGGCCGTGCCCGCTCCCGCCATCGAGCAGTGCGCATAATGCACCTGCATCTCAGGGGCGTACTTTGTCATCTTCTCGACGAACAGCGGCGTACCGTCCGTCGTGACGGTGTAGAGCGGACTCTTCGTGGCGCCGCGCAGGGCGGGATCCGCTACGCAGCCGCCGGCGGCCAGGCCGGGCGAGCCAGTCCCAGCCGCGGTGGTCGCACCGTAGACCGGCGCCCCTAGGACTCCCGCCCCGACACCACCGAGGGCGAGGAGAGCGGTCGCTGCCCAGATCGCGAGACGTTTGTTCTTCATAGGGACCTTTCCCGGTGATTGACGGCGTTTGTCGATACGGCCGGACAGACGACTGCGGCGCCGGCGGAACAGATCAGCCCGGCTTCAGCAGGATCGCGCCGGCGTTCGCGCCGGCCTGCCATGTGGCGATCCGGTTGACCCGGGTGAGGATGGCGAACGAACCGGCCTTTCTGTATCGCTCTGATCACCGCTCCGTTTTCCTTGCCAAGGGGAATTCGGAGCGGGGGCACGGCTTCGACGAAAAACTTTCACGCAGTACGCTACGCCGTGACGTCGATGTTCGTCAATGGAAAAGCGGACTGTGGGCCAGAAAGTATCGGGCCAGACCGCGAAAGTTTCCGAAGCCGACCCCGACGACCGGCGCAGAGCCCTGAGCCGGACGGTCGGCCGCCGGCTGGTCCGTACGGGATTCACGCTGGTCATGCCGCGCTGGGGCGACTGGACCAGTGACCTGGACGGCCCGGCCCTGACCCGCGCGACGCGGGCCGGGACCGGGCCGTGGGAGTCGCTCCGGGTCAGCCGAGCATGCCGACCCGGTAGTGCCCTGCGGGCTGCTTGAGGATGACGTTCATCCGGTTGAAGGCGTTGATGAGGCTGATCAGCATGACCAGGTTCGCGAGCTGGTCCTCGTCGAAGTGCTTGGCGGCGTTCTCCCAGACCTCGTCCGGGACGCCGCCCGCCGCGTCGGCGATCCGGGTCCCCTGCTCGGTCAGTTCCAGCGCCGCGCGCTCGGCGTCGGTGAAGACCGTCGCCTCCCGCCAGGCCGCGATCAGGTTGAGCCGCAGCGCCGTCTCCCCGGCGTGCGCGGCCTCCTTGGTGTGCATGTCGGTGCACGCGCCGCAGCCGTTGATCTGGCTGGCCCGGATCTCCACCAGATGCCGCGTCGCGGTGGGCAGCGTCGAGTTCGCGAGCATCGGACCGACCACGGCGATCTGCTTCACGATCTTGGCTGCTGCCGGGTTCTCGAAGATGTTCATACGGGCGTGCATGGCGGGCTCCTCTGCCGTTGCCTGTGGTTACACAGGTACGACAGAACAGCCCGCCGAGAACTGACAGGGTGTGACGCGGGTCTCGGGCTACGGCTGGCGCCGCGCCGGGCCGGCGCGACGGCCTGACCGCGGCAGCGAGGATCGGGCGGCGGCGGCCGTGCGGTCAGGCGGCGTCGCGCAGGCCGAACCGGTCGGCGAACGCGGAGAGTTGGTCGCGCTGCTCGGCCGGGTCGGCGCTGGTCGGCGGGTGTACTCCAGCGCGTCCGGGTCGCGGCCCGCCTCGGCGGCCGCCCGCCGGGCGAGGTCCAGTTGCGCGGCCCGCTCGTCCGGCAGCAGCGCGCCGCCGGGGAAGAAACCGTCGCCGCGCCGCCCGGCCCGCCGGGCTGCGGCCCGGCTCGACCCGCCGACGTGGATCGGCAACCCGGTTCCCCCGTACGGCTTGGGGAAGCTGCACAGCTTGTCGAAGTCGAAGAACTCGCCGTGGAAGTCCACCCCGTCCTCGTCGCCGGCCCAGAGCAGTCGCAGCACGTCGATCGCCTCGTCGGCGCGGCGGCCCCGGCTGCGGAAGTCGACGCCCATCGCGTCCGCCTCACCGGGCAGGCTGCCCAGGCCCACCGTCAACAACCGCAGCCGGCCCTTGGCCAGCAGGTCGATGGTGGCCAGCCGCTTGGCCAGGACCACCGGGTGGTGGTACGGCAGCAGCAGCACGCCGGTGCCGAGCAGCAGCCGGCTGGTGGCCGCGGCGACGAAGGCGAGCAGGTCGAGCGGGTCGGCGAACGGCAGCGACGGTGCGACCCGGTCCGGATCGACGCCGTAGAACGGCGTGCTGTAGTTGACCGCGAACTTCATCGCCGCACCTCCGACCCTGCCTGGTACGGGCAACGCTAGGCCGCCCGACCGGCGGGCGCCGCTGGCGGGATCACAGAAGATCCGCCGCCCGGGGTCTTGACCCTGCCGGCGGAACGGACGGTCGCCCGGCCACGACCGGCTACCGGTAGGGCCGGGCGATCACCTCGATCGCATACCCGGCGAAACTCGCTTGTCGGCGGAGACCGGACCGGGAATGCTGCCGGCGTGCGACGGATGCATGCGGATCAACTGTCGGTGCCGGTCGGGACGGTGCGCGAGCTGGTGGCCGAGCAGTTCCCGCGGTGGCGGGACCTGCCGGTGCGGAGCGTGCCGTCGCAGGGGACGGTCAACGCCATCTTCCGCATCGGCGACCGGCTGGCGGCCCGCTTCCCGCTGCAGCCCCAGGACATCGGGGCGGCGCGGCGCTGGCTGGCGGCGGAGGCGGAGGCCACCCGCGAGTTGCTGGGCCGGACCCGGTTCCGGACACCGGAACCGGTCGCGTTGGGCGAGCCGGGAGCGGGGTATCCGCTGCCGTGGTCGGTGCAGACCTGGCTGCCGGGCGTGGTGGCGACCGAGGACGACCCGGCCCGGTCGGTGGGATTCGCGCACGATCTGGCCGAGTTCATCCTCGCCGTGCGCGCGATCGACCCGCGCGGCCGGGTCTTCGCCGGCGGTGGCCGGGGTGGCGACCTCCGATGCCATGACGCGTGGCTGGAGACCTGTTTCGACAAGAGCGAACATCTGCTGGACGTACCCCGGCTGCGCCGACTGTGGCGGGTCATGCGGGAGTTGCCGCGGGGCGGGGCGGACGTGATGAACCACGGTGACCTGATTCCCGGCAACGTGCTGGTGGCCGGCGGTCGGCTGGCCGGGGTGCTGGACGCGGGCGGGTTGGGGCCGGCCGACCCGGCCCTGGACCTGGTGGCCGGCTGGCACCTGCTCGACGCGGGACCTCGACAGGCGTTCCGGACGGCTCTCGGGTGCGACGACCTGGAATGGGAACGGGGCCGGGCCTGGGCCTTCCAACAGGCGATGGGCGCCCACTGGTACTACGTGGACAGTAACCCGGCGATGAGCGGGATGGGTCGACGGACGCTGGACCGCATCCTGGCGGCCGAGTCTCCAGGAAATAGTTAACAGTCTTGACAGATACGCTAGTATCGACACACTTCACTGGAGAGCGCTCTCCAGGACCCCGCCGGTCCCCCCACCGGCCCCCGTCCCCACACCCGAGGAGACCCCCGTGAACAGAACAAGGGCCGTCCGCCGGGCGCTCGCCCTGGCCACGGTCGCCCTGACCGCCGTCACCGCCGCGCTCACCGGCCCGGACCAGACCGGGCCCGCCCGGGCGGCGATCGGCGGTATCACCTGGCAGGACGAGTTCAACGCGCCGGCCGGCACGCCCGTCGACCAGAGCAAGTGGCGGTTCGACATCGGCGGCGGCGGTTGGGGCAACAACGAGTTGCAGTACTACACCAACAGCACCAGCAACGCCGTGCAGGACGGCCAGGGCAACCTCGTCATCACCGCGCGCCGGGAGAACCCGAACAACTACCAGTGCCACTACGGCCGCTGCGAGTACACCTCCGCGCGGCTGTTGACCTCCGCGACGTTCAACCAGGCGTACGGGCGGTTCGAGGCGCGGATCAAGATTCCGCGTGGGCAGGGCATCTGGCCGGCCTTCTGGATGCTCGGCAACGACATCGGCAGCGTCGGCTGGCCCAACTCGGGCGAGATCGACATCATGGAGAACATCGGCCGGGAGCCCACCACCGTCCACGGCACCATCCACGGTCCGGGCTACTCCGGCGCCGGCGGCATCGGCGGCGGCCGCACGATCGGCGCACCGCTCGCCGACGACTTCCACGTCTACCGGGTGGACTGGGAGCCCAACTCGATCGTCTGGTTCCTCGACGGCGTCGAGTACTTCCGGGTCGACCCGAGCCGGCTCGGCGGCAACCGCTGGGTCTACGACCACCCGTTCTTCATGCTGCTCAACGTGGCCGTCGGCGGTAACTGGCCGGGTAACCCGGACGGCTCCACCGCCTTCCCGCAGCAGATGCTCGTCGACTACGTACGGGTGTCCGGCTACACCTCGGGCGGCGGCGACCCGGGCGGCACGACCCGGCTGCGCGGGGCGCAGAGCGGCCGGTGCATCGACATCCCCAGCGCCAACCCGGTCGACGGCGCGAAGCTGCAGATCTGGGACTGCAACACCACCGCGGCGCAGCAGTGGACGTTCGCCGGTGACGGCACGGTCCGGGCGATGGGCAAGTGCATGGATCCCGCCTGGGCCGGCACCGCCAACGGCACCGAGGTCAACCTCGTCACCTGCAACGGCAATCCGGTGCAGCGCTTCACCCTCAACGGGGCCGGCGACCTGGTGAACCTCAGCGCCAACCGGTGCGTCGACGTCCGCGACGCGGTCGCCGGCAACGGCGGCAAGCTCCAGCTGTGGGACTGCACCGGTGGCGCGAACCAGAAGTGGTCCCGCTACTGACCGGCACCACCGGACGGCGACCGGGCCGGTGCTCCCACCACGGCGGGGGCGCCGGCCCGTTTATCACAGGCAATTGATGAATTGCAATAACATGTCGCGATCATGACAAGCTATTCACATAAACACTCGTCGATGCAATAGTGGGACCTTCACCTGCCGGGCCGACCCTGGGGAATGCCATGCCTTTTCGTAAGCTGGCGAGCATCGCGGCGACCGGAATACTCGGTGCCACGCTGGGCCTCGCGGTTCCGACGGCCGCCCAGGCCAGTCACACCTGCAGGTCGCCGGGAGTCACCAACAACGGTGACGGCTACGGCATCATGAAAGGCGGCTACAACCTGAAGGTCGCCCCCTATTCCGACTGCGGGAACGTCGCATTCCTCGGCAAGGGCACCAAGCTCTACTTCTGGTGCCTGTCCTTCAACGAGTACGGCACCCCCTGGATGTACGGGCGCGTCGCGGGCACGAGCACCTACGGCTGGATGTCCATCGAGAACTTCTCCTCGATGACGGGCAACCGGGGCATCTGCCCGTAGCCTCGGTCGCGGCCCCTGCCGTGCAGCGTCAACGCCCGCGCCAGGCAGGCCACCCGCTCAGTTGCCGCCATGCTGCACCAGGGCCCAGCAGGCCGCGGCGAACGCGCCCGCGCAGGTGAGCGTCCGCAGCGCGTGCCACCGGGTCCACCGGCCGAAGAACGCGGCCCGCACGGCGCGTGGATCGGCGATCCGGTGCACCGGCCCGGCGGCGGCGAGGCGGTTGTTCAGCGGGATGTTGACCGCGAACGTGATGAGCAGCGTGAGGGCGTAGAGCACCAGGGCCACCAGCGTCGGCACGAACACGGACCGCCGGTCGGCGTTCTGGTAGACGGCCAGACCGCTGGCGATCAGGGCGCCCAGGAAGATCAGCCCGAACAGCCCGTTCTGGATCGCGACGTTGAACCGCTGCATGGCGTCCACGGCGACCCGGTCGTCGGCGCCGCGCAGACCGGGCAGCACCGAGCCGGCGTACCCGTAGAACAGACCGGCCATGAGTCCCAGCGTGAGGGCAGCGATCAACAAGGTCGTCGTCCGCAGGTCCGGCATGCCGGTCCCCCTTCTTCGATTGGCTTCGCGGTGTCCCCCAGTCAAGCCGGTCCGGGCTGGACGGACCATGGTTGAAAGGCTCGAACCCATGTTCAATCGTCTAGCCACCGGCCCGAGTGATCTGTACTTTGGGGCCATGGACACGCTGACCGGCCTGCTGGACGGCCCGCGCGCCCGAGGGGCCTTCCTGCTGCGGTCGATCCTGAACCCGCCGTGGTGTCTGCGGATACAGGACGAGGCACCGCTGTCCCTGGTCACGCTGGTGCGGGGCAGCGCCTGGATCACCCCCGGCGACGACGAACCGACCCTGCTGCATCCGGGCGACGTCGCCATCCTGCGGGGGCCGGACCCGTACACGGTGGCCGACCACCCGAAGACCCTGGTGCAGGTCGTCATCCATCCTGGACAGCGGTGCACCTCCGTCGACGGCACCGACCAGAGCGAGCTGATGGACCTGGGCGTCCGCACCTGGGGCGACAGCCTGGACGGCGAGACCGTCATGCTCAGCGGCACGTACCAGATGCACAGCGAGATCAGCCGCCGCCTGCTGGACGCCCTGCCGACGCTGCTGATCCGGCCCGCCGCGGCCGGCGACCGTACCCTGGTCGACCTGCTCGGGCACGAGATGACCAGCACCGGTCCGGCCCAGGAACTGGTCCTCGACCGCATCCTGGACCTGCTGCTCGTGTCGGTGCTGCGGGCCTGGCTCGCCTCGCCGGACGCGGGCGCGCCGGGTTGGCACCAGGCACAGAGCGACTCGATCGTCGGGCCGGCGCTGCGCATGCTGCACGACGATCCCGCGCGGGCCTGGACGGTGGCCGACCTGGCCGTCGGCGCCGGCGTGTCCCGGGCGTCCCTCGCCCGCCGGTTCAACGAGCTGGTCGGCGAGCCGCCGATGTCGTACCTGACCGGGTGGCGGCTGACCCTGGCCGCGGACATGCTGCGCACCGCGAACGTCACCATCGGCACGGTGGCCCGGCGGGTCGGCTACGGCAGCTCGTTCGCGCTCAGCGCGGCGTTCAAACGCGAACGCGGGATGAGCCCGCAGGAGTACCGCAACCAGGCGGTCTCGGCCCGCTCGCCGGACGACCGGCCGACCTGGCAGCCGCGCGGCACCGGCTCCCGGCACCCGGCCGGGATCCGGTCCCGGGTGGTCTGGCTCGCGGAGGCGGAGTGAACCTTTGTCAACCTGAACCGCGCGGCGCGCACGCGCCGCCTCCGACCTCCGCTGACGACGGCCCGCAAGGGGAGGTTGAAAACGGTTCAGTGAACGACGAGGCGACGCGGGAACTGCGGGACGCCGAACGGCGCCTGCAGCGGGCGCAACTGGCGTCGGACGTGGCCGCGTTGGATCGGCTGATCGACGACCGGCTGGTATTCACCGGGCCGGACGGCAGGCACTACACCAAGCACGACGACCTGCTCGTACACCGCTCGGGCCGGCAGTCGATGACCCGCGTCGACGAGGAGGACCTGACGGCGCTCGTGGTCGGTGACACCGGCGTGACGTGGTTCCTCGGCACGCTGGAGGGCGCCATCGCGGGCGAGCCGTTCCGGGCCCGGGTGCGCTACACCCGCACCTGGGTCCGTACGGACGGCGGCTGGCGCCTCATCGCGGCCCACGTGAGCCCGGCCGACGGCGACGACGCCGGCCTGAGCGGGTGAGGCCGGCACCGCCGTGAGCGTCGACCGGCCTACCGGTCCGGCGTACCGGGCGGCCGCTCGTCGGTGAAGTACCGGGCGTGGTCGCGGGCCCATCGCGCGTACGTCAGCGCGGGCCGGCCCAGCAGCCGCCGGACCGTGTCGGTGACCGGCTCGGGCCGCTCGACCATCGCGGCATGGCCGGCGACGATCCCGGCGGCCACCTCCGGCGGCATCGACGGGAAGAGTTCGGCGGCCGCCCGCCCAGGCCAACGTGTTCGCGGCGAACCCGCTGGAGCGCAGGAACGCGTACTCGGCGGCCGACCCGGCGATCAGACCCTCCAGGTGGGCGTGCGACCCGAGAATGGTCCCGTCCGACTCGGCCACACCGCCCGGGCCGGCCACACCGCCCGGGCCGGCCACACCGCCCGGGCCGGCCACACCGCCCGGGTCGGCCACACCGCCCGGGTCGTCCGGCACGCCGTGGGCGGACAGGTAGACGACGCGTCGGACGCGCTCGGCCATCGTCGCCACCAACGGTCGGGCCGCCGGGTCGGCGACGACCGACGGGAAGACGAGGAACGCCGCGTCCACGCCGTCCAGCGCGCCGCCCAGGGTGTCCGGCCGGGCGAGATCACCGCCGACGACCTCGACCCGCGGCCCCAGCACCGCCGACGCCCGCGCCGGGTCCCGGGACAACACCCGGACCCGTACGTCCCCCGCCCCGGCGAGTTGGGCGACGACCTGCCCACCGACCCGCCCGGTACCCCCGGTCACCAGTACCGTCCGCGTCCCGTCCATGCCCGTCCCCCGTCGGCTCGCCGGTCTCGTCCGTCGACGGTAGGAGTTGAACCGGACTTCAGGGCAAGGGTCGGACGGATGCCGCCTGCGTCACAGATGCCCGGTGTCGTTGAAGCTCACCAGGGTCGGCGGTCGGTCGGAATCCCACTGCACGACGGTGATCGCGCAGTTGTCCTGGTTGAGACCGATCCACCGCCACACCGGGGCGTCGAGCACGTGCCGGACGAACCAGCCGATCACGAAGTTGTGCGTGATCAGCAGTTCGTGCCGATCGTCGTCGCCGGTGACGCCGAAGTGCTCGACGGCGGTCCGCAGCCCGGCCGTGCTCACGTCGCGCTCGTCGTCCGGCACACCGTCGAGCCAGGCATGCCACCGTTGCGGATACCGGTCACGCTCGGCGACGGACGGCACCGGCGTCCGGTCCGCGACCAGGTCGCACTCGTGTCGGGGCACCCGCGGGAGATGCCGGCCGACGATGTCGGCGGTCTGGACCGCGCGAGCCAGCGGGCTGTGGTGGATCGCCGAGAAGGGCACCGCGTGGATGCGCCGGCCCAGCCGGTCCGCCTGGTCGCGGCCCAGCGGCGAGAGACCACCGTCCGGAGCGTGGCCGGCGGCCGGATCCTGCTCGCCGTGCCGGACGAGATAGAGCCGCGTACGCGCCACCGGTGCTCCTCCCCTTGCCTCGTCGATGATGGGCACGATCGTTCTGCGGGCTCACGCCCTACGTCTGAGCCTGCTCCTGGGCGTCGAGGTCGCGCAGCGCGAAGCGGAGGTGCTCCCACTCCTCACCGATAATCACGTGGAGGCAGTGCAGGACCGACACCTGGTGTTCGGCTGCCCACGGGTGCCGCCGAGGCTCGGCGAGCCGCTCCGGCGTGACGTCGGCGAGGAAGTCCCGCACCATGGCCTGCCGCCCGGCCCGCAGTGCGAGCACCTCGGCCAGGCTCGGCGTCGTCGTCGCGAAGACCGCCATGTCGAAACCGTCCGTCTCGTACTCGACGTGCGGCTGGCCGTGCGGGTGGAACGGCCGCGGCAACCCCAGGATCGCCTTGCCGAGCCACGCGTCGGCGGCGAACGCGAGGTGGCGCAGCGTCTGCGCGAACGACCACTCGCCGTCGACCGAGACGTCGACGGCGCCGGCGGGCATGGACCGGACCCGGTCGACCGCCTCGGCCCAGGCCCGTTCGAGCGCCGCCCATGCCGCCCGCAGGCCGTCCGGGTCGGTGGCGCGCCGCAACTCGCGGCCGACGAACCGCCGGTTGAGTTCGGTCTCGACGAACGGTGCGACGTCGACCCCGTTGACCAGCAGCGCGCCGTCGCCCAGCCAGGGCGCGTCGATGTCGAGCCCACGCACGTCGACGCCGCGCATCACCGCCCCGGCCAGCGTCGACCTGTCGAACCGCGCACCCCGCAGGTCCCTGTCGGCGAACGCCGTGTCCTGGTCCTGAGCCATCCCCGCCTCCCGTCAGCACGTCGCGGCGAGGGTAACCCAGGGGTACGACCCGCTTGGCGGTGCCGACTCGAGCGAACCTAGTCGTTCGGGTTCTCCCGCAGTGGTCGTACGGCCGCGGGAACCGGTGCCTGGCTCGTGTCCACGTACCGGGTGGTGAAGCTGCCGGTGTAGCCGAAGATCGGGCCGAGGCGGCGGTTGGTGACCCGGACGTCGATGCGGAAGCGGGCCGCCGCCTCGTCGTACCACTCGTGCAGGGTCGCCCTGCCGGTGAGCGCGTCCGGCACCCGGCAGCGGACGAAACCTTCGGTCAGGCGCTGCTGGCCGCTGCGGATGCGCAACCCACCGGTCGTGTCGACGCTCACCTGGAGGTCCACCGCGAGGTGCTGGTGGGTGCCGAGGAAGTCGACGATCCGGCCACGCGCCGGGCTGTAGACCATCGTGGCGTCGAACCGGCGGCGGATCCGGCTCAGTTCGAAAGTACGCACGAACGTCACCGTCTCCCGGCCGAAGCGGTCCCGGTAGCCGTAGTTCTCGATGGTGAACGGCACGTCGGTGCCGCGTTCCGGGAACAGGATGTGTCGGCCAGCCCCCAGCCGGAGGAACGGTACGAGGTGGCGGCCGCCGTGCCAGATGCGGTCCATCACCCCGGTCCCCACGCAGGCGGTTCCGGCCGTCGCCGAGACGGCGAAGCGTCGTTGCATTTCGGGGTGCAGCCGCTCGAAATCCGCACCGAGCGCCTGGCGGAAGATCCCGTGCATACCGGTCCTTTCCCGGTTACCGCGGCGCGGGGCCGCGACCGAAGGTGGCGAGCGAGAGGTCATGGCGAGTCGGTCGCGGCGGGCAACCGACTCCGGCGGCCGGCCTCCGTCGACGGGCGTCGGCGACAACGCCGGGCGGCCGGCGTCCAGGGCGAGGGCGGCAGGCCGAGCGCGGCGACCAGTGGCACCGGGCCGAACCACCACGCCGCGACGACGAGCCCCGTCCGGGCCACGGTCTCGGCGATCCAGCACCAGCGGCTCGCCGCCGGGCTGATGCCGTCCTCCAGCCACAGTCGCAGCCGGTCGAACGACCACGCGGTCGCCCAGCCGAACGCCGGGCGGAAGGCGCGATCGGTGAGCCGGCCCACCGGGCCCCAGCGCGGCCGATAGTCGTACGCGGTCAGGAAGCGGACGCCGGCGGGGGTCGGCACGTACCGCCAGTAGCCGCCGCCCCGGGCGATGAGCGACCGCCGGTCGTCGCAGCCGAACCGCAGCACCGACAGCGCGCTGCCGTCCGGGCGTTTCCGCGCCCCTCGGGTGAGTCCGAAGCCGTCGATGTGCAGCCCCGGTAGCAGCGTCGTCCGGTAGTGGAACCGCTCCGCCGTCAGGTGCTCGATCCGGGTGAAGCGCAGGTCCCAGCGGGTGTGGCGGTCCGGGTCCTTGGTGTGCCGCCACACCGCGTCCAGGTCGGCCCGGATCAGCGTTTCGACGTAGATCCGGCGCCCCATGACCCCTCCCGCACCGCGGTACGAAGTTGAGCGATCGCTCAGGACGGCACGCTACTCCGATTTGAGCGGTCGCTCAAGACTGCGTACCGTGGTGTCGTGGCCGACACGCGACAGCGACTGATCGACGGGGCGATCGAGACGATTCGCGTCCACGGCATCGCCGGCACCTCGGCCCGGACGATCGCGGCCACCGCCGGCGTGAGCCAGGCCCTGGTCTTCTACCATTTCGGCAGCGTGACCGACCTGCTCCGGGCAGCCAGCGTCGAGGCCACCCGGGCCCGGGTCGCCGCGTTCACCGAGCGCCTCGACCAGGTAGCCGACCTGCGCGAACTCCTCGCCGCGGGCCGCGACCTGCACGCCGAGGAGCGCGCCCACGGCAATGTGCGGGTGCTGGCACAGATGCTCGCCGGCGCTCAGAACGACCCCCAACTGGCCGAGGCCACCGCGACCGCACTCGAGTTGTGGGTGGCACCGATCGAGCAGACCATCGACCGGCTGCTGGCCACCTCCCCGGCCGCCGGCCTGCTCGACCCCGCAGCGTTGGCCCGGGCGGTGAGCGCCGCGTTCATCGGCCTGGAACTGTACGAGGGGGTGGCCCCCGAGGCGGCCCGTGCCGCACTGGACGCTCTGGACCGGGTGGCCCTGCTCGTGGAGACGATGAACGATCTCGGCCCGGTGGCCCGGCGCGCCCTGCGCGCGAAGCTACGCCGGGCCGCGTAGGTCATTCCGTCGGGCCGACCGCGGTGGCGGCGGCTGCCCTTCGGTCAGCGTCGCCGGCTCTGGACCGCAACCCGGGATGTCCGCGCCGAGCGGGCCGGGCGTCCGCGACGCCCGGCCCGCTCGGTCCACGGGATGGTTCAGCTGGCCGTACAGGACAACGACGGGACGCTGTTGGTGCCGGTCGACGACCCCAGGAAGCCGAAGGTCGTGCTGCCGCCGGCGCTGATCGCACCGTTGTAACTGACGTTACGGGCGGTCACCGCCGAGCCGCTGGCGGTCACCGTCGCACCCCACGCCTGGGTCACCTGCTGCCCGTTGGCGTACGTCCAGGTCACCGTCCAACCGCTGATCGCCGAACCACCGGCGGTCACCTTCACCTCGGCCTGGAAGCCGCCCTGCCAACTCCCCACCACCGTGTACGACGCCGAGCAGGACCGGCCGGCCGGCGGCGGAGTCGTCACCGGCGGCGTGGTCACCGGCGGGGTGGTCGGCGGAGTCGTCACGGGCGGCGTGGTCGGTGGGGTGGTCCCGACCGCGCTCATGATGGCGTCGATGATGCCCTGCTGGGTCACCGTGACGGCACTCCGGTTGAACAGCCCGAACCCGTACTGCCCGTTGTAGCCGTTGTCCCAGTAGGCGGTGGCCGCTCCGTACTTCTTGGCGGTGGCCACCAGGGTGCGGGCGTAGTCCGCGCGGTACCTGTTGTTCGTCGAGTCGAACGACGTCTTGTCGATCGAACCGTACTCACCCACGAACACCGGGTACCCGCGCGAGACGAAGGAGGTGTTCACCTTCTTCAACTGCGCGTCCATGTAGTCCTGCTGCCCCCAGGTCGACTTCCTGGCGGAGTTGGTG
Organism: Micromonospora zhanjiangensis; assembly: GCF_042650605.1. Classification (NCBI taxonomy): domain Bacteria; kingdom Bacillati; phylum Actinomycetota; class Actinomycetes; order Micromonosporales; family Micromonosporaceae; genus Micromonospora; species Micromonospora zhanjiangensis. The sequence goes on along the minus strand of NZ_JBHSBN010000004.1, from coordinate 6,112 downwards.
GCGTTCGGCCCCCACTGCGTGATGGTGGTGTTCTCCTCCCCGGTGAAGTCCCAGGGGTCGTAGTAGTGGACGGAGATCATGAGCCGCTGTTCGTTGGCGGGGATGGAGGAGGACCGGTACTGGTCCGTCGGCAGCACGAAGCCGTAGTTGCCGGTGGTGTAGTCGATGTTGGTGTTCCAGCCGGGGACGAGCAGCCACCGGGAGGCGTTGTTCCCGCCGGTCCTGCGCACCGTGTCGACGAAGGCCTGGTTGTAGGCGTTGATGTTCGAGTAGCACGGCTGGGTCGGGTTGCCGTACTGCCCGTCGAACTCCTCGTTCATGGACTCGAAGATCAGGTGCTCGCTGTAGCTCTGGAACTTGGTCGCGACCTGCTGCCAGACCTTCTGGTACTTGTCCTTGATCGTCGTCTGGTTGGACGAGTCGCAGATCAGCCAGGAGCCGTTGACGGTCTTGTAGCCGTCCCCGTGCATGTTGATCAGCACGTACAGGCCGCGGTTGTAGGCGTAGTTGACGACCTCCTGGATGCGGTTCAACCAGGAGGAATTGACTGTGTAGTTCGGGCCGGACCCGATGTAGCCCAGGTAGGAGATCGGGATCCGGATCGTCTTGAATCCCGACGCCTTCACCCGGTCGATGAAGGCCTGCGTCACCACCGGGTTGCCCCAGGCCGTCTCGCCGGGGGTTCCGTTGTTGCTGGCCTCAAGCGAGTTGCCCAGATTCCAGCCGGCGCCCATGTCGGCGACGAGTTGCGAGGCGTTCAGCTGGACCATGCTGTCGGCCGACGCGGAGTTCGCCACCAGGGCGGCGGATCCGGCGAACGCCAACACGCCGGCGAGAAACGCGAGCTGGATTTTTCTCAATCTTGATCTCATAGGTGTCTCCTGTCTTCACGTCTTACGGTTCGAGCCGCAATCGGTGGCACGTCGCCGGATCCGCGAGGAACCGGCCGCCGTACACGTCGGCACAGCGGGCGTGATCGTCTGCTGACCGGTCGACCCGGGGCCGGTCGCGTGACCGCCGGATCGCGACAAACGCGGTCGGCACTCAACGTGACCACCGGGCGTGGTGCCGGCCGGCGGTCGAGGCGTCAGCGATGGCCCGGAGATCGCTGCATCGCTGTGCCCTCTGCCCTGGGCGACGCGCCCACCGAGCACGTACGGGCGCGCGAGGAGGCGGTCGACGGGCCGGCCTCCCGTCACAACGGGTTGTCGAAGCGCTTCGACAATCCGACCCACTGCCTCGCGGGGTAGGTCCTGGAGCGGCTAAAGCATAGATGCAAGTAGATAGGACGGCAAGGGTCGCCGACCCGGCACTCCGCACCCCGGCTGAACCGCGTTCGACTTCGCCTCGTCATGAGCAGCGCGGCACAGCCTGAGCGGCCACCAGCAGCCGCCCGGATCGGGTTGCCGCCCGCCAGTTGCAGGCGGGCGTTTCCGGCCCAGGAACCCGCGACCTGGAAGCGAGCCGGGCAGCGTGGGCGAGGAAGGTTCACCTCACCGGGGCTGAGCGTCAGAATTCATCTGCGGGCCAGTGTCTCGACCTCGTCGAAGTATTCGGACACGACCGGTGCGTCCTTGAAGTTGTATCGGAGTACCCCGCTCAGCTCGCGCGAGCAGAGCAGAAGCGAGGGAAGCGACTGGCGGTCGCCGCCAAGTGCGTCCCGGCCGTGCGCGACGGCCTGGTCCACGTCACCGTTTCGGGCGGCCACCACACCGAGCGTCACCTTCGCCTCGGCCACCCGCATCGGCTTGCCGTACGTCCCGTCGAAGCGGGTCGACGTGCTGATGACCTCTGTCGAATACATCCGCGCCAACCGGTCCTCGCCGAGCGCGCGGTAGCAGTCCATGGCGTAACAGTCGAACTTGGCCGGATCGACGATGAAATGGTGGTCAAGGTCGTCGGGTGGGGGCAGGACGTCGAGCAGCGATCGACCCCGGTCGAGCGCGACCTCCACCTTCCGCCGGTCGCCCATCCGCGCCCAGGCTTTCGCCTCCTGCGCCGCGAGTTGAACCGCGACGCTGCGACTGCCGGCAACTTCGCAGCCCGCCCGGGCCGCCGTGACCACACCCTCGTAGTTGCCCTGGGTCAGGGCGAACCAGGCACGCATTTCCTGCGCCCAGCCCATGATGTCGGCGTTGCCGGCCTCCTCGCCGAGCGCCAGCGCGGCTCGCCGGGTCACTTCGGCGTCCCGGCGACGGCCCATGTCGTACTCGACGCAGCCGAGCAGCAGCGCGACGAGGCCAGCCAGCGACAGCACTTCCCGGTGCTGCGCCAGGGTCATCCGGCCGTCAAGGAGCCGGGTGATGCGGTGCAGCCAGGCCCGTCCTTCCATCTGGAGTTGGGCAGCCGGGGCGTACGGGTACTCGCAGCACAGACGATCGGCGGTGATCCGCAGGGCGTCGAGCGTCGCCGCGGACACGTCCGACGCGCGAAGCCGGGACATGATCTCCAGGGTGTCCATCCCACTGCCGGCGATCAACTCGGCGTCCGCGTCCCGGCGGGCCGGCCGCGGAAAGAAGGCGTCGGTGACGGTGCCGAACGTCCGCGCGATGAGCTTCTTGTAGAAGTCGTCGGGTTCGACCTCGCCAGCCTCCCACCGTTTCCAGCTCCACAGCAGGCTGGCGTCGCCCGCCAACGGCTCGGTCGAGTGGGACCTCATCAATCGGACGGCCTCGGTCTGCGACCATCCTCGGGCCGTCCGTTCAGCGCGCAGACGCCGCGCCCACGTCGGTCGTTCGTCCTCTGCCGACAGCTGACCCGCCATGCGGTAATTATGCGCCCGCAGGTGGGGACAGGGAGGGGACAAGTGCTTGTTCCCTCCCTGCCACCTGCCGTTTCTCCGGTGTTGCCCAGACATTGGACGTAAGCGTCTTGTCGGTGAAGACAAGGTCCGCGTCAACCTTCCGAACCCGGTCGCTCAGTAGTGGCACCGCTGCACTGGGCCAATTCACGAAAGATTCTTATGATGCCGTCCAGCACGAACCCCGCCAGCGCGCCGAGGATCAGCCCGAGCCAGCCGCCGCGTCTCAACTGCGCCGGCTACTGCCAACACTGCGGCCAGCACAACTGCCGGTCCACCGCCTGCATCACGGCCTGGTCCAGGGCCGTGTGGATGCCGTGTGACTGCTGCGGCGGTCACGGCTACGACCTCATCTCGACCCTGCCCTGCGCGTGCTACATGGGTGTCGTGCAGGTCGACACAACCGAGACGACGGCGGCATGACTGCTCCCAGCGGGCGGATCTCCTGCTGGAGTACATCGACGCTTACGCCTCCCGGCCGCACCGACATCACCGAAGCCACCCGACGGACCGGGACCCTGACCGTCGGCCCAAGCCGAATCGGCGACTCGTCGCCGCAGCCCTGCACCTGACCCACTTCGAGTACAAATATCTACCGGAAATCGCTGAGGTCACCTCAATGAACACGCACCGCCGTCCTTGGCGTAACCTGACGTCACCGCCGCTGCCTCGGCAACGCCCCCCATCAAAGCCATTCGCACGGCGCCCCGTAGCCAATGACCTCCGCTCAATACCAAATCTGGAGGCGGAGAGCGGAAGGCAAATGACGAACATCGCCCGACACTCGAAATCGCGCTCACCAGACGGCTACTCGGAAACGTTCAGTCCGATCAGTTCTGGTCGCTTCTCGGGGGCTCCCCAGTCCAAGATCTCACGTAGCTTCATGGACAGGTTCGTGATGTCAACTCCCGAATCACGCAGGTCCACTTCCACGACAGCCGAGATTTCAAGAATCTCCGCGTCTTCAGCTGTGAACTCCAGGTCCAGCATCGCGCCGTTAAGCCGCACGCGCCGCAGACAGTCGTAAACCGTGAACCCCTGCTCGTTCGAGACGTTGTAGGAGTCCATTCCAGACTGCACTTCCTGCTCGTCTGGCTCATAGGTGGATCGCTGGATCGAGAATGCCCTCTGAACGCCAGCGTCGTCGATCCCGCTGACGCCTACCTCAAGCGCCTCCTCGTCCTCGTAGTCCTCAAAGAACCCGACCTCTGTGGCGGTCAGCCTCATCCCTAACCCTTCGCCTTCCATGTTCCGGCACCCTTGGCCCCGTCCCATGTATACGTAACCGACACTCCCAATTCCCTGACCATGCGGTTCATCGCCCCCTTGCACCTTGAGCAGGGCGGAAGCTGGCCTCGCATTGTCACTGCGTCACCGCGCACGCGCCCACGCAACAGAGCCGCACGAGTCCCAAGCGCGTCAACTCCCATTGACTCCCGAGGCCGTGACGATCGCGTGGGCGGTCAAGGCCAGAACCCGACTCCCGGCGATCGACGCCGCTCCGCTACGCGGCACGCCACCGAATCCCGCTTCCGCCACCATCCCAGACACTTTCCATCGATATATCGACATTGGTTGTAAGCATTTGACGGCAACCGTGACGGCAACACAGGCAGACCGCAGCGTCAGTCGACACACATCGCCAACCAGTCGCTACCGAGCGCCACCACCGCTTTGCTGGCGAATTCACGCCCGTCGCCAGGAAAGCAGCACGATCACTCGACCCAACGGGACCACATGAAGCTCGCGTGCTCGCCATCATCCGAGCGCGTTCAGGATTGATCCATCCAGACCAGGAATTCTTGTGGTTCCTTTACTCTGAGAAGGTCGCCGATCGCCGACCTTGACACGGAATCCAACCAAGAATCGAGAGGCGTTACACCGCCAGGGAACCACCACTCCGAATGGTTCCCCGCCATTTTGAGCTCGCTATCCAGTAAATACCTATATTCAAACTGCACCTGGACATAGGACTCATGCTCTCCGTTTGTGTCAACGACTTCTAGTTGTCGCACCATACTCAGAACAAAGGTAGGTTCTGGAAGCCAGTTTACCTCCCCGTACTGAAAGAGATATCCGTCCGAGTCCTGGCCACCCGGGACATCGAACTCTGTCGCGGCGAACCTCCGGGCGAACTCTGTCAGTGCCGGGACAGGCGGGCCAGCAGGGACTTCATCGCCGACAAGGTCGCGAGCGATGTCGACCGCCTCGCCCACCTGACGTTTGCTCGACACTCGAACCTCCGTGTGCGATGCCAACAAGTTGGGGGGTCCGCCCCTCCGCATATCGTGCGACAGGGGCGGACACAGCAGTTGCTACGGCCAGAATCCGCCTTGGAGTTGCCTTCTAACGTGGTTGATCACGTCCAGCGCCTCACTCCTGTTCCTGGCCCCTCCCATGAGGTCGTTAACGTAATTGTAGTACTCATTGGTATAGATCCGGGAGTGCACCGATGCACCCGTAGGATTGGGCGACGAGCTACTACGCGGCAGCCAAACACCATTCTCGGCGTCGTTCACCCCAATACCGAACCGGTCGAGCTGCGCCCTCGCAGGAGCGGCCTTTGGTGAGTTGCCGGCAACGATATGGTGCGGGGAGTGCGGCGTGCTTGGCTCCAGATCACCAGCAGCATTTAGAGCATTCCTCAACTTCTCCGCAGATCCCGTATCACAGTTGTGTACGAGGACCGGCGTTGTGCCGGCTACCACATAGTACGTGTGGAGATCGTCGACGGTGAGATTGTGGACGGTGGCGACGGCGTCATAGGCGACGATGTCGATGACCCGGGCTCGTGCGCCGTCGGGCGTGACCAGCGTGTCGCCAGGTCGGAGGTCGCGGGCGTCGGTCCAGCTGTGGAGGTTGACAACCCAGAACGGGTGCTGGTCGGTGGCCGTGATGGTGGCGCCATCGGCAGGAGTACGGTCGCCGGCCCCCTCCCCCGCCACCACAGTGATCTCGACGAGATCCTTGCTGCCGGTACCGGTGATCTCCCGGGTCACGGTCCGAGCGCCGGACTCGCCGGTTTCCGGATCGGTCGCGACCACGGTGTCCCCGACTCGGACATTCTCGATGACCTTGGTCGATCCGTCTGACATCAGGACCTTTGTGCCGGGAACGAAACTGTTGCAGGAACCCGCGGCCGCCTCACCGGCGCTTGATTTCTTGCCGACCAGGGCTTCGGCGATGGGAGTGTCAAGAAAACGGTGTAACTCGATATTGGTGAAGGTCAGTTACGGCCTGCGGACAGGCGTCCGTCGAAGGCGAGGTCGAAGGCGTTGAGGGCGGGTTTCCAGCGGGTGATCCAGCGGCGGC